>JAPKEJ010000002.1 GCA_028822155.1 Porticoccaceae bacterium
GGGGTAGGAAAATGATTCAAACAGAAAGTTATCTTGATGTAGCAGACAACAGCGGCGCACGTCGCGTTATGTGCATTAAAGTATTGGGCGGTTCGCACCGTCGTTATGCTCGAGTCGGTGATATTATTAAGGTTACCGTCAAAGAGGCGATTCCCCGTGGCAAGGTTAAGAAAGGCCAAGTGATGAGTGCGGTAGTGGTTCGTACTAGGAAGGGGTTACGACGGCAGGATGGAAGCCTTATTAAGTTTGACGATAATGCTGCGGTATTGTTGAATGCTAATTTGGCGCCGATTGGTACACGTATTTTTGGGCCGGTAACTCGCGAGCTGCGCAATGAGCGGTTTATGCGAATTATTTCCCTAGCACCTGAAGTGCTGTAAGCGAGGATTTTGAAATGGTAATGCTTAAAATTAAGCGTGATGATGAGGTTGTTGTTGTCACAGGAAAAGATAAAGGTAAGCGAGGCAAAGTCCTTAAGGTTATGGATAATGGTCGTTTATTGGTATCTGGTGTTCAAATGATTAAGAAGCATCAGAAGCCGAACCCAAATGCCGGTATTCCTGGCGGCATTATTGAAAAAGAAGCGCCGATACAGGCGTCTAATGTGGCGATTTTTAATAGCGCCACAAACAAGGCGGACCGAGTAGGTTTTAAGGTCCAGGATGATAACAAAAAGATTCGTGTCTTTAAGTCTAGCGGCGAAGCTGTCGACGCTTAAGTAAACAGGTAACCCTAATGGCAAGGTTGAGAGAAGTATATAAAAATGAGTTGGCCCAAAAGCTTCAAAAAGAGCTTGGGTTAGCTAACGTGATGGAAGTGCCGCGCATCACCAAAATTACCCTTAATATGGGTGTTGGAGAGGCTATTGGTGACAAAAAGTCGCTTGAGAATGCGGTTGCTGACCTAACGTTGATTTCAGCGCAAAAGCCTGTGATCAATAATGCTCGTAAATCTATTGCTGGGTTTAAAGTTCGTCAGGGTTGGCCAATTGGTACTAAGGTTACTTTGCGTGCTGATCGGATGTACGAATTTCTAGAGCGTTTGGTAGGAATAGCTATACCTCGTATACGAGACTTTCGTGGTATAAGTCCTAAGCAGTTTGACGGCAGAGGAAATTTTTCTATGGGCGTCACTGAGCAGATCATCTTTCCAGAGATTGATTATGAAAAAATTGATAAGTTGCGTGGATTAGATATTACTATCACCACTACAGCACGTAACGACGATGAAGGTCGCGCATTACTACGCGCCTTTAACTTCCCGTTAAAAAGTTGAGGGTTTAGATAAATGGCTAAGACATCTATGGTTCAGCGCGAACTTAAGCGCACCAAAACAGTTGCAAAGTTCGCTGCGAAGCGGGCTGAGATAAAAGCAATAATTAGTAGCGTTACAGCGAGCGACGAAGAACGTTGGGAAGCGCAACAGAAGTTACAAAAATTGCCACGTGATGCGAGCCCAGTACGTCAGCGTAATCGTTGTCGTATCACGGGACGCCCACATGGTGTTTACAGTAAGTTTGGCCTGTGCCGAAACAAACTACGCGAAGCAGCAATGCGTGGTGAAGTTCCGGGGCTGGTTAAAGCCAGTTGGTAGGTTGAGGAGCCAAACACTATGAGTATGCAAGATCCTATTTCAGATATGTTGACCCGCATTCGTAATGCGCACCACCGCAGTAAGCCAGAGGTGACTATGCCTGCTTCAAAGCTTAAGGCTTCTTTGGCTAAGGTGTTGCAAGACGAAGGATATATTGGTGGCTTTAGTGTCACAGACGAAGTTAAGCCGAGTTTAACGGTTGAGCTTAAGTATTTCGAAGGCAAGCCAGTAATCGAAGAGATTACTCGCATCAGTAAGCCCAGTTTGCGACTTTATGTTGGCACTAATGATTTGCCTAAAGTGCGCAGTGGTCTTGGTGTTGCTATTGTCTCTACTAGCAAGGGCGTGATGACTGATCGTGCCGCCAGAGCAGCCGGTATCGGTGGTGAAGTGCTCTGTACAGTATTCTGATAGGAATTAAAAATGTCTAGAGTTGCGAATAATCCAGTTGAGCTACCAAAAGGTGTAGAAGTTACCTTAGGTGGGGCAGATATATCGGTTAAAGGTGCTAAAGGTACCTTAGCTATGCCGATCAACGAGCAAGTTGAAATAAAGCAGAAAGATAACGTGCTTACTTTTTCTGCTCGTTCTAGTGACACATTTGCTCGCGCAATGTCCGGGACTACCCGTTCGTTGGTGAACAATATGGTCACTGGGGTAACACAGGGTTTTGAGAAGAAATTGGACCTGGTTGGTGTTGGTTACAGGGCACAGGTGCAGGGTTCAAAAATTAACTTGACGCTTGGGTTTTCACATCCAGTTGTTTATCAGTTACCCGATGGTGTAACTGCAGAGACACCGAGTCAAACCGAAGTGCTATTGAAGTCTTCAGACAAACAGAAATTAGGGCAGGCAGCAGCTGAGATCCGTGCTTTTCGGCCACCTGAGCCATATAAGGGTAAGGGCGTTAGAATTTCTGGTGAGTATGTAAGACGTAAAGAAGCCAAGAAGAAGTAACAGGGTAAAACGATGAGCGATAAAAAAGTTTCACGTCAGCGCAGGGCTAAGAGAGTACGGATGAAGATCCGTGAACAGGGGGTAACGCGGTTGTGTGTTAACCGCACTCCACGTCATATCTATGCGCAGATTATTGCGGCTGATGGGGATAAAGTCCTCGCCACGGCCTCGACTCTAGAAAAAGAATTACGTGCTGGCAGCACAGGTAATATCGGCGCTGCCTCAGCGGTCGGTAAGTTAGTCGCTGAACGAGCGGTAGCCGCGGGTGTTACCTCTGTAGCATTTGATCGTAGTGGATTTAAATATCATGGCCGTGTTAAAGCACTGGCAGACGCCGCGCGTGAAGCCGGCCTCGAATTTTAATAGGTAGAAGATATGGCTCGTACAGATCAAAAAGATGCTGCTGAAGGCATGATGGAAAAGCTAGTCCAAGTTAACCGTGTAGCAAAAACGGTTAAAGGTGGTCGAATTTTTGCTTTTACGGCGCTGACTGTTGTTGGTGACGGCAACGGTAAGGTTGGCTTTGGGCGCGGTAAGGCTCGGGAAGTTCCAATGGCAATTCAGAAGGCTATGGAAGCTGCACGCCGCAATATGATTGAGGTTTCTTTAGATGGGACAACGATCCAATATCCTACTAAAGGAATACATGCGGCGTCTAAGATCTATATGCAGCCTGCATCTGAAGGTACTGGCGTTATTGCTGGTGGTGCTATGCGGTCTGTTTTAGAGTTAGCTGGAGTTCAAAACGTTTTGGCTAAGTGCTACGGCTCTACGAATCCAGTTAATGTTGTAAGAGCTACTTTTAAAGCGTTAGAGGCAATGAGTTCTCCGGACGATGTTGCAGCAAAACGCGGAAAATCTGTAGAAGAAATTCTTAATTAAGTGACGGCCCACTAGGCACGTCGGTTATTGGATGTAGATCATGGCTAAAGCGAAAATATTGAAAGTTAAAGTGACACAAACTAAGAGCTCTATTGGTAGGTTGAAGAACCATAAGGCTTGTTTGATGGGTTTGGGTCTGCGTCGGATTGGGCATACTGTTGAGGTTGAAGATACCCCGTCAGTTCGTGGAATGATAAATAAAGTTAACTATATGTTACAGGTTGAGGAAGCTTAAGATGCGCCTGAATACCCTTAGCCCGGCTCCGGGCAGTACAAAAGACCGTAAGCGTGCTGGCCGTGGTATTGGCAGTGGTTTAGGGAAAACAGCTGGTCGTGGCCATAAAGGTCAGGCATCACGCTCTGGCGGTAGTATTCGTCCTGGATTTGAAGGCGGTCAGATGCCTCTCCAAAAGCGTCTTCCTAAATATGGTTTTACCTCTAGATTAGCTGCGGTTACGGCAGAGATTAGGTTGTCTGAGCTTGATTTAGTGGAAGGTGTCGTTATTGATATCGATGCACTGCGAAAGGCGGGATTGATTAATAGTAATATTCTTCGAGCCAAGGTGTTTTGCTCGGGCGAGGTGACTAAAGCCGTTACTTTGCAAGGTGTTGGAGCTACTAAAGGTGCCATTGCAGCGATTGAAGCTGCCGGCGGCAAGGTAGAAGAGTAAATAATAATGGCTAAACCAGGTGGTATGCCCGTGGGCAATCAAAAAGGATTAGGTGAGCTATGGGCTCGTCTGCGCTTTTTGTTCATGGCAATTATCATCTACCGTATCGGAACGCATATTCCGGTACCAGGATTTGATCCAGATCGTTTGGCCGATCTTTTTGGTCAAAACCAAGGCACGTTCCTTGGTTTGTTTAATATGTTCTCCGGTGGTGCGCTTGAGAGACTAAGTATATTGGCGCTGGGCGTTATGCCCTATATTTCGGCTTCGATTATAATGCAATTATTGTCGGCAACGGTGCCGTCACTAGAGCAACTTAAGAAAGAAGGCGATAGTGGACGTAGGACGATTAACCGATATACCCGATACGGGACGGTTTTGCTGGCGACCATTCAAGGCACTGCGATGTCGGTTGGGTTTGCCTCCCAAGGATTGGCTTATGAAGTAAGCACAATGTTTTATGCGGTTGCTATTTCATCGTTGGTAGCAGGTGCGGTATTTTTGATGTGGCTTGGTGAGCAGATCACTGAGCGTGGTATTGGTAATGGCATTTCGATGTTGATATTTGCTGGTATCGTTGCGGGAATTCCCGGCGCAGTTGGACAGGCTTTAGAGTCAGCTAGACAGGGTGACCTGAACCCACTAATGCTGATTTTTGTATTATTGATAGCGATTGGTGTTGTGTATTTTGTGGTCTTTATAGAGCGCGGTCAGCGTCGTTTAACCGTTAACTATGCTCAGCGACAGGGGCGTCAAGCCTACAATGCGCAAACGTCCCATCTGCCATTGAAAGTTAATATGGCCGGTGTAATTCCTGCGATTTTTGCTAGCAGCTTGTTATTATTCCCAACCTCTATAAGCCAGTGGTTTGGGCAGGGAGTTAACGCGCCAGCTTGGTTGCAAGATGTCGCAATACTGATAGGTCCAGGACAGCCTCTTTATATTTTGCTGTTCTCTAGTTTGATTATTTTCTTCAGCTTCTTTTATACAGCGTTGATGTATAACCCAAGGGAAGTAGCTGATAACTTGAAAAAAGGTGGTGCGTACCTGCCTGGGATTCGTCCTGGAGAACACACCGCTAAATATATTGATAGTGTCACCACCAGGTTGACATTGATAGGTGGTGTATACATTACCTTGATCTGTCTGATGCCACAGTTCTTGAACGTGTACTTTAATGTACCGTTTTATCTGGGTGGTACATCGCTGTTAATTGCGGTTGTTGTAACAATGGATTTTATGGCTCAAGTGCAGTCTCATCTAATGTCACAACAATATGATTCGCTGATGAAAAAGGCCAACCTTAAAAACGTTGGCCGTCGATAGAGAGGTGATGCTGTGAAAGTACGTGCATCGGTTAAAAAGATTTGTCGAAATTGTAAAGTTGTCCGTCGTAAGGGCGTGGTTCGTATTATTTGTACTGTTGAGCCTCGTCATAAACAGCGTCAAGGATAATTGGTTGATTTTTGATTGATCTATCGGTATTCTACCGCGCCTTTTTGCAGTTACTGCAAGGCCGGGGTACTGAGTAAACCCGTAGTATAAGTGGAGTAATGTGAATGGCCCGTATTGCCGGTGTCAACATTCCTGATAACAAGCACGCAGTGATCTCACTGACGTACGTGTTTGGTATTGGTCGCCCTACCGCCAGAAAGATCTGCGCGGAAGTGGGTATTGCAGAAGACACTAAAATTTCTGCATTAAACGATGGTGAGCTTGATCAGTTACGTACTGCCGTAGGGCAAAACGAAGTTGAAGGTGATCTACGTAGAGAAACGAGCATGAATATTAAGCGTTTGATGGATTTGGGCTGCTATCGTGGTCTTCGTCATCGACGTAATTTGCCGGTGCGTGGACAGCGCACTAAAACGAACGCGCGAACCCGTAAAGGTCCCAAGCGTCCCATTAAACGATAATTAGGATCGGTTTGTTATGGCAAAAGCAGCAGTTAAACCAGCCCGTAAAAAGGTAAAGAAGACCGTCATTGACGGCGTGGCGCATATTTATGCGTCGTTTAATAACACTATTGTGACCATCACCGATCGTCAGGGTAATACCCTTTCATGGGCGACTTCAGGTGGGTCTGGGTTCCGTGGTTCGCGTAAGAGTACTCCTTTTGCAGCTCAGGTAGCAGCAGAACGTGCCGGTGAAGCCGCCAAGGACTACGGGTTGAAAAACCTTGACGTTCAGGTAAAGGGTCCCGGGCCAGGCAGAGAGTCAGCAGTTCGTGCGCTCAATAATGCCGGATACAAAATCACTAACATTACGGATGTGACGCCAGTTCCACATAACGGCTGCCGTCCTCCTAAAAAACGCCGCGTGTAAGAGAGAACAATAATGGCTAGATATCTTGGACCAACTTGTAAACTATCACGTCGTGAAGGGACAGATCTGTTCCTTAAAAGCGGCGTGCGTCCCTTAGAATCAAAATGTCGTGCAGACAGCGCACCAGGTCAACATGGCCAGCGTCGCGGGCGTTTGTCAGATTACGGTGTTCAGTTGCGCGAGAAGCAGAAGGTACGTCGTATCTACGGCGTCTTGGAAAAGCAATTTCGCGGCTACTATAAGGCTGCGGCCTCAATTAAGGGTAATACTGGTGAAAACCTATTGACCTTGCTTGAGTCACGGCTTGATAACGTTGTTTACAGAATGGGTTTTGGCGCTACTCGTGCCGAGTCGCGGCAGTTGGTTGCGCATAACTCTATCTTAGTAAATGGCGAAAAAGTTAATATCGCGTCGTTCCGGGTCAAAGAAGGTGATTTGGTTGGGCTTCGCGAGAAATCTAAGAAGCAACTCCGTGTGCAGACTGCTATGCAGCTTGCGGCGCAGAGAGGGGACGTTGAGTGGATCAGTGTAGATAGTAATAAAATGGAAGGCACTTTTACTCGAATCCCAGATCGTTCCGACTTGCCTTCAGAGATTAATGAGAATCTGATCGTAGAACTTTACTCTAAATAATGGCTGTTAGCTCTTACAGGTAATAATATGCAAAATTCTGCTACTGAAATGCTTACACCGAGAAATATCGATGTAACTGCTTATAACCTCACCCATGCTAAGGTTGTTCTTGAACCTTTAGAGCGTGGCTTTGGTCATACATTAGGAAATGCGCTTCGTCGTATTCTATTGTCCTCAATGTCTGGCTGCGCCATTGTCGAAGTCGAAATTGATGGCGTAGAACATGAATACAGCACGATTGAAGGTATTCAAGAGGATGTTATGGAAATGCTGCTTAACCTTAAGGGTGTAGCGGTGACTATGGAAGGTCGAGAAGAGACGACAGTAACCTTGAAGGCAAAAGGGCCAGGTGTAGTGACGGCAGGCGATATCGAGTGTGATAGCCATTTAGAAGTCATTAACCCTGACCACGTAATTGCTACTATCTCAGGTAAAACTTCACTAAATATGCAGCTTAAAGTAGTGCGTGGTAGGGGCTATCAGCCGTCTGACTCTCGCGTTAGTGAAGAGGAAGGTCGTACTATAGGCCGCCTGCAACTTGATGCTTCTTTTAGTCCTATATCTAAGGTGTCTTATAGTGTTGAAAACGCACGAGTGGAGAACCGCACGGATCTTGATAAGTTAGTTTTGGAACTTGAGACTAACGGCACTATTGATCCTGAAGAGTCGATTAGACGCGCGGCCACTATTTTGCAACAGCAAATGGCAGTGTTTGTAGATCTACAAGGGGAAACAACAGCCGAGCCCGAAGAGAAAGAAGAGGAGATTGATCCTATTCTGCTCCGTCCGGTTGATGACCTTGAACTTACGGTAAGATCTGCAAATTGTCTTAAAGCAGAAAGCATTTACTATATTGGTGATTTAATTCAGCGCACTGAAGTTGAGTTATTGAAAACGCCGAATCTAGGTAAGAAGTCGCTTACAGAGATTAAAGATGTTTTAGCCTCACGTGGCCTATCATTGGGCATGCGCCTAGAGAACTGGCCTCCGGCGAGTCTTAAAAGTGAACGCGAGTTAGGTTAAGTTATTTTATTTAGAAAGCATTGCTGAGAAAGCAACGAATTAAGGAATTGAATCATGCGTCATCGCTATAGTGGCCGCAAGCTGAACAAAACAGGTACTCATAAAAGGGCAATGTTCCGAAATATGACTGCGTCGCTTATTGAGCATGAGCTCATTAAGACTACTCTGCCCAAAGCAAAGGAGCTCCGTCGTTTTGCTGAGCCGTTTATTACGCTAGCAAAGGAAGACAGTGTTGCTAATCGACGGTTGGCGTTTGATCGATTGCGTGACAGAGCAACAGTCGGAAAATTATTCTCTGATCTTGGGCCTCGTTTTTCCGAGCGGCCCGGTGGATATCTACGTATTTTGAAATGTGGAAATCGTACCGGAGATAAGGCGCCCATGGCTTATGTTGAGCTTGTGGGTCGCGAGATGGGTGAAACGTCGGGTGAAGTACTGGAAGTCGCAGCTGAATAGTGGGTCCTACCGAATAATTAAAGCCGAGCTTTTGCTCGGCTTTTTTTATGTTTATTCAAATCACGTTAATTAGCCTTTGCTACGTGTTTAAATGGATGTATTCTTGGGTATCTAGGTTCATGATTCTCATTGCACCACCCCATACGTAGCCAGTGTCTAAAGGAAACAGATTGTCGCCGCAATCGCGCCCTTCTAAAGCGGCCCAGTGTCCAAAGATTATTTTATTCTCACGGGTATTCCGCTGAGCGTGATCGAACCAAGCTTTATACCCTGCCGGCGGGGTTATGGTACTTTTAGAGTCGAACTCTAGCTCCCCTTGGGCCTTACAAAACCTCATGCGCGTTAAGTAATTAGTGATTACTCTTAGTCTGTCCGGTGATTCTAGATTATCTGACCACAGCAGGGGAAGATTGCCGTACATGGCGGCAAAATAATCACCGCTATTTTGTGAGGTCAGTGCTTGACTGACCTCATTCGCAAGCGCCGCAGCTTGAATAATGGACCATTGAGGGGGTATGCCCGCGTGAACAACTGTATAGCCTTTAATGTTTAGGAGAAGGGGTTGTTGTTGCAGCCAGTCAAGTATTTCATCTCTGTCTGAAGCTTCAAGTATCGGATCAAGCGTATCTTTCGGAGTAGGTTCCCTTATTCCATGAGCTATCGCCAGCAGGTGGAGGTCGTGGTTTCCTAGCACTGTAGTAAATGAATCACCAAGATTTTTACAGTAACGTAAGGTTTCGAGTGATTTCGGCCCTCGATTGACCAGATCGCCAACGGCTATTAGATGATCCTTGTTCGGATCAAACTGAATCTTCGATAGGAGCTCTATCAAGGCATCAAAACAGCCCTGAATGTCCCCTACAGCGTAATGAGTCACCTAATGGACCGTATTGGGGGTTGAGAGGAGAAACGGCTTGACCGGCGCATTAAAGGCTACACCACAATCATCGACAAGCTGGTATGAGCCTTCCATGGTCCCCACCGGTGTGTCTAGCACCACTGCGCTAGTGTACTTGTAGTGGTCACCACTGAGGATGATAGGCTGTTTTCCGACAACACCTTCTCCATGCACCTCCTGGCGCTCTTGGTTAGAGTCGATAATGATCCAGTGCCGCGTAAGTAGCTTTGCTGAACGCACACTCTGGTTTTTGATCGTTATATGGTAGGCAAATGCATAACGACTTTCATCGGGCCGGGATTGGTCATCTAGATACTCAGTAATAACCGTAACTAAAATAGGGTGATTGCTAATAGCCATTAAGTCTCGCTCATTGTTTGATTGATGTGGTTGGCAATTGCGACAAAATCGCTGACTGCCAGTTGTTCTGGCCGCAATGAAAGGTCCAGCTGTCCATCTAAGTCGCCCAAAGCATGTGATAGCGATTTCAAACAGTTTCTGAGAGTCTTTCGACGCTGTTGAAAACTCAGATTAACGACCTGTCCGAATAGGATTTCATTTTCAGCGACAAAGGGTTTCTGTCGGTGAGGTTTTAATCTAACCACTGCAGATTGAACTTTGGGGGCTGGCCTAAAGGATTCAGGAGGGACAGGGATAATCGGCATCACCTGGCAGTGGTATTGAATCATTACCGATAGCCTTCCATATGTCTTGCTGCCAGGGCTCGCGCCCAAACGGTCCACCACTTCGCGCTGCAACATAAAATGCATATCTTTGATTAGATGACCCACTTGAAGTAGATGAAAGAGAATTGGAGTGGAAATGTTGTAGGGTAAGTTCCCTACAAGTCGCAAATCTCGGCCATCATAAAATTGGGTAAAATCTACATCTAGAGCATCACCACTGTGAATAGTAAATTCAGGATAATCGGCAAATTTAGCGGCTAATAACTTCACCAAATCACGATCTAATTCCAAAACAGACATGCTGGGGCATCGTTTTATAAGATGCTCGGTCAGCGCAGCAGTGCCAGGCCCAATTTCTATGAGGTTATCGCTGACTTTCGGACCAATAGCAGAGATTATTTGGCTTATTACCTGTTGGTCGATAAGGAAATTTTGGCCAAATCGTTTGCGAGCTTGGTGGTCCTTCTTCATATTTGGTTGCCAGCCATTTGCACCGCTACCTTTATTGCGGTGTGTAAACTACCAATGTCTGCAGAACCCGTACCGGCAAGATCTAGCGCTGTACCGTGATCAACCGATGTCCTGATAATAGGCAGGCCGAGGGTTATGTTGGCGGCTCTACCAAAGCCCTGATACTTCAGCACAGGTAATCCTTGGTCGTGGTACATCACTAAAACTGCATCTGCACCCTTAAGGTACTTCTGGGTAAATAGTGTGTCAGCGGGTAGAGGCCCCACCAAATTAAAACCGGCCTCGCGATATCTACTAATTACAGGCACTATAATATCAATCTCTTCTTGTCCTAAATGTCCGCCTTCTCCTGCGTGAGGGTTGAGGCCGCTGACTAGAATCGTAGGCTGTTGTATGCCGAATTTATCTTGAAGGTCTTGATGTAGCACGTCGATTACTGACGTGAGGAGCTCGGCAGAAATAGCGTCAGGAACATCACGAAGAGGGAGATGAGTGGTTGCTAAAGCAACGCGTAACTGCTCTGTTACCAACATCATTACTACAGTGTCACTGTTTGTTTTTTTAGCCAAATATTCAGTATGGCCGCTAAATTTAATGCCAGCGTCATTAATAATGGATTTCTGTACAGGCCCCGTGATCATCGCGTGGCATACGCCTTTTTCACAGGAAGCGATCGCAGCATCTAAACAGTTGAGCACATAGGATGCATTGGCTTCATTTAGCACACCAGGTACGACTGGCATCGCCACCTTAATTGGAACAATGGCAAGTTCACCAGGTATTGATGAGACAAAGTCGTCCTTCACTTCAACTAGATTAAGCGGCAGGTCGAGCAGAATGGCGCGCTCTGCCAACATATCTGGATCGGCGAACGCTATAAATTGCTGCTGCTGTTTTTGTTGGACCAATTGGATTAGTACATCAGGACCGACCCCGGAGGGCTCCCCCGGGGTCAATGCCAGATTGAGTGTCATGACTTAGCCGGCGCTTTAATTTCGATAAAGGCCTCGTCACGTATTTCTTGAAGCCAGACCTGAAGCTCTTCTTCATACTTTCGCTGTCGGAGCATCGTTTGCGCTCTATTCCTCAAGATCTCACCACTAAAATCCTGTTCCCGACGTTCGGTCACTTGCAGAATATGCCAGCCAAATTGAGATGCGAACGGTGTACTTACGTCATTAACTGCAATGGTACTCATGGTTTGCTCAAACTCAGGAACAAACATTCCTGGAGTGGACCAGCCTAATTCGCCGCCATTTAAAGCAGACCCGGGATCTTCTGAAAATTCTTTAGATAGAATAGCAAAGTCTTCCCCGGCAATAATTTGTGCGCGTAATTTATTGAGTTGATCAATAGTCGTACTTTCATCGCGAATTTGATTGGGTTTAATTAGAATGTGCCGTGCGAAGTGCTGTTCTATCAGTTGCTTTCCGCCGCCACGACGCTCATAAAGTTTAATCAAGTGATAGCCTGCGTCACTGCGGATAGGTTTGGATATCTCACCGAGGTCTAATCGCTCTACGGCATCAATAAATACACCGGGCAATTGCGCCATTTTTCTCCAACCAAGGTCGCCACCTTGAAGGGCGGATTGGTCTGCGGAGTTGGCAATGGCTAGCGCTCTAAAGTCTTCTCCGTTATTAGCTTCATCTAACAATGTTTGCGCCCTATCAAGTATTCCATCGATCTTCTGCTTGCTAGATCCGCTGGATATTGAAAGTAAAATTTGGCCAATATTGACATCGGGAGAGGTGACAAAACGACCTTCTTCGGAACTCAAAAAATTATCTAATTCCTGCTCGCTAATTCTGATACGACGCATCACCTTGCCTTGCTGGACCCTAAGAATCGTCATTTCATTGCGAATCTCTTCTCGGATTATAGCTACGCTACTGCCTTGCAGAGCAAGCTGGTCGATATACTCGTCCATAGTTTGTTTGTTGCTTGTGGCAATCCGAGCTATAGCTTGATTGAGCTCTTCATCAGTGATGCGGATACCTGCGCTGTAACCCATAGTAAGTTGCAGACGCTCAGAGATTAGTCTCTCGAGTATCTGTTGTGTCAGAATATCCTCTGGAGGCGCCTTAGTACCAGAAGCTTGGATCTGGGTTAGTACCACCATCATTCTTTGATCTAGCTCGCTTTGTAACACCACATCATCATCGACGATGGCGGTTATCTTATCTAAGACTTTAATCTGAGCATTAACCATGCTAGGTAAAAAAAGCATACTAATAACTAAGATTAATCCAGCGAGTTTTTGTTTAGAAGTTCTCTGTATGTTCATATCCATAAATACCATTGCGTAACATTGTATCTACCCGGCCACTACTGCCAGCCAGACCTTTAAATTCTATTTGGAAAAAGAGACCATTTTTGCCTCTTAATTCTTGCTCGGGAAACAATACCTCATCATCTCTATCCAACCATCTGCGAGCGACAAGGGATGCTCTCCAACAACAGTTGTTGTATTCGAACCCAGCGAACACTTCAAGTTCCCTGCGATTTGTAAAATCATGACTCCAGCGCCCAACGAGATTAAAATTATTCGATACTGGGATGAACGCCGACACATTAGCTTGCTTTATATCTTGGTCGACCGCCTGAATATCATATAACCGAGAATCCCTGCTAGTATATCTATAAGTGAAGTTGAATAGTCTTCTTTCTCGGTCATTATAGCGAAGACTTAGGCTACTTTTTTGTAGATGATGATCGAAATCGTTGTAGACGAGATCTGTATTGAAACGCCATTTCTTATTGATTCGACCGGCCAGTTCTATCGCGATGAGAGATTTATCTCGACCCATGTCGGATAATTCTTTGGCAGTGGGTGCCGCTGCCAATGTTACTAATCGATCTGCGTAGTACACAGACTGGGCGATACTCGCTCTGAAGCGCTCTTGGCCGGATGCTTGGTCAATAAAGCGAGTGGTAAAACCTAGTGTCAAACGCTTATCGTCAGAAATCCTATCGCCGCCGACGAAGCGGCCGTCGCGAAACAGTTTTTCATAAGAGGGGGTGAGTTCTCTTGTGTCAAAGTCAGGTAATGACGATTGATCTCTGTAGGTTGATTTTAGATAAAACAGTCGCGGCTCAAAAGTTTGCGTATAACCATCCAACCAGCTTGAATTTCTTTCAAAGAAGACGCTGGTGTCAAGACTGTAGACAGGAACGGTAATTTCGGGACTTCTATTAGTTAACTGAACTGAAAGGTCACCTGGATCATTTAGGCTGTAGGCAAGGTGTTTCAGTTGTACTTTTGGCTTAAAGTAACCCCAATTCCAGCGCTGATCCCAACTTATACCGTAATCAACGCGACTGCGGCTACCTTCAATCATGCCTGGATTGTTGTGGTTAAATAGGGTGTATTGGTTGTTAAGGTCTACCACCATATTGTTAGCAAAACGATAATAGCCATCGATAGTCACATTAGGTAAGACTGAGTACTGATCATCTAACCCTTCTGTGATTACCTGATAGTCCCGACTTTCGATACGATAGTTCCAATGATCGGTCTTATAGCTAGCATCGGCTCGCTGCTGCAAGTGGGTTCTGCTAGTCTCATCGAGCGTCATATTACCAAGATCACGAACGTATTGTATGTCGCTGACCTTACTGTAATCTACCGAGGTCGTCCAAGGCAGGCCTTCGCCGCCAAGATGGTTGAGATTGAACATATAGCGATCTTCACCCTCATTCGGGTAAAGCCCAGTCAGAGGGTCAATTTTTTCGGCGTCATTTCCACCTTTGTCGTTGGTTAAAAAAGCAGCAGAGACCTTATTTTTAGACCAGCTATTCATATAACGAAAATCTGTCTCTAGACCAAAACCGCGATGTTGAATGTAACGCGGAGATATTGTTGCGTCGTAATTCTCAGCGATATTCCAATAAATTGGCTGGGTAAAATCTAAGCCATTTTTTTGGTTCATATCGATCGCGGGAAATAGTAAACCTGACGCGCGACGATCATCGATTGGAAATTTCATGTAGGGTAAGTAGAAAATTGGGACATCTTTGACTTCTAGGCGGGCACTTTTAACTGTAGCGAAACCAGAATTTTGATCAATTTTAATTTCTTTAGTCACTAACTGCCAACTTGAATCGCCGGGTTGGCAGGACGAGTATGAAGCATCAGAAATAACGATAATATCTTCGGCTGTCCGGTTTACTTGCTTGGCGACGCCGCGGATTGAAGCTTGATGAATGACATAGTTTACATTGTTGACCTGTACATTTCGTGTAGCCATATCGATGATGGCCTCATCGCCGATTAGCAATAATCCTGGTTCACGAAATTGTACATCGCCTTTCAGCGAAACCTGTCCGATCGACTTATCTACTCTGGCATGGCGACTGCGAACCTCACGGTTACCCTGAGATATATGAACATCACCTTCTAAGATCGCTACTGAATCAGAAGGTGCTTCTGTGGAGATAGCTTTAATCCTTAGAGGTGCATCTTCCATCTTCAAATCAGCGTCTTGACCATCGTATTGAGGTTCAATATAGGCACCACAACAGTTAGGAGGTAGTTTTCCGCGTTGCTCGTCGGTCATATTCTGGGCTTTAACCCAGTCAAGGCTGTGAGGTGCGGAGTCACTTTCATTAGCTAGCGTGGTCATTGGCCATGCGAGAATGATGGCCGCCGCTATTATAAAACGCAGATTAAGTCGGGTAACAATGTATTGATTTGCTAGCATCAGAGCCAGAGTCCAACAGTCATATTAATACCAGAACATTTTACCTGATATATTCGACTATTAGCGCGATCAAATGACTTAAATGAGCTAAAATTAAATTTTATTGCCAAGGGAGAATAGATACAGTGCTTGTAGCCGATAAATCAGCGTCCTTTGGAGGAATTGAAACTGATGGATAGCGATCTTAGCCAGAGTTTTATAGATTGGATTTTGGCTTATCTACCCGCGGGCAACAAACTTGCTGAGCCGCTGCGTCTCTCTCCTCTCAAAGGTGATGCTGGGTTTCGCCGCTATTATCGATTAAATACTCAGCCAAGCCTTATCGCAGTTAATTCACCTCCAAGCCAGGAAAAGAACGAGGCCTACGTCGATATCTCATTAGTGTTTAAAACTGCTGGCATAAGACGGCCTTCGATTAGAGCGGTTGATTTTACTCGTGGCTTTTTACTGTTAGAAGACTTTGGTGATAAATTAGTACAGTCGGTTCTCACCGATATAACCGTTAAATATCGCTATCAGCAAGCGGAGGCCACGCTCCTATCAATTCAACAATTACCGGTTAACCCTCACATTTTCAAGGCATATGACACAGAGCTGTTGTCGGAAGAGCTCGATTTATTCCAACACTGGTTTGTAAAAGAGCTACTTGGGATCAGGATTGATTCTGCGGCACAGCTTATGATTGAAAAACTTTACAGTGATCTAATTAGTAGCGCGTTAGAGCAGCCGAGGGTTATTGTTCACCGAGACTATCACTCACGTAATTTAATGATCTTGAATGATGACAGCATTGGAGTGATCGACTTCCAAGATGCTGTCTATGGCCCTATCACCTATGATCTGGTGTCTCTTTTAAGGGATTGCTACGTGCGCTGGCCTGTGGAATTAGTTCAAGAAAGGACGCTAAATTATAAGAAAAAATTAGAGCAATTGGGGCTGGTAGACGGAGTTAGCGATCAGGAATTTTTACGCTGGTTTGATCTTATGGGGTTACAAAGGCATATAAAAGTGATGGGTATATTTTCTAGATTAGCGTTAAGAGATCACAAAGTTGATTATTTGGGTGATCTCTCTCTAGTGATTACCTATAGCTTGGCGATAGCCAATCTCTATCCTGAGACCCGTGAATTTGCCTATTGGTTTAAGCACGAAATTACACCGTATGTGCTAAAGCAAGGTTGGTATAAGGAACGGAGTGGGCAGCAATGAAGGCAATGATTTTAGCCGCTGGATTGGGTGCTCGACTTCGGCCACTAACAGATAGAACACCCAAGCCTATGCTTAAAATCGCCGGGAAACCATTGCTTGAATATCATATTAAAAGGCTGTCGGCCGCTGGTATAACAGAAATTGTCATCAATATCTCTTGGTTAGCAGATCAAATAGAAGATTATTTTTCTGATGGTAGCGACTTCGGAGTGACGATAATTTGGTCGCGTGAACAAAGCCCTTTAGAGACTGGAGGTGGTATTTTTAATGCTTTGCCGGCCTTAGGCCCAGCCCCTTTCTTATTGATTAGTGGTGATATTTGGACTGATTTTCCGATTGAAACCCTATCGATCAAACCGTTAAAACCGAACAACCTAGCTCATTTAGTGCTGGTGGATAATCCTGAGCACAATCTAATGGGAGACTTTTCGCTAGAGAGCAATAGAGTAGGCTTTGGGTCGGAACGACATACCTACAGTGGAATTAGTATATTAAGCCCTGAGTTATTCAATGATATTGATGGTCAGGAGAGCGTTTTTCCATTGCGAAATGTGCTGCGATCGGCGATTCTCTCTAATCGGATAAGCGGCATCCTTTATTCGGGGGAATGGTGCGATATGGGGACTTTACAGCGGTATACTAAGTTAAATAAGCAGATAACTGAGGGCTAAAATGTCACTACAGGCGAGTTTTAAAATTTTCTTCTGGGCGGCTATTTTAGCCGTGATGATATTATCCCTATTGCCTATTACTGTTCCTCATGAGTTGGTTAGCTGGCAGGACAAAGTGCATCATTCTGTAGCCTATGGGCTGCTGTTCCTTTTAGCTATTTCTGCTTATGGGTATCGATTTGCGCTTTGGAGAATCGGTGTTGTTCTTGCACTTTTTGGTTTGCTGATGGAAATAGCTCAGTCCATGACGGCATATCGTTATGGGGATCCCCTTGATTTTCTAGCTAATATTTCGGGCATTCTTTTAGTAGGTATTGCATATAGATTGCGCAGGCGGCGGTCATGATTTCAGTGTATCGTGGCAGTGATTATTTTGAAGCTCAGCTGCTCAGAGACTTAATCGAGCAGGCCGGCTTTCAGGTTTTTCTCCACGGAGCTTCATTGCAGGGTGGTTTGGGAGAGGTCGCAGTCATGGGGCACTTGTCGATCATGGTCAATGAAAAAGATCAATCCGAGGCTGCAGAGCTAGTGATGGCCTATGAGCGCGGCGACTTTACTTTAAAAGACGAACAATGACTTATCAAATTAAGCAACTTATGCTCTGGATTGGTCCTCTTGCGGGTGCTGGTGTCTCGGCTTTAATGCTGTCTTACGGTTGGGCAATCGAGGGAGCTTTAACCGGTGGCCTGACGGTTCTTTGCGCTCTGTGGTGGATATTTGAACCTATTCCTATTCCAGCAACATCGATGATTCCCTTAGGCGTTATGCCTTTGCTAGGTATACTCGATGGCAAGCAAGTTGCTCAGGCTTACGGTGACCCACTTATTATTTTATTAATGGGCGGTGCCATGCTGTCAAAAGCGATGGAAAAAAGCGGTGCTCATCGTCGGATTGCATTGGGGCTAGTGAATCTGTTTGGCGGTGAGAGCCAGAGTCGATTGGTGTTTGGCTTTATGGTTGCGTCTGCAGCATTGAGTATGTGGGTGTCAAACACGGCAACTACCCTTATGTTACTTCCTGTCGCCTACGCAGTGATAGACAGTGTGAAAAATTCTGATGAAAGCCAAAAGCTCGCTGTAGCTCTTTTTCTAGGCATTGCTTACTCCGCTAGTATTGGCGGTTTAGGTACTCCGATAGGCTCGCCGCCTAATGTTATTTTTCTTAAAGTGTATGCTGAAACTACGGGTTCCATGCCGAGCTTTAGCCAGTGGATGGCTTGGGCCTTACCCGTGGTTGTGATTATGATTCCTGTGGCTGGCTTATGGATGACGCGCCATCTAAAAAATGGCTCTCCGTTAGTAATACCTAAAGTTGGCGATTGGCGTGCCGAAGAAATTCGCGTGCTGATTGTATTTGGTTTAACTGCTCTAGCGTGGATAACCCTGCGCGAACCATTCGGTGGGTGGACTACTTGGTTCGGCGTACCTTCAGCAAATTATGCTGCAGTAGCCTTAACGGCAGTGGTGCTAATGTTTGTGATACCTAATGGTTCCGGAAGCAGGTTGTTGGATTGGGAGTCGGCATCTACTATTCACTGGGGAGTCTTGCTGTTATTTGCCGGAGGCATAGCAATTGCGAAAGCCTTTGCGATCACAGGTATTAGCTCAGCAATCGGGGACGCGCTTTCCGGTGTGACTCGTTTATCAATTATTGTGGTAATAGCCGTTGTTGCTATGGCGGTCACTTTCCTCACAGAAATAACCAGTAACACCGCAACAACAGCCTTGTTAATGCCGATTCTTGCGGCGGCGTCCTTAGGCGCCGGTTTTGAACCGGCATTATTAATGTTGCCAGCAGCCCTATCTGCAAGCTGTGCTTTTATGTTGCCAGTGGCTACTGGGCCCAACGCGATTGTTTTTGGTACCGGTAAAATTACAGTTGAACGTATGGTAAGAGAAGGGCTGATGCTCAATTTAATCGGGATTCTGGTGATTACTTGTGTGGTTTATTTTTGGTTAGGTGGGCAGTAAAATTAGAAATTGGCTCGTACCTAAGGGTTTACGCTAGTTTTCTATTAGCAACTTAACATTGCTTGGTTTTAGGATTTGGCTGCCAGCGAAAGACAGAACGAGGGTAGTCATCTCGTCCCAAGCGTCTGCTTTTCGGATACCTTTAATAGCTTGATCAATGGCTCCCGCTTGATACATTAACATTCTAAGGTGGGCGCCACTGCATCGTTTAAGTGCGCGACGAAATAGAGGTAAACGTTTTTCCCAAACCCCAGCATTTTTTAGCGCCCAGTCACTACGTTCACCTCTAGCTACCTGCTCGCTGGCTCTAACTAAAATACGTAGTTCACGGGTGATAGCCCAAAGTAGGGGGACTGCATCGGTACCTTCATTCTGTAAGCCGCGTAATGATCTCGCCGCAGACTGAGCATCCCCTATCAAGATTTTGTCAACAAATTCAAACAGGTTGTATCGCGCACTATCAGCAACTACGGAGGACATGGTTATGGCATCAACTTTCCCGTCTATCGCTAATAACTTAAGTTTCTCTATTTCTTGAGTAGCGGCTAAAAGATTGCCCTCAACACGCTCGGCAAGGATCTGAACGGCCTCTTGGTTTGCCTCTATCCCGGAATTTTGCAAACGCTGCTTAATCCAACGAGGCAATTGTTCACCCGTGATCGGCCAAACTTGAACATGGGCTCCCAATGTTTCTATACTTTTAACCCACTTACTATTTTGTGCTGAGCGCTCAAGTTTAGGCACTATTATTAGCAATAGATTATCTGGATTTGGGTTAGCGCAGAGCTCGCAAATTGCTTTGCTTCCCTTATCGCCTGGCTTGCCGTTACTAATGTTGATTTCAATTATTTTTTTCTCAGCAAACAATGATAGCGCGTTAACTTGATTGTGCAGTTGGTCCCAGTCGAATTTACCATCGCCATAAAAAACATCTCTTCCCGAAAACCCCTGTTGTCGAGCGGCATAACGCACGGCGTCTGCGGATTCTTGCGCGAGTAAGGGTTCATCACCACTAATTATATAGGCAGGCAAGAGGTCCTTTTGGAGGTGAGCGCCAAGTTGCTCTGGTCGTATTTTCATCTCTTGCCCTTAGGGTTTATCAGAGCCCTCTTCACTGAGGAAAAATGCGCAATCGATTTAATATTTGACGCACTATATCTTCGCGCATCCCGTCACGCACAAATTTTTCCTCATTATCTGAGGCTAGAATATCGTCTTCACTAAATTCATAAACACGTTCCACAGAGGCCGTGGACAAGGGTGTTATTTGATTACCTTCAGAGTCGGTAATATAAAAATCAACATCTTCATTAAGCTGGTACTCAGCGACTCTGGCGCTGGCATTAAGGCTTGCGGTACGATGATTTTGCCTAAAGTCAACAATTACTACCGCATAGTCTGCGCCTGCAGAATTAGATGCGACCGATACACCATAAGTGTTCAGCGCTCGCTTAAGTTCTGTGATCAGGGCGCTATTAGGATTGCTGGAAGAAACATAAATACTCCCTATTGATGAAGGAATAATTTGGGTATCCCGCAATTGCCACCCACAGCTAGAGACGATGAGAGTAAGGGCCATTAGTAAGATTTTATATTTCATCACCAGCCTCTTAGTTAGCGACTATATTAATTAACCTGCCGGGTACAACAATAATTTTTCGAATTACAAAACCGTCTATAAAACGTAGAACATTAGCATCCTTGAGGGCAATGTCTTCAATTTCTTGCTTGGAAATATTGGCAGACACCTCGATTTTACCACGTACCTTGCCATTCACTTGAAGAACCAAGGTTATAGTTGTACGAATCAAGGCTGTCTCGTCGACAGCAGGCCAGCTTGCATCTGCTACTGATTCTGAGTTACCCAGTGCCGCCCACAAACTATGACAGATATGAGGTGCCACAGGGGATAAGAGTAAAATAGCACAGGTCAAAGCTTCATGTCTCACCGCGATAGATTGCCTATCTAACTCAGTTAACTTACCAACGTCGTTTAATAATTCCATCACTGCAGCAATCGCCGTGTTAAAGGTATTGCGCCGACCATAATCATCGTTAACTTTGCCAATAGTTTCGTGAGTCTTGCGTCGTAAATCTTTTTGCGTCTCATTAAGGGCGCTGATATCTAGTGGGTCGATGGTATTGTGGCTTAGATGATCATGAACCATCTTCCATAGTTTACGCAAGAATCGGTAGGCACCAGACACGCCCTCGTCACTCCACTCTAGAGTTTGCTCCGGGGGCGCGGCAAACATTGTGAACAGCCGCACCGTATCAGCACCATGCTTATCGATAGTAGTCTGGGGGTCGATACCATTATTTTTAGACTTAGACATTTTAGTAATGCCACCACTTTGCACTGGCAGACCAGTTTTAATGTCGGTGGCGGTCAGGGCACGACCTTTTGTATCTCGCTCGACCTTAACTTCACTGGGAGACAGCCAGACTTTTCTGCCTGCGTTCTCGGTGTAAAAAGATTCTGCCAGCACCATCCCTTGGCATAGCAGGCTCTTAAAAGGTTCGCTGCTGCTCACTAGCCCTTCATCTCGTAGTAGTTTGTGGTAGAACCGAGCATATAGCAGATGCAAAATAGCATGCTCTATACCCCCCACATATTGATCTACTGGAAGCCAGTAATCGGCTCGCTCTGGGTCAAGCATTGCGCTGTCCAGATCGGAGCAGGTAAACCTAGCATGATACCAAGAGGACTCCATAAAGGTGTCGAAAGTGTCAGTTTCACGCTCAACTGTTTGGCCGTTTAATTCGGCCATGCGCCAATTTTTGTCTGCCTTAATCGGCGATTGGATACCGTCCATTTTAACGTCGGTGGGCAAAATGATAGGTAATTTCTCTAAAGGTACTGGAATTTCACCACCCTCAGCTAAGTTATACATAGGGATGGGCGTACCCCAGTAGCGTTGACGGCTAACACCCCAGTCACGAAGACGATAATTGGTAGTTACTGCGCCATGGTTAGTCGACTCAAGATCAGTGGCCATGCCATCAAAGGCGGCGGTAAAATCAAGCCCGTCGTATAAGCCTGAATTAATTAATATTCCTTTACCAACAAAAGCTTCAACATCAACATCACAACTTTGGTTGTCTATTGGCGTCACGACTTGCTTTATCGGTAGTTGATATTTTTTAGCAAACTCATGGTCACGCTGGTCATGAGCGGGTACCGCCATTACGGCTCCGGAGCCATAATCCATCAATACATAATTCCCCACCCACACGGGAACAGCTTCCCCAGTCAATGGATGCACGGCTGTAATTCCAGTATCTACACCAAGCTTTTCCATCGTGGCCATCTCTGCCTCGGACATCTGTTGTGTTTGGCACTGTTCTATAAAATCGGCTAAGGCAGTATTAGTTTGAGCCACTTCTAGGGCTATTGGATGTTGGGTTGCTAATGTTAGATAGGTGACGCCCATCAAAGTGTCAGGTCGAGTGGTGTAAACCTCGAAGTTTTGATGTCCGGCAATACTTTGTAATAGATCAAAGGTAACATTGACTCCGCGACTCTTGCCAATCCAGTTGCGTTGCATAGTCTTCACTTGTTCTGGCCACTGATCAAGATCATCTAAATCGTCCAATAGCTGCTCGGCATAGTCAGTGATACGTATGAACCATTGGGGAATTTCTTTTCGCTCTACAGGTGTGTCGCAGCGCCAACAACAACCGTCTACAACTTGCTCATTGGCAAGTACAGTGGCGTCATTAGGGCACCAGTTAACTGCGCTGGTCTTTTTGTAGACAAGACCTTTTTCATACAGCTTTGTAAAAAACCATTGTTCCCAACGATAATAGTCGGGCTCGCAGGTGGCTAATTCTCGCGACCAGTCGATACCAAAACCAAGCGACTTTAACTGCGCCTTCATATAGGCAATGTTTTCATGGGTCCATTTAGCCGGTGCGGTTTTATTTTCAACGGCAGCATTTTCCGCTGGTAAGCCAAAGGCGTCCCAGCCCATTGGGTGAAGAACATTTTTTCCTTGCATGCGCTGATACCGAGCAATTACGTCGGTTATTGTATAGTTACGCACATGGCCCATATGAAGCTTTCCGCTTGGGTAGGGAAACATGGCGAGGCAATAGAATTTTTCTTTGTCAGGATCTTCAGTGACTTCAAAGGTCTTGTTGTCTGTCCAAAATTGCTGGGCTTCTCGTTCTATCTGAGCGGGGTTATATACTACGTCTGAAGTCATTAATATTCACTGCTTATAGGGTTTACGAATTAAGCGTGAATTATAGGCGAATGCAGCCCACTCTAACAGCCACACGAGACGAATACCCAGAAGAGTATTCATCGCGAGGACTACTTAGCTGTTGTTATCAGGTGTTAGCTGGCTTGACGGGCGGGTATGCCGAGCGCTTTAAGCCTAGCCGCCATATCCTCTGCCGACGTTGCCGCTTGAATATCGCGGTCAATGTAGAGGATTTTGCCATTTTTCCCTATATAGATGGTATGACGCTTTGGAACGCCGTAAAACGCCAACACTTCATAAGCCTTGGCGACTTCTTTAGAGGGGTCACTGAGTAAGGGGAAGTCAGCTTCATTTTCAGCGGCAAATTCTTTATTGGTTGCAAGAGGATCAACGCTAGCCATGAAGTAGGTTACATCTAGCTCTTTGAGCAAATGACCATTCTGCGCTAGGGATTTACACTCAATGGTGCACCCCGATGTAAATGCTTGGGGATACCATGCAATCACAATTGCTTGCTTGTTGCGAAATTGCTCTAGGGTGTAGGTGTTGCCATCAGTCGCTTCTAAGGTAAATCCCGGAGCCTGATCGCCTACGTCCAAAGCAATTGCTGAAAGTGAAACTGTCAAGCCGAGTAAAAGGATGAGTAATATTTTGTTAACTGACATGTGTTGGGACCTCCGCGATCTCAATTTTATTTTTTGTCCTAATTAAAACGATGCAAACAAGTAATACTATAAAAAGGGTTGGCCATGATCTAAATTTAGAAAATGCCGTGGCACCAACTCTGGCTTGCACAATGCCAGATAGCTCTGAACTCTGGTGCTGCTCTATTTTTTGGTAAATTCGACCCCTATGATCGACTAATGCAGAAATGCCATTATTAGTGCCACGCATTAAAGGCTTGGCATTTTCTAGCGCTCTCATTTGAGCCATTTGCATATGCTGTTTGGGACCAATAGAGCGACCAAACCAAGCATCATTACTCACCGTCATAATAATCGATGAATCAATACTATTACGAGCGACTAGGTCTGGATAGACCACTTCATAGCATATAGCCGCTGAAATAAAGTGTCCCTGTACTGAAAACGGATGTTGGTTGACCTCCCCAATTGCAATTGACGACATGGGTAGGTCGAAGAACTTGATCAGCCCTCGCAGCATCGACTCAAAGGGGACATATTCACCGAAAGGTACCAGACGTGTTTTATTATACTGTCCGCTAGATAGGCCCAGAGCAATCATCGAATTAAAGTAGCGATGGGTTTCGTTGTCGTAGGTCACTATACCCGACAGTAGGCTCGTATTTGTCTTTAAGGCTTTCTCCTGAAGGTTTTTTATAAAGCCAGGGATGCGCTCTGGAATAGTAGGCACAGCCATTTCTGGCCAGATGATCAAGTCTTTGTCCCAGTGAGCTTCACTTTGCGCGGTTAACTGCGTGAGGATTGCTGATTGCTTTTCTGCAGACCATTTTTCACCCTGTGGGATGTTTGGCTGGATCAGTGTTACTGATAAAGGCGTGCCACTTTCCTCAGTCCATTCATATTGCTGCAAGCAATAGCCTGTGACCACAAGAAATAGTAGAGCTACCATTGACTGACGCACTGCGGAGACTTTAATGTATCCTTGGCAAATCAACGTTAAAAGTACCCCAGAAAATGCAGCAATAAGACTTAACCATAATACGCCGCCGACAGGAGCCCAGCCGTTAAGCCAGGTTTCGGTGTGACTATAACCGGCAAATAGCCACGGAAACCCTGTCAAAAACCAGGTCCTTATCCATTCACTAAGAACCCATATGGAAGGAAGTCCGAGTACCCAGCTAATAGGTGTTTGAGGGATAAGCGCACTCAGAGCGAAGGGCACAGCAAAAAGAAAGGCTAAAAAAAGACAAAACAATACTGTCGCCAATAGGGCTAGGGGCGCGGCGATAAACCCATACTCATGAATACTGACATAGAGCCAACTGGCGCCGGCAAAAAACAAGCCAAACGCGTAGGTGGTACTGTCCAAAAGCGTTTGCTTTATGGTTTTATGTTGCAGGGTACGGAATAGTAGGGCAATACTTATGAGTACCGCCGGCCAAAAATGAAAAGGCGCTAAGCCAAGTGGAAATATAGCGCCCGCAAAAAGTAGGCCGCCGTAATGTTGAAGTTTTACGACGCCTCTCATTAGATTGTTTTAGAGACTTGAAGCAAGGTCACCTTTCTCTTGTCTGCTGCGATCACGGTGAAATCAAAATTTTCGATACTGACTGTTTCATCCACCTTGGGTAGCCGACCAAGGGCATGCACAACGATTCCGCCCACGGTGTCGAATTCATCATCGGGTAAGCCGACATCAAAATACTCGTTAAAGTCCGCTATCTCAGCAATCGCATCAACCGAATAGAGGTTGTCGCCTAGTTTACGAATTTGCTCTGGTTCATGTTCATCGGTCTCATCTTCAATTTCACCGACTATTTCCTCTAAGACATCTTCAATAGTTAGTAGCCCGGATACTCCACCATATTCGTCTACCACTATTGCCATGTGGTAGCGTTGCTCTCGAAATTCTTGCAGGAGAATATTAATTCGCTTGCTTTCCGGGATAATATTGGCGGGGCGTAATAGGCTCTTTAAATCAAAACACTCTTTACCGGATAGAACTAACGGCAGTAATTCTTTAGCCAACAGAATACCTTGAATATCATCGGAAGATTCTCCTACTACGGGAAAGCGAGAATGTTGTGATTGAATGACTATGTTAAGAATTTCCTCTAATGATAAGTCAGCTTCAATGATTTTCATTTGCGAGCGCGGAATCATAATCTCCCGCGCCTGCAAATCAGACACTTTTAATGCCCCTTCCATAATTTGTAACGCGCCAGCGTCAATAATTGATTCGTTCTCAGCGCTTCGTAGCATGTCAGCGACTTCATCGCTACTCGTTGGATTAGCGGAAAAGGCCCGAACCATCCTTTTCAAGAAAGAGGGTTCAGTGGAGTTCGGGTTAGACGATTCGTCGTTCATGATTTTCTCAGTGATTTCCGCTTGGCTGATTGTTGCTTACAGACTCTAGGTAAGGCGCTGGAAAATCTAGACCAAGTAAAATTTCAGTTTCTAGGTTTTCCATGATTTCTGCACCTTCCTCATCGCTGTGATCATACCCTAGCAAATGCAGAACGCCATGAATAATCATATGTGCCCAGTGTGCATCAATTGATTTATGTTGCTCAATTGCTTCTCGCACCACAACGGGCGCACAAACCACAAGGTCACCCAGTATGGGTATAGGTTCAGGTGTAACAGCATCAAAGGGGAATGAAAGGACATTTGTAGGCCCTGCCTTTTCACGATACTGGTGGTTGAGTTGAGCACTTTCCTGCTCATCTACAATCCGTATACTGACCTCTGATGTATTAGTTGTTCTTAATGCCGCCATAACCCAGCGCTGAATGCTCGCTTCGCTGGGAGATTCTTGGGAGGCGCAGGCCCTCTGAATGTGGATAAAATTAGTCATAGATGAGAGGGTTAGGGCTCTTTTTCGTGTGCATCGTAGGCATCTACGATACTTTGAACAATAGGGTGGCGGACAACATCTCGAGACTCAAAATGAGTGAAGCTAATGTCTTCAATATTTTCTAGAACGCTACAAGCGTGCACTAAACCTGAGTTAACGCCGCGAGGAAGATCTATCTGGGACATATCTCCAGTGATAACGGCCGTGGAGCCAAAGCCAATCCGGGTAAGAAACATTTTCATCTGTTCTCGGGTGGTGTTTTGACTTTCATCGAGAATAATATAAGCGCCATTTAAAGTACGGCCACGCATATAAGCAAGAGGCGCTATTTCAATGACATTGCGCTCCTGAAATTTGGCTACTGTTTCAAAGCCAAGCATCTCGTGCAAAGCGTCATATAAGGGGCGCAGATAGGGATCGACTTTTTGCGCCAGATCGCCAGGCAAAAATCCTAGTCTCTCTCCAGCCTCGACTGCAGGTCGAACCAACAGAATACGCTCAACCTCATCTCTCAGTAAGGCTTCTACTGCGCACGCGACAGCGAGGTAGGTTTTGCCCGTCCCGGCAGGGCCTATACCAAAATTTATATCATGAGTTTGCATGGCTCGCACATAACGCTGTTGGTTTAGTCCGCGGGGTTTGATATTACCTTTTTTGGTGCGGATAACTGAAAAATTCTCGATATCACTGGGGGCAGGGATGGTCTTAGCCGTTTGATCCATAGGCGTTCTTCTCTCATATTGTCGCAGGTGGAGATGTACCTCTTCGGGAGATACGTCGTCATAGTGTGCTGTGTGCTGATAAAGATTATAGATAACATCTGCAGCATGCTGAGCAGGCTCTGAATCGCCATAGACTGCGAAGAAGTTATCGCGTGAACGTATTTCCACGTTTAAGCGCTGCTCAATTAGACGCAAATTATCATCAAATTGTCCGCAGAGTGAGGCAAGGCGATGAGCTTCGTTCGGCTCAAGGGTGATATTAAGGGCAGCAGGATGGCTTTCCAGTTGTTTCAAGGGGTGTTTAAAAACCTCTAAAGTGGTGTGATATAGCTAGCATAGCTTGATCTTGAGAGAAGGGTAAACTCTTTTTATTACCCGATTATTGTAAAAACATCAGTTATTACAAATTTAAGGCCTAAAAAGGAGTTATTAGCCACAAGGTTTCAGGCTAAGACTCCTCGGAGCGAGTTGGGTAGAGCTTCTGTAATGACTGCATCAGCAAATTCACCGATAAGGCTATGGTCGCTGGCGCGAAAATTAACCACTCGATTATTTTCAGTACGGCCCTGCAATTGTCCCGGATCTTTTCGAGAAATGCCGGTCACTAAAAGCCGCTGTGTACTACCTACCATCCGACGGCTAATTTCACTAGCATTCTGCAGGATGCGAGTTTGGAGAATTTTAAGACGTTGTTTTTTCACCTCGTCACTCACCGTGTCTGCTAAGTCTGCTGCGGGGGTGCCTGGACGGGCGCTGTAAATAAAACTAAATGAGGTATCAAAACCAATTTGCTCAATAAGTTTCATAGTGGCTGCAAAATCCTCCTCGGTTTCGTTCGGGAAGCCAATAATAAAATCAGAGGAAATACTTATGTCAGGCCGCAATTCTCGTAGGCGACGAATTTTTGACTTGTACTCAATTGCCGTGTGCCCGCGCTTCATCGCCATCAAAATTCGATCCGAGCCGCTCTGTACAGGTAAGTGAAGGTGACTTACTAACTCTGGAACCTTACTGTAAACGTCGATAAGAGCGTCAGAGAATTCCACTGGATGGGAGGTGGTATAGCGGATACGATCAATACCATCAATACTAGCAACAAATGGAATTAATTCGGCAAAGTCGCATATTGAGCCGTCGGGCATGTCACCGCGATAAGCATTTACATTCTGACCAAGTAGGTTAACTTCGCGAACACCTTGATCGGCCAGAGAGCTTATTTCAGCCAGGACATCGGCAATTGGGCGACTTACCTCTTCCCCCCGGGTGTAAGGAACCACGCAAAAAGTGCAATATTTAGAGCAGCCTTCCATTATTGAAACAAAGGCGCTAGCGCCGTCAGCTTCTGGGGCTGGTAGTCGATCGAATTTCTCGATTTCTGGAAAACTGATATCAACCACAACCGTCCCATCAGCTTTTCTTGATTCCATCATCTCCGGCAATCGATGCAGGGTTTGAGGGCCAAAAATCAAATCAACAAATGGCGCGCGCTTGGAAATGGCTTCGCCTTCTTGGCTAGCAACACAGCCACCAACACCAATAATTAAATCAGGGTTAGCTTCTTTTAGATGCTTCCAGCGCCCTAATTGATGGAAAACTTTTTCTTGGGCTTTTTCCCGAATTGAGCAGGTATTGAGCAGTATTACATCTGCATCTTTTGGATTATCAGTGGCCACCATTTGATGACTTTCGCCGAGTAAATCCCGCATACGAGCGGAGTCATACTCATTCATTTGACAGCCATGAGTGACGATATGTAGTTTCTTAACGGTCTTTTGATGCATGTTCTACAAATTTGTTTTTAAATAGGGGCGCATTATAGCCTTGAGCCCGTAATCCGCAACATTTTGCAGTGCGCTTAATCTGGCTTGTGGTATTATTCGCCTCTTTAAATTCATACTAATAACAGTGGCATCCTATGGCTAGCGAACCCATTTATCGAATTACTTTTCACAATCAAGGGCATGTGTATGAGATCTATGCTCGACATGTTTTTCAAAGTGACCTTTGGGGCTTTCTTGAAGTTGAAGAATTTATATTTGGAGAGCGCTCGCAGATGATAGTGGATCCTGCCGAGGAGAAATTAAAAAATGAATTTTCCGGAATAAAGCGCAGCTTTATTCCTATGCAATCTATTGTACGTATCGATGAGGTTGAGAAAGAGGGCACAGGAAAAATTACCGAAGCAAGTGGCGGTAATGTGAGTCCATTTCCATTTCCATCTATGGCTAAAGTAAAGCCTTCCGCGGATTAAGAGCTCTGTTCTTTAGGGGTTTGTAATACTGTTTTGCTTTTCCGGGTAGTATACGTTTTTACTTAACATTGCTTTAACAAGACTTTAACGAGTATTTACAATGTCAGAATCGGATATTAAATTATTGCCATTTGAGTTTGCTCGAAGTAACGGCCTGTTACTTCGGGAATTAGAAGGTGACTTGGTGTTGTCGCCCGAAGCCAGTCAATGGGCTATCTCAGAGGTTATTCGAACCAACAGCAGTTTTTCTGCAGTTACGCGTATTGATGATGAATCTTTCGAGAAAATGCTGTCGTCCATCTATAGCGGCCGAGAAAACTCCTCCGAATCAGTGATGGAAGATATTAAAGATTTTGTCGATATGGAGTCAGCAGCGGCAGAGCTAGAAGATACTGGCGACCTCTTAGATTCTGAAGATGATGCGCCCATTATCCGTCTTCTTAATGCAATTTTGGCTGAGTCGTTAAAAGAAAATGCCTCTGATATTCATATTGAGCCCTACGAGAAGGAATCGTTGGTGCGATTTCGTCTCGACGGCGTTCTAAGTACTGTGTTAAAACCCTCAACGCAGATTACTCCTTTACTCATTTCTCGTATTAAAGTGATGTCAAAACTTGATATTGCAGAAAAAAGATTACCTCAAGACGGGCGCATGAGTGTCAAGCTTGGGGGACGTAGTATCGATTTACGTATTTCCACGATGCCCTCCAGCCATGGTGAGAGAGTGGTAATGCGACTATTGGATAAAGATGCCGGTAAGCTTCAGGTTGACGATTTGGGTATGCCTAAGGATACTTCTGATCAGCTTGACGATTTAATTCGTCGTCCCCATGGGATTATTTTGGTTACAGGGCCCACAGGGTCAGGTAAAACTACAACCCTCTATGCCGCATTGCAGAAAATGGATCGACAGGGTCGCAATATTATGACTGTTGAGGATCCTGTGGAATATGATTTGCCAGGCATTAGTCAAACCCAAATAAATTTGCGCGCTGGAATGACTTTTGCGCGAGGACTAAAAGCTATTTTACGCCAGGATCCAGATGTCATCTTGATTGGTGAGATTCGTGATGGAGAGACAGCTGAAATTGCTACTCAGTCAAGCTTGACGGGCCACTTAGTGCTGTCCACTCTGCATACTAATACAGCGGCGGGCGCTATTACTCGCTTGCAGGACCTCGGTGTTGATAGCTTTTTACTAGCATCTACCATCAGAGGTATTCTGTCTCAACGACTACTACGCAGACTTTGCCTTAGTTGTCGTCAACCAGTTGAGCCTAATGAATTTAACCGGGAGTTATTGAATTTAGGTGTCGGCAAGACCATTTACGAGGCTGGTGGTTGTCCTAAATGTAACAGCACCGGCTATGCCGGTCGCCAAGCTCTGTTTGAATTGGTTACCGTGGATGCGGCGCTGCAAAAACTAATTCATGAAAATTCTGGAGAAATTGAGCTAGAGACTTCGATTCGGCAACAGGTGCCTAGTATCCGCCAAGCGGGGCTAAAGTTGGTTTGTGATGGGGTCACCACAATCGAAGAAGTTCTTCGCGTCACCAGTGTGTAACTGACTATGCCAGCTTTTGATTACTCAGCCTACAATACCGACGGTAAACTTGTAGATGGCGTAATAGCGGCTGACTCTGAACGTCAGGCGAGACGTCTTTTGAAAGATAAAAAGCTATTACCCTCGACGCTCTCAGAAGTTAGTCAGTCTAGTAAGCACAAGAGATCTCGCTTTGGACGTCAGGCCAAGGTCGACAATTTCGACTTATCATTACTGCTTCATCAGCAAGCTATTCTGATTCAATCTGGGTTGCCTCTTGAGGAATCGCTGCGTATGACCATCGAGCAGGCGGAGACAGATAAACAGCGGCGGATGGTGGAAAGTTGGCGTAGCGAAATCACCGAAGGGCGCAGTTTTTCTGAAGCCTTGCGGCGTTCGCCCTATAAGATTCCCGATAGTGTTATCGCAGGTGTCGGGGTGGGTGAGGAGAGCGGACATCTGGACAAGATTTTATTGCGCCTTGCAGAAGAACTTGAAACGAGCGCAGAAAATCGTAAAACCATCACCCGCGCACTGGTCTATCCGATGACATTGATTAGCGTTTCGATCATTATGATTTCAATGATGATGGTTTGGGTTGTGCCTAAAATTACCGCGGTATTCGCCAGTTCAAACCGTGAGTTACCTTTGATCACCAAGGTGGTGGTGAGTTTGAGTGACTTTACCCAAGACTACGGTCTATACCTTTTAGGGTTAATTGTGCTGCTCGTTTTAACTTTCCGCCAAGCTATGCAAAACGCTCAGCGAAAAGAACGTTGGCATGCTTTTATACTAACGATGCCTGGCGTAGGCCGCTGGGTGCGCATGGCTGATATTTCAGACTGGGCACGTAGTTTAGGCGTTCTTTTAAACAGCGGAGTTCCAGCATTAGCTGCGCTCAATATATCCTCGGCAGTAGTCAGTAATCTTTCGCTGCAAAGCAAATTTAAAAAAGTTACTGAAGCTATGCGTCAGGGCGCTAGCTTACACAAGGCGCTGGAAGATAATTTAGACGGCAGTGGTTTCTTAGTTCATATGGTGGGTAGTGGCGAAGCATCTAGTGAGTTGGATAAAATGTTACTGCGAGTGGCCGAGTATTATTCCGTGAGGTTAAATAATGCTGTTGAGGTGTTTTTAAAGTTGCTTAACCCGATCTTAATCATTCTCATGGGGGCGATGATTTTAGGTATCGTCGCGGCAATTATGTTGCCGATCATGGACATGAACAATGCGATTTAATTATTCAGAAAGATGATTCAAGTACAGACAAATAAGTTTAAAGAAGAGGTTAATGATATGAAGTCAAACAAAAAGCAGCGCGGGTTTACACTGATTGAAGTGATGATCGTAGTGACTATTATGGCGTTAATGATTGCGGCAATTGCGCCGAATCTGTTTAGAAATGTGGTGAAAGCAGAAAAGATACGAGTAGCTTCAGATATTCGCCAAGTTGAGAGTGCTTTGAAATTTTATCGATTGGATAACTATCGCTATCCCTCGCAATCGCAAGGGCTAGAGGCATTAGTTTCGTCGCCTTCAGGATCGGGAGCAGCTCAGTGGGGTGGGCCTTATTTAGATAAACTACCCTCAGACCCCTGGGGTGTTCAATACCAATACTTAAATCCAGGCACTCACGGTAAGCAGATTGAGGTGTACACTTTGGGTCTAGATAACGTTCAAGGTGGCGAGGGTTCTGATAAAGATTGGGGCAATTGGAATCTTGACTAAATATTTCTTTATTCGCCAGCTAACTCGAGCGTTTAAGTAGGCTTTATGAAGCGATCTCAGGGTTTTACCCTAATTGAGTTGCTCATTGTCGTCGCTATTGTTGTGATTTTGTCAGCAATTAGCGGTTTGGCTATTAATCAGGCCTTTGATCGCCGCTATTCAGCCGAAGCGGACAAGCTACTTATTTGGATGCACCAACTGTCGGAGCGTTCGTCACTTGAAGGCGTCGCCTATGGCATTATTACCGAGACAGACAATGATCGGCGAGAGACTACCCAGCTTCGTGCCGTTGTCTATTTTAAAAATCGCTGGATCGCAGTGACGTCGCCGGAGCCTTTTGTACTTGGGATAGAATCCAATATTGACTGGGACATGGACATGCTGGAGGAGCTATTGCCTCAAAGCCAATCGCAGGCGCTGGGCCTGATGGATAGCGATGAATTAAAAGAAGCCGAAAAAGAATTTTTACTACCAGAAATGGCATTCTTACCTGATGCGTACATAGAGCCTCAAGGAGCGATTCAGTTATCTTTTGAATCTTCTGAATTAATCTACTCCTTTGTTTGGGATGATGAGGTCTCAACGATGATTTTGAAGGCGGACACCTTATGAAATATGCGGCCAAAAACAGAGGTTTTACTCTGATAGAAGTTATAGTCGCCCTTTTTATACTGAGCTTGGTGTTGAGTAGTGCGGTGCAAATGGTGCATCAATACAGTGATGAACGACTGCGTATTAGAGAGCGTTTTTTCGCTAATCAAGTAGCTTGGAATCATCTTCTTGAGCGTTATGAGCATTCCCAGAATTGGTCAGTTAGGTCAGGTAGTTCAAACTTAAAAACAAAAGGCGTTGACGAGCAAGCAGGGCAGGACTGGCGCTGGGAAATGAAAATTGAAAAGGCTATGGGTCAAGACTTAAATCGCTACCAAGTCCAATCTGGGTCAGTTGACAGTGAATCATACCAAGCTACGTTAGCTATTTATCTGGTTGGAAAATAGATGCCTAAATCTTACTTCGCCAATCGCCAGGCTGGCTTCACCTTAATTGAGGTGCTGGTGTCCTTGGGGATATTGGCGGTAATGTCAGTGATGTCCTACCAGGCGGTGGAGGTGGTGTTGGGTGCTAATGAGCGTAGCCGCACAGATCTGGCTGAGGAAGTAAAAGTACAGCGTGCATGGCAAATTATTGGACGCGATTTACTGCATATCAGGCCTCGCCGTTTTTCCGATGGATTGGGAAAAATTGAGGACGCCTATTTGACTAATCCCAGTGAGTTCGGAGTTCGTTTCAGTCGTGGTGGTGGGCCAATGGTTAGGTCCAATCCCAGTGGCGTTCGCAGGATAGATTACAAACTTAATGATGAGCGGCAATTGCAGCGGACCTCGTGGGCTATTACTGAGTCACCACGGCTTAGTGATGGTAATACATTTACCCTTATCGATGGTGTTAAAAATATCGTTTTTGAGCATCTTGGACCGACTGGCTACTCTAAAGACTGGCCGCCAATTAATTCCTCGCTAACTAAAAAAGCATTGCCGAGGATGATTAGGGTAACGATTACATTAGACGATGATCGCGAGACTTCTCGCTTGTTCCCTGGGGTGGTTCGTGATTAAACGAGTGCCTCAAAAGCAGCACGGCGTGGCTCTTCTGGCAGCATTAATTTTAATGTTAGCCATAGTGCTTATTTTAACCAATATTTTTTATCGCCACCAAATTGATGTTTCTCAAGCCTCTGCGTCGTTGCATGGTGATCAAGCGCTATTAATTGCTATGAGTGGAGAGGGCTGGGCTGGTGATTTGTTATCGACTAAAAATGATAATCGGGATGTCGACGATTATGGTGAGATATGGGCTCAGGCTATGCCTTTGCTCCCCGTTGAAGGAGGCACTCTAGAGGGCTGTATAAGTGATTTACAGGGTAGGGTAAACCTTAATAGTTTCAGCGCATACAACAGCGCGTCACTTAATCAGGAGATTAATAGTTTTGGTAAGATGGGTGTAGCTAAAGCTTGGCTAAATCTCATGGACACACTGCAAATTTCCTCTAGCCCTGATCGAGTAGCCACCATTGTTGATTGGGTAGATAGAGATTCTTCTGTGGTTAATAGTTGGGGTGCGGAGCAGCCGGATTATGAGGGCCTTACATTCCCTAGGATGGTCGCTAATGACCTTATTTCTGATACCTCTGAGCTCGCTGCGATTAAGGGCTATTCTGTACAGGAAGTACAGATGCTGTTGCCTTGGGTAACTGCGCTACCTGAGCTGACCTCCATCAATATTAATACCGCGCCAGAGCGGCTGGTGCTCGCCCTTGGTGGGGAGGATGGGCAGCAATTCTTAGATATCGTCAATCAGGGGAGGCCGTTCAGTGATATCAATAGGTTTCATCAAGACCTAGAGGCCTATTTTTTGATCCCTTTGGCGGATGTTAAAAAGCGTTGGCCCCAAGCCCTAGTGTCGGTAAATTCAGATTATTTCCAACTGTATCTTGAAGTCACCTTGGGTGAGGCACGGATTCAAGTGAAGAGTATAATGGATAGGAAAAATAGGCCTAAACCAGTTATCATTGCGCGAGAGATCATTATTGTTCCAGCTAGTCTGCCGGATGAAAAAGAAATGTCCGCGGCTGAGAAATTATTTGCCAAAACGAGCAACAATAATGAGTCTGACGAAGAGTTTTTACAACAAACTAATATAGTACAGCCGGCCTGCGTCGCTATGGGTCTGATGGGAGAAATCACTTAAATGAGTGTCGAGCATATTTATCATCTCGATCAACGGATCGGCAGCATAGAAGACCCTTTGCAATCTGTGGCGGGCACTAATGCTGCGACGATGAGTTTGTGGATTCCAAGCGAAAGAGTAGGTCTACATTCGGTAGACATTCCATCTGCACCTCAGCGTAAATGGGCTGAGCTCATTCCCTGGGTGTTAGAAGATCGAATTTTGCAGCCTATCGAAGAGATGCATTTTGTAGTAGCGGGACGTAGCAATAATCAATTACAGATCCTTGCGGTTAGTCGTCAAGATATGGAGGAGTGGAGGCGAGTCGCCGATAATGCAGGGGTCGCTGCTATTGCTATGGTGCCGGACTTTATGGCGCTGCAGTGGGAGCCAGGAATAATTAGTGTTGGCTGGCGAGAGGGTATGTTACTGGTCAGACAGTCGCAGAACACCGGCTTTGCTGCTGAGCCTAATATAGGTTGGGGTATTTTAGAGTCTCTTATGCAGGACTCGAATCAAGCACCGCGATTATCCATTTCCTTGCCCGATGTTGATATGGTACCAAAACAGTTGGCCGTAGATGCTGACATTAATAGTTCCGTAGTTGACTGGCATTTTTCTCATTTTGATTCTAGCTTGAACCTAATGACGGGAGCCTTTAAGCCGACGCCAAAGCAAACTATGCTGTCTTTTTGGTGGCCTGCTGCAGCTGCGGCCTGCCTACTTTTAGCGCTTTGGGTGGGATACCTGCAGACCGCAAATCGGGCGCTGGAATCCGAGGTTTTAGGCTTACAGCAGAACGTGCTCGCCAATTATACCCGCTTATTTAGCGGTTCGAAGCCTAGCCTTCAGACACTTAAGGCTACCGCTGAAAACCAGGTAAATCAATTATTTAAACAGCAACAAAGCCTGCAAGGCCAACCTATGGCTGCACTCCTTGCACTTGATAAAATTATGGCCGGTTGTCAATGCGAACTCGAGGGCTTTTCTGCAAATCAGGACGTGTTAAACCTGACTCTTCGCGGGGGTGCTGCGTTGGCTGAAAAATCGCTGGCCATAAAAGGCTACCAACTTAGTCTCAATCAAGATAAAACTGCCGGCCCTGAGATCTTTTTGTTATCAGTCACCGAGTCAACAAATCAAGGGTCTGGCCGATGAAAGCGTTTATGGACAGCCTAAGAGGCCGCTTAAATGATCTCCAGCCTCGCGAGAGAAAGCTACTGATAATGGGTTTAGTCTTGTTATTTTTTACCGCTATTTATGTAGCCTTGACTCCCTTAGCGTCAAAATATGACCAATTAGTTGGCCAATCAAATCAGCTTAAAAGTGATTTGCAGTGGCTACAACAACAGAGTGCGGTGGTATCGAGGCTAGCTAATGGTTGCGGGAATCGAGAAGTTCAGCAAGGCTCAGCTCGCGACAACTTAACTAAATTAGTCAGGCGTAATCAGTTGCGGCTGAGCCAGATTCGAGACTTAAATAAGGGCTTTGAGTTAAGGTTTAGTGGTGCTGACGCCAATAGAATATTGCGATTGAGTCATCAGGTCGCCTGTGCGGGATTCAATGTGCAGTCTCTCAAGGTTGAGAGGTCTTCACCAGAAATACTTGAAGGATCCATGGAGGTAATCTATGTTGAAGATTGAGCTCAAAAATCCTCAACAGCTGTCTCGCTTGGCGTCAATCGTAGTTATGGCGATTCTTTCCATATATTTGATTGTCTTAATCGGGTTTCAACTGCAGTCAACCAAGGCAACTTCTTCGGTCGTTGCGAGAGTAGCACCAGGCAAAGTGGTGGGCTGGGATTGGTTTGGTCGCCAAAGAGTGGTTGCTCCAGTGCAAACTCAAACAGAATTGGCCAATGCACAAATCAATGCTGACTTACTTGGCGTAATGCTGGCCGGTGAGGCTTCGTCGGCAACCCTTAAATTTAATGGCAAGCCGGAACAGGTTTATCAGAAGGGTGACACGCTTAATGGAAAGATGGAGCTTATCGATATTGAGGCTTACCGTATTGTAATTAGTGATAATGGTATCAACAAGCAACTGTTAATGAAAAAACCAGATGTCATTATGGAGTCACAACAGCAAGACGATAATGTTGATGTCCAATCACAGGGCTTTGCGCTGGCTAATATGTTTGGAGCCGTGCCTGTGAATATAGGGGGTGATACCGGCTTCAAGCTTAACAATCTATCTGCTGACGTACAGGGAATGGCAGACATACGCGATGGCGATGTGGTAGTGCAGATTGACGGCCTTTCGGTGCAAGATTTAATGTCTGATCCTGTTAAGTGGATGAGCTATAGTAACTCAAGTAGCGTTCCCATAACCGTTGTACGCAATGGTCGCGAAGAAATTATTTATGTCAATGCAGCTAGCCTCTCAGCTAAAATGTTACCAACTCTAGGATTACAGCCCTAACATGATTATTTCAATAACACAGTGGAAAAAAGCAATGACCGTGACCTTGTCTCGACAGGTGGGGAGAATGAATCGTCTCAGTAAATTAAGTGCTGTTTTTTGTTTAAGCTGGTGCTTAATGGCTGAGAGTATGGCCGTAGAAACTGTACAGATTAACTTCCGTGATGCAGATATCCGTAGTGTTATTGAAAGTGTTGCCGAAATCACCGGTAAATCCTTTGTTTTAGATCCGCGGGTCAAGGGTAAGGTGACGATAATATCGCCGCAGCCGATAGATGCCGATCTACTCTACCAAGCGATTTTGTCCGCCATTCAGGTGCAGGGATTCCAAGCCGTGGAAGATGGTGCGGTGACTCGAATTATTCCGTTCACTCAATCTTTTAATTTTGCTGGCGGCAATGGTGACAACACCTTAGAGACTGAGATCATCAAGATTAAACATGTACAGGCAGCCACCTTGGTACCAGTGTTAAAGCCGCTACTCAGTAATGGTGCGCGACTATTGGCCTTTGCGCAGAGCAATTACTTGGTGATCTCTGATATTCGCAGTAATGTCATAGCAGTGAAACGGCTTATTACACAAATGGATGATCCCGATCAAACTGCGGTTGAAGTTATTAACCTTAAGTATATTTCAGCGGGAGAGGCGGTACATATTGCTGGCCAGCTGAAGCAATTGCAAAAACAAGATCTATCGCTAGTAGAGGACGGACTTAATAATCGCATTATTGTGAGTGGCCCGGGTATTGCTCGTACGACCTTTAAAAACATGCTTAAGTTACTGGATCTCCCATCGACTAAAAAAGGTAGTGTTGAGGTGATCTATCTTGATTATTCACGTGCAGCGGAAATTAAGCCTATTATCGACGGCATGCTTGGCTCAGATGTTTTCTTGCGTCTGGCAGGAGAATCTGTAGGTGATGGAAAATCTAAAGCCACAACTAATTATACAATTGAAATTGATGAGCTTAATAATGCGTTGGTGATGGCAGCGCCCTCGGCAGTTATTCGTGAGATAAGAAGTGTCGTCACCAAGTTGGATATCGCTCGTCCTCAAGTACTCATCGAGGCTGTGATTGCTGAATTATCAGAAAGTCAGGCGAGAAACCTTAGCTCTCAATTAGTAATTACAGGTAGAGATCGAGGTGGATACTTAACCAATTTTGATGGTGTCTTATCAGGCTTGCTGGGAAGTGCATTGGGAGGTAGTGGCTCTGGCGACTTAAATTCTACATCAATTGCATCTGCATTACCTAATACTGTCATAGGTGTAGTTGGTGATTTTGACCGTGAAAACAAGAGAGGTATCGGTTTATTAGTTCAGGCCTTGAAAACCGACGGACGAACTAAAATACTCTCAACACCATCAGTTATTACCCTTGATAACGAGGAGGCTACCCTTTCAGTAGGAGAGCAGGTCCCCTTTCCTTCAGGTAGCTATGCGAGCACTAACAACTCCAATAGTGTTAATCCTTTTACGACCGTAAATCGCGAAGACGTTGGTGTTATGCTTAAGGTCAAGCCGCAAATTAGTAAAGGCAATGCAGTAAGGCTAGAAATAGAGCAGGAATCCTCCAAAGTTAAAGCCGGCAGCGCTGACTCTCAGTTTGGCGCTACTACCACCAAAAGTACTATGCAAACAAACGTCATGATTCAAGATGGTGAGCTATTGATTCTGGGTGGCCTAATCGAGGGGCAAACGGATAATAGCGCCTCCAAAGTGCCTTTTTTGGGCGATATTCCGATTATCGGTAACCTGTTTAAATCCTCCAGTAAAGGCGATAGCGAAAAAGTTCTAATGATGTTTATTAGGCCAACTATTATTCGTACGCCAGAGGATGCTAGGGCATTGTCAAAATCTAAGTTTGAGCATTTAATAACGCGAGACTTTGAAGGCGAAAACGAAGGTACTGTGACTAAGCAATTAAAAGAGTTTATAAACCAAGGACAGGATTTAGAAATCACAGAGTAACGGCAGGCTATGAGTATTTATTTGCAGCATTTTGCCCTAAAGCGAGAGCCGTTCTCGATTGTCCCTGATCCTGACTTTTTATACCCCAGTCAGCAACATCGTCAAGCAGTTGCCCATTTGAAATACGGCCTTGATCGGGAAGGCGGATTTATACTGCTAACCGGTGAAGTTGGCACAGGAAAGACTACCCTTACCCGCACTATGCTGCAGCGTATTCCTGCCCATGTCCGGGTAGCCTATGTATTAAATAGTAAGCTCAATGAAACGGATCTCTTAGCGAGCATCTGTGATGAGCTGGCAATTAAACTGCCGAAAAGTAAGAATGTGTCATTTTCTAAAATTTGCATTGATGCCTTAAATCAGGATTTGCTGGCCAGTCATGCCAAAGGTCAAAAGACCGTGATCGTTATTGAAGAGGCTCAGAATCTGAGTGCAGATGTCCTGGAAACGCTACGTTTGCTGAGTAACCTTGAGACTAACACTCATAAATTGCTGCATATTCTTCTTGTCGGCCAGCCAGAATTACTGGAGATACTCGCGCAAAAGCAACTGCGTCAACTCAACCAAAGGGTTGTGTCACGCTTTCATCTTTTACCATTAGATCAGTCTGAGTTGTCCAACTATATTAACCATCGATTACATCACGCGGGTGCGGCAGGACCGATTTTTGATCAGGGTTGTAGTAAGGTGTTATTTAGACTCACTAAAGGTGTGCCGCGGCTGATCAATCTAATTTGCCATCAATCACTGTTGGCAGCTTACTCTCTAGGCGTCAAAAGCATCTCGCCAGCCTTAGTGAAGGATGCTTCAGTAGAAATTCTAAGCGGTCTTGATAATGGCAACCCGAATACGTCAAACACGCCGCTGATAGTGGGTCTTTTAGTTGTTTTAATTCTGGTTTCAGTCTTTGTATTTCTACCGCGGAGTACGCTAGATTCATGGCGTGAATTAGTCGCTATCGATGAGTCGAGCTCAGAGGTCGTGACGCCAAAAGTGGAAAATATGGTATTGGAACAAGCGGTTTCTGTAGATTCGGTGGTTGAGGATATGCCGACAAATTATGATGACTTGTTAATTGTTGAGGACCGAGCGACTGACTTGGTTGAACAGGACACTAGTCTATTGGTGTCTACTGAAGAGGATATAATTGATTTAGTCTTGACTGAGACATCTAACCCCTTAGTTAATTTACTCGCTGCTTGGTCTATAGAAAGTTCTGAGGTGTACTCTACTGAAGCCTTGTCTGGAATTGCAGCAACCTTTGGCTTGCAGTCAGAAAAAGTTACTAACGCAGCTCCGTGGATGCTAAATACTATAGATAGACCGGGGCTGGTGGTACTGGATGAGGGTGATGGATTGCTGAAAAGCTACCTATTGACTCAACTTAATGAAGATTCTGTAACCCTGATAACTAAAGATGGTGAGATATATTTTGACCTTGAACAGTTTTTGAATCGTTGGACTGGTAGTTTTTTGTATCTGTGGCGACCCCACAAAGAGTTTGACCTTCTGATGCAAGGCAATATTGATAAGTTAGCCATGCATTGGTTGCAAGAGAAGCTTAGCTTGGGCGGTGATGGTATCGAGAAAGTTATCACTGGTGGCCGCTATACCGAGGCGGTAAAAGACCAGGTAATAGAATTTCAGCGCCGAAATAATCTTGACGCCGATGGTATTGTTGGTCGACAAACCCTGATGCGGTTAAATGAACTTTTCGATGATGAAATACCCAGATTAAGAGGTAGAGCCAACTAATGTCTTTTATTCTTGATGCTCTAAAAAAAGCGGAACGAGATCGTTTGCGAGAAGATCCTAAAAATTTGGATGATTTTGCTAGTGCCCATTGGGACCCCTACCAAGAAACTCCTTCATCGTTAGCCCCTCGGAATTGGATGCTGGCTTGTCTGGTGATAATAATTGCTTTTGGGGTGGGAATTTACATTCAAGGCTGGGAAATTACCCCCCCAACTGGTGCCGCTTCGGTGCCGGCTATACAGTCACCTCAAGCTGCGGCTTTGACCGACAGGGTTAAGCCATTTCAGCCTGAACCTGCTGCGACTATGGCACCCTTGATGGAACAGCCTATTATTACGGCAGTACCTTCAGTGCCAGAGCTTGTCATTGCTGGACATATGTTTATTGCAGAGGGCTCGACGTCCAATAGATTGTTTATTGGGCAGGGCAGCTACCGAGAGGGAGATAAAATAAATTCGGATTGGACGCTAGTGTCGATTAAGCCAGACCACTTTATTATTAGCGCTGGCGATAGTATTGAAATATTAGCTTATCGCTAGTCAGCAAAGACTTCTAGAGCTGAATCTTTGCCGCGGTTAAAGCGTTTAGCGCGCCTATAGGGGAACACGTCAACGACATAGCCGTCGCGTATCTGAGCTTGTAAATCCTGCCAGAAGCTCATGTTATAAAGGTCGCTGTGCATCTCCTCAAATATTTTGCGGGCTTTCATGTTACCAGAGAAAAACAGTCTAAATTCTTCCGGAAAAATATCATCAGGGCCGACGGTATACCAGGTACCAGACTGCATTTCTTCCTGTTCAGTCCTTGGTTCGGGAATTTTACGGAAGTTACATTTTGTCAGCGTGGCAATTTCGTCATAATCATAAAAAACCACTCTACCATGGCGAGTCACGCCAAAGTTTTTAAGGGGCATATCGCCGGGAAAAATATTTGCCGCCGCTAACTGTTTGATACAGTTCCCATATTCTTCCATAGCGCTTTGCATTTCTTCCTGACTGGCAGTTTCCAGGTAGATATTAAGCGGTGTCATGTACCGCTCGGTATAAAGATGTCTAATTAGTAATTTATCACCACGTATTTCTATCTGGGATCCTGCTACTTCCTGCAGTTCTTTTATAAGAGCCTCTGAAAAGCGATCTAAGGGAAAAATTAAGTCATCAAATTCCTGTGTATCTGCCATTCGGCCGATACGGTCACTGCGAGAAACTAAGCGATATTTTTCTCTCACGATTTCATGAGTCACCTCCTTGGGAGGGGCAAATTTATCTTTGATGATTTTAAATACTATGTTGTAGGACGGAAGCATGAACACGGTCATGACCATTCCTTTGATACCTGGTGCGATAATAAATTGGTCGTCTGAGTTGTCTAGGTGACCGACTAGCTGACGATAAAATTCTGTTTTAGCGTGTTTAGGGAAACCCAGTGCGTTATATATCTCATAATCAAGCTTGTTGGGCATTAAGTTTTTTAAAAAGTGAGCGTACTGATACGGCAATGGTGCATCGACCATAAAATGGTTGTGAGTAAAGCTAAATACGACACTCAGTTCGTCAACGGTAAATAGGGCCGTATCAACGTATAAGCCACCCTCTTCATTATTTAGAATTACTAGCACCATAGGGAAAGTATTATCACCGTCGACCACTCGCCCCACCATATAGGCAGCTTTACCCCTATAAAAAGTTGATTCTAAAAGATCAAACTTTACATCGGAATGAACCCCTTGGATTTGAGGGACTACCTCTTGGTTAAACACACCCATAATACAATCAAGATCCAGGGTTAAGTCTTCTTTGGGTAGCGAGAATTCGGACTCTTCAATAATTCGCTGAAAGGTTTCCCGGAAACCTTCTCCTTTGTAGCGCACAAAAATACTGTACTCAGCCTCAGGTGCTTCGATTAACTGAGAAGATAGGACGTAGATAATATTGTCACTAATTTTATCGTGATCGTGAATATCACTAAACACTGAGTTAAAAAAGGTCTCTGCGATCTCAAAATTAGGGAAGTTGAAGACCAGCTGGGTATAGGCAATTTTTGCTTCACTCCACAGTATAAGATCGGCGATATCTTGATTAGTCACCATTTCTAAATACTGAACAGTTTGCTTAATTTTATCTTTGTAGAGTTCTAGCCGTTCTACGTTGGCCTGACGCACCCCGTGCCAGTCAGCTTTCTCATATCGTGCTTTTGCGCTCAATGTCGAATTAAGATAATCAGCAAAATAACTACGAAAGCCATTCAATATGGTTTTTGCCATACGGCGGGCGGTAGAGTTATGAATTAAAGGTTGAATTGCCATAAAAATAGTTCTCGCCGATCTTTAGTCGAGCAATTTTTTTAGATTATCTAATTGCTGTTGATTGTGTTTTTTCGTGGCGGGTACTTGCGAGACTTCTGGTAATGCCGGGGGTAGGTCGACCGCTAGCTTTTCACCCGCTACGATACGATCACAATACTGCTGGTAGATTTCACTAAATGCCGGCAGTGCTTTTGTTTCTATGGCGTTGGCTAACATATGCCAGCCAGCATCTCGTCCTGCTAAGTAAACTGCTGGATGAGACCAAGGCTGCTCGGCTTTTGGGCTGCGCTTATTACATGCCTCTTGATAAGCCTTTCTGGGCGTAGGCAGACCCGCTGGCATGCCCACATAGCGACACGCATTGAGCATTTTATGTAGGGTTGGTAGATACTCGCTATCTGCAATAATTTTCTCTGCCGCCGCGCAGATCGTCACAGGAGCAAAGTCATTTAGCTTGCTCAACCATAACTTTTTGGCGAGACCAACAGATTCATTTTTATCGCCAAAAGCACTGTAATACTGATTGTGATAATTAGCTCGGAAAAGAGCGAAAACCTGATTAATAGCATCAATCAGTTCAGGGCTAGCAGAGGGGGTAGATTTAGGACGCCCAGCTACGGTCGGTGAGATCTTCGACGAAGCTGCGATCTCGGATGCGACCTTTTGAATATCCTTGCTGTTTGCCATTTGATGGTTCCGTAGAAGATTTATTCTGATGCGCCCATTGACGCTTCACATATTGTAAAAACTTAGTACTCCAAGAGCACTGAGGCGTTCCATTTTCCTGCCAATAAAGAACAAATTCGGGAATTATGTTACTCGCAAACTGACGATCTATGTTAGCCATCTGTAACACATCATACACTGCTTCTTTAGGTTTCCATTGTGCAGTGATGAGTCGTGGCATAGAGTCCTGCTCCATCATCCCATTAAAAAACTGCCATTGCCGTCTTATATGCTGGATGAATTTTGAGTCCCATGTGCTTGACAGGTCACCCCGATCTCGCCAGTAGAGAATAAACTCTGGAATGGCATCCTCGATAAAATTAGTATTAATACCACCTTTAGCCACCAAGATATCGAGGGCATCCAGTGACGGTCGCCACTCTCCAGTCACTGATATTTCCTTACGGCGCCGATTTTGGGTAGTCTCAGACTGCTGCCATTGCCGCCAGACTTCTTTTATATATTTTGACTCCCAGCTATGCCGAGGAACATTCCGTTCGCGCCAATAACTTACAAACTGAGGGATCTGCTGCTGGGCAAAGTCTTTAGTAACGCCTAGTTGAGCGAGCTGTCGAAGAGCATCTTCGCTGGGCTGCCAGCTTCCGCCAATTGTTTTTGCGGAGTGTGGCTTGCTACTTGCCGGGATCGGCGAGATATCAGTAGGCCTATTGGATGACGGTAATGATACGGCAACGGAGTTTTCGTTAAACGCAAAACGAAAATCATGGTTGGCGGTAAAAGGGCCACCACCAATTAATAATAATCCTTTCTCATGCAGACTTGCCGATAAACGACGAAAGTCATCGTCACTCCAGAAGGGCGCCAACTCGAGAAGTTTATTCGCAGGTAGTGTTATCCAGTCAAAACCACTGCTACTGACAGGGCTGCCGTGGCTGATGCATTCTTGCAAAAGTTGCAGTAACACGGTCTCCTCTAGGCCGATGGTTGCGGCCAAGGTGGGAGAAATAACAATAGGTTTTTCAGGAATTAACGACATGGCAATACTTTATCAGAAAGCTATTGCCTGGACGACATAAACCTAGAGTCGGTTAGTCATTATATGATCTTTATTTGCGTTCTTACTTAACTGTCCCAGGCTTGAGGATGTTATTTTGAGTGCCATTAACACTGTACATAATACCAGTAATAGGCTTAAATAAGAGCGAGTAAATGTAGGAGATATTTAATGGTCAGCAAAACTAAAACAGCGTATGTGTGCAATGATTGCGGTGCAGATTATCGTAAATGGCAGGGTCAGTGTTCTGAGTGTAATGCTTGGAACACGCTCTCGGAGGTTCGCCTAGGTAGCCCGTCTCGGACGGGTAAGATCTTAAGGCCCGGTTTTGCAGGTGCTGTTGATAGTGCGGTAAAAACACTTGCAGATATCGCCCTTGACGAAATTCCTCGCATAAGCTCCGGCACTGGCGAATTAGATTTAGTGCTCGGCGGCGGCTTTGTGCCAGGCTCTTGCGTTTTATTGGGTGGCGAGCCCGGAGCAGGAAAAAGTACCGTGCTGTTACAGACACTCTGCGCTATGGCTGAGAGCAATAGTGCGCTTTATGTGACTGGTGAAGAATCGCCCCAGCAGGTAGCAATGCGCGCCAATCGTCTTGGATTGCCTACTGCAAAGCTTGAAATAATGGCAGAGACGTCGGTTGAAACAGTCTGTGCAATTGCTGAGCAAAAGCGACCAAAAATATTAGTTGTAGATTCTATTCAAGTCATGCACATTGAAGAAGTGACCTCTGCGCCGGGCAGTGTTTCCCAGGTTAGAGAAAGTGCCGCTATGTTGGTTCGTTTTGCCAAGCAGACAGGAACAGTGTTGATTTTGGTGGGCCATGTGACTAAAGATGGGTCGTTAGCAGGACCAAAAGTTCTTGAGCATATGATTGATTGTTCGTTGATGTTGGAAGGCTCTAGTGACAGCCAGTTTAGAACACTGCGTAGCAACAAAAACCGTTTTGGAGCGGTTAACGAATTAGGCGTTTTCGCCATGACGGATAAAGGCTTGCGCGAAGTGCCGAACCCATCAGCTATCTTTTTACAGAGAGGCGAGGATGTCTCCTCTGGTAGCGTGGTGATGGTGGTATGGGAAGGTACGAGGCCTCTATTAGTCGAACTGCAGGCCTTGGTGGATGATAGTCATTTAGGTAATCCACGCCGCGTGACCGTTGGCTTAGACCATAATCGCTTATCGATGTTACTGGCCGTTTTACATAGGCATGGTGGCATTATGGTCGGTGATCAAGATGTGTTCGTTAATGTGGTTGGTGGCGTAAAGGTGCTTGAGACAAGCGCTGACTTAGCATTAATTTTGTCGGTCATATCTAGCTTCCGTGATAGCCCATTACCCAGAGATTTAGTTGTGTTTGGGGAGGTCGGCTTATCAGGCGAAATTCGACCGGTGGCAAACGGTCAGGAGCGTTTAAGAGAAGCGGCTAAGCACGGTTTTACTCGAGCGATTGTTCCGGCAGCAAATACGCCTAAACAACCAATTAAAGGGATGAGGGTGATTCCCGTACGAAAGATCACAGAAGCTTTAGAGGCACTTTAGCCGTTAAGCCGTGGTCAGAATGGAGATATGTTCCAGCTCTCTCAAAAGCGGTTGTATTTGCGTCAGCGCCGCACGTCTTTCATCGGACTGGTACCAGGCCTTCCAGTCGGCTAAACACTCCATTTGAATGAGTGTATAGCGTATTTTAGTATCTTTTAAATCTTTAAATGACTTGCTGGAAATAAAGCCCTGAGCGGGAACTGCAGCTTGAATAATTTTCTTGGAAAATTCTTCGTATGTCGCTTCCATTTCCGAGGCTAATGTTCGTTTTATCAATACCGCTAGCATTTTTTATACCTTCCGATTTATCAATGGGTGCATCATGCTCAATAGAGCTTTATTAGTAAAGTTGTTTGACATTCGCGCATCTCAAGCGTAAATTGCCGACTCTTGCTTCTGCAATAGGTTCTCAACGTTTGAACGCTAATCTTGGCGTTTTAGCTTAGAGTTAAACGGGAAATCGGTGCGCTACAGCTTTTGTGCTAAAGCCATTCCGATACTGCCCCCGCAACGGTAAATAAGAATATTTGGTAGTAGTTCCACTGTGCATACGCATGGGAAGGATGCCAAATAGAGCAACTGTTCACTTATGAGTCCGGAGACCGGCCTGTCGCTACGCAGACAAACCGCGGGGTGCGGTCTTGTGCTGATTGACAGTTTCTGTCGTTCCGCCTATGTCTTATTCCTCGCTTACTTTAAATTCTACCGCTCGGGTGAGAGTGTAAGAGACTTATATAATGAAATTAAAATCAAACTTCGCTGCAGCATTAATGTTGTCAGCATTCGTGTTTAGTGTTCCCGTAATATCAGAAACGACTACAAATATTGAAGAAATTCTTGTCACTGCATCTTTAACGCCTATCAATGCATCTCGATCAGCCAATGCGGTAACCGTTATAGGTCGAGAGCATATAAAAAATCGTGCCGCTCTCAATGTCAGCGATCTTCTTAGAGATGTACCCGGTTTTTCAGTCAGCCATGCTGGTGTGCTGGGTTCTCAAACTCAAATTCGAGTCCGTGGAGCAGAGGCAAACCATCTTTTGGTTATGATTGATGGCGTTGAAGCAAATGATCCCTCTCAGGGAGATGAATTTAGTTGGGGGACCATGTCGACTTCCGATATCGAAAGAATCGAAATTATTCGTGGGCCGCAGAGCTCGCTTAGAGGAAGTGATGCGATAGCAGGTGTCGTTAATATCATCACTCGCAGTGCAGAAACGCCCTCGAGTGTTGGTCTCTACACCGAGACTGGTAGCTGGGCAACTCAAAGTAGCGGTATCAATTTAGGTCATAAGCAGGGCGACTTTGATATTCGTTTTGGACTTAACCATGTCGAGTCAGAGGGTGGCAATATTGCCCGTACAGGCGATGAAAACGATGGTTATCGGAATACCACAGCTACGATTAAAGCCGGGTTTAAGGTCAGTGATCAAATAAAAATCTCCTTTGCTGCGCGGGAGTCCGATGGTATGAATCAATTTGATGCGGACAGCGATTTTGACGGCCTTATTGAAGATCAAGATAGAGTGTCAGAATTTAACAATAGCACTATGCGCTTACAGGGCGCTTATTCTTCGTTGGACGGATTGTGGCGGCACAAGGTCCTGGTTGCTAGAGCAAAAAATGATAACGTTGCCTTTGCCGACGGCGTCAAAGGCAATGTAACTGCGTCTACCAAGGACCAATATCAATATATTGGCTCTCTATCGTTTAACGAAGGCGCTCAAACTCTTTCATTCTTAGCCGAGCGTGAGTCAGAGGATTGGATGCAGCGTGGCGCAATCTCCTATGGCATTTACGATCCGAATCAAGACCGTATGCGCGATACCGAGAGTTTAGCGGTTGAGTACCGAGCGGATATGACTGATCGACTCACTCTCGCTGCCAGTGGTCGTTATGATGATAATTCTGAATTTGACAGTGCTAAGACTTTTAGAGCAGAGGCTATTTATCAGCTCTCAAATCAAACTCGTCTGCGCAGTGCGATAGGTACAGCGGTAAAAAATCCAACCTTTACTGAACGTTTTGGCTTCTACACCAACTTTATTGGCAACCCAAATCTAATACCTGAAGAGTCCACTAGTTGGGAGTTGGGTGTTGATCAGCAAATTATGGGAGGTAATGTGACTTTATCTACCACACTATTTGATACTGAACTGGATAATGAAATAAATGGATTTGTATACGATCCAGCAACCTACGCCTATACCTCCAGCAATATGGACGGAAAGAGTCAGCGGAGAGGTGTTGAATTTAGTGCGATAGGCGATCTGTCTGAGTCGTTATCGATTTCAGCAGCCTATACATACACTGATTCAACGGGTGGCGATTCAATGCGAGAGGTTAGGCGACCGCGCCACACAGGCAGTTTAAACCTAGGATGGAAGGCGACTGGAAATCTTTATCTCAACACCAATATCCAGTTTACTGGCGAGCAAACGGATGTTTACTTCCCACCTTTCCCTGAGCCGTCACAGGTAGTTAAGTTAGAGAATCACACGTTACTGAATATGAGTCTTAATTACACGGCAAGTGATAAACTTGAAATGTACCTTAAGCTAGAGAATGCACTTAACGAAGATTATGAAGAAGTTTTTGGCTATCAAACTCCTGGTTTTGGCACTAGTGTAGGTGTTCGTTACAGGCTCTAGGAATTGAGTTGAACTGATGGAAAATACTGATACAGAGATTAAGCGGGTGTTGCTGTCTTGGAGTAGCGGAAAGGACTCGGCTTGGACTCTGTATCAGTTAAATTCGAATAAGGTTTAAAATATGGAAGACGAAAACACTAAAAAAGAGCAGCGACATAAGAAGAAAATGGAGAAGCAAAAAGAGAAGATCGATGCCAATATAGCCGCGGCTAGTGAAGAGCGCGGGGTTTCGATTCTATTGACTGGTGACGGTAAGGGTAAAACCAGTTCGGCATTTGGAATGGTATTACGTGCGTTGGGCTATGGGTATCGGGTAGGCGTTGTCCAGTTTATCAAGGGTGAGCAGCTGTCTGGTGAAGAACTTTATCTAAAGAATAATTTACCTGAAGTAGATTTTTATCAGATGGGCACTGGATTTACCTGGGATACCCAAGACCAGTCTGGCGACATAGCTGCGGCCGAAAAAACATGGGCGGTTGTTGAGCCAATGCTCAGAGATGAGCGCTATCATCTTGTAGTGATGGACGAGCTGACCTATATGCTAAGTTTTAAATATCTCGATGAAGATAAAGTGCTTGCTGCAATTAAAAATAGGCCTAAAAATCAGAGTGTTGTGGTAACAGGGCGAGGCGGCGGAAGTGCCATTAGAGATCTTGTGGATACCGTTTCTGAAGTCAAAGATATCAAACACGCCTATCACTCAGGTGTTATGGCTCGTAAGGGCGTGGACTATTAATTGCGTCATCTTTCTGCAGGAAGGCTAATCGCGATACTGGTAATTCTATTGCCTGTTGTCGCGCTTTTGTCTATGACTGTGGGGACTGTAAGTATTTCTTGGATTGATACCCTACATGCTGTCTTTGGCAGTTCCTCTAGTACTCAAATAGATACTATTTTGTTTGATATTCGACTGCCGAGGATCCTTTTAGCTATTTTTGTGGGTGCGGTATTGGCTACCACCGGTGCAGTGATGCAGGGGTTATTTCGTAATCCCTTGGCCGACCCCTCATTAATCGGCGTTTCCAGCGGCGCCTCTGTGGGTGCTAGCTTGATGATTGTGACTGCCGGCGGATTTATTCAAGGCGGCGCTTTGGTAGGGCTCTCGCTAGTTTCGGTAGGCGCTTTTGTTGGTGGCTTTACTGCGACTTTACTGGTCTATCGTCTGGCTACCTCAGGAATGGGCACATCCGTTACTACCATGTTATTAGCAGGTATTGCCATAGGCGCCTTAGCCGGCGCCTTGAATAGTTTGCTCAGCTATTTCTCTGATAATGATATGTTGCGCCAGATTAGCCTTTGGCAGATGGGCAATCTCAGCGGCGCTAGCTGGTTAAAAGTTACCATTATGGGTCTGGTAGCCATGCTCTTGATGGGTTTATTCCCACGTGATAGCAAGGCCCTAAATGCCTTATTATTGGGGGAGTCTGAGGCTCGTCATTTAGGTGTTAATGTGCAGCGAGTAAAGCGCCGACTAATTGTGCTAACTGCTTTGGGTGTTGGTGTTTCGGTAGCTGTTGCTGGATTGGTAGGGTTTGTTGGTTTGATTATGCCGCATATCGTACGTTTAATGATTGGGCCTGATCATCGTTGGCTGATTCCAGCTTCCGGATTAGCAGGGGCAATACTGCTTGTGGTTGCCGATAGTTTGGCGCGCATTGTTGTAATTCCTGCAGAATTGCCCACAGGTATTGTCACCGCTATTTTAGGGGCTCCATTCTTTGTTGCGTTGTTATTACAACAGCGGAAGGATGTGTAGCTTATGACTATGTTAGCTAGCGATATTTCATTGCACTTATCGGGGTTCGATCTTCTACGTCATATCAGCCTTGAGGTTGAAGCGGGTAAAGTAACCGCGATTGTCGGGCCAAATGGTGCAGGTAAGTCGAGTTTGCTAAAAGTACTGACTGGAGATATGTCGCCGACTAAAGGAGACGTCTACCTTAATAACCGCTTGTTAAATCAATGGCAGCTATTGGAAAAGGCCCAGATGTTGGCGATGCTTCCGCAACACACATTACTTAATTTTCCATTTACCGCTGATGAAGTTGTTGGTTTGGGGCGTATCCCTCACCAGACCGGTAACGCAAAAGATACGCAGATTATCGCTGAGGCACTTGAGTTGGTGGACGCCAGCTATCTTCAGCGACGTTTTTATACGCAGATGTCTGGCGGTGAAAAGCAGCGTGTGCAGTTGGCGAGAGTGCTAGCGCAAATTTGGCAACCTAGCTGTTTGGGTGAGCAGTTTTTAGTGCTTGACGAGCCGACCTCAGCTTTTGACCTTTCCCACCAAAAACTCACCTTGGACATTGTTCGTCAGTTGGCTCAAAAAGGCGTTGGTGTTGTGATGGTGCTACATGATTTAAATCTTGCGGCACGCTGTGCTGACAATCTAGTTGTTATTAATAGTGGTGTTATTGCGGCTCAAGGTAGCCCTGAAGACGTACTAACAGAACCGTTGATCGATAAGGTCTTTGGCGTGAAATCGATCATCACTGAACACCCAATTACAAAGCGACCTCTGGTGATTACCTAATGCGCGCACTGATTATTTTAGCTTGGTTGTCCGTGGCCGTTGAAGCCGAGGTTGTCGTATTTGATGACAATGGTCAGCAGGTTAATCTTGAGGAACCTGCAAAGCGCATTATTAGCCTTGCCCCCAATATTACCGAAGTTCTTTTTTATATAGGGGCGGGTGAGCAAATAATAGGTGCTGATGAGTACAGCAACTATCCTAAAGCGGCAAAAAAAATTCCACGGGTGAGTAATTATGCTGCGGCTAACTACGAGTTAATACTATCGTTAAAGCCAGATCTAGTGATTGCCTGGCAGTCGGGTAATGGCGATAAAATTATTAACCCTTTGCGCAAGTTGGGTATTCCGGTGTTTGTAGTGGAAACCCAGAAAATTGACTCGATTCCGAGCTTATTTCGACGTTTTGGTAAGCTTAGCGGCCATCAAAATATGGCCGAGCAGCGGGCCGTAAAATTTACTCAGCGCTTGAAAACCCTGCGTGCTGAGCAAGCCGGAAAGTCATTGGTTAGGACATTCTATCAAATATGGGATGAGCCGCTAATTACGTTAAATGGTGAGCATATGGTCAGTGATATCATTAGCCTGTGCGGAGGGGTGAATGTTTTTGCAGATGCTATTCCGCTGGTGCCGTACGTGAACATTGAATCGATTGTTGCGGCAGATCCGCAGGTGATAATTGCGGGTGGCAGCCAAGAAGACAAGCCTATGTGGTTTGAGAGTTGGCAGCAATGGGATGGGATATCTGCGGTTATTAAAAAGCAGATTTACCTGATTCCATCTGATCTTATGCAGCGTCATTCAGCGCGAATTCTCGAGGGAGCAGAGTTGATGTGCGACCATCTAGATAGCGCTAGACTAAAGAGTTAGATATATCTGAAAAAAATCATGACAGTAAAATTCGTTCAAGAAATAAAAAAGCCGCTGAAACTATCAGCGGCTTAATGCTTTTGCGCACTCTGTATATTATTTTAATTAAAACAGTAGCGTGCCAGCTTATTCCTATACAACACTTATCTTATTATTATAGATCGTAGCCCCTCTCATCATGCTCAACGAGATCTAGACCTCTAACCTCGCTTTCATCATCGACACGTAATACTAACATTTTATCGACCAGTTTCAAGAGAATATAAGTTATCACTGCTGTGTAGGTTGCAGTGGCAATAATTCCTGTCACCTGAACTGATACTTGACTAAGCATGTCCATACCTTCGTTGTAACCTTGGCCACTGAATACGCCGAGCGCGTCAGAGGCAAAAATACCTGCGAGCAAAGTGCCTAGCATGCCACCGACCCCGTGTACGGGAAACACATCTAATGAATCATCAATCTTGAAGCGTTGCTTGATAGCCTGTGTAGCATAGTAGCAAATAACACCTGCGCTAAAGCCGATGACCAATGCTCCCCCGGGCCCGACAAAACCTGATGCGGGAGTAATAGTACCCAGACCTGCCACCATACCGGTAACGATACCAAGGACCGATGGTTTGCCATGCTTCCTCCATTCCATCATCATCCACGCGAGTGAGCCTGCTGCAGCGGAAATGTGAGTTACTAGCATCGCCATGCCAGCATCACCATTTGCGGCTAGCGCAGAACCGCCGTTAAAACCGAACCAGCCAACCCATAACATACCGGCGCCAGTGACAGTCATCGTCAGATTGTGAGGAGGCATTGCTTTAGTAGGGAAACCTTTTCGATTGCCAAGCACTAGCGCGGCTACTAGGGCGCCGACCCCTGCGGTAATGTGCACCACAGTTCCGCCAGCAAAATCTAGCAATCCCATTTCTCCTAGCCAGCCACCGCCCCATACCCAGTGAGTGATAGGTGCATAGACTAGGACTAACCATAGGCCGCTGAAAAGTAGCATGGCGCTAAAGCGCATGCGCTCAGCGAAGGCGCCAACAATAAGAGCGGGAGTAATTATAGCGAAAGTCATTTGAAACATTGCAAAGACTGATTCAGGGATATCGCCAGCCATACTGCCTTCGGTCACCTTAGCAAGGAAGATGTTATCTAGGCCGCCAATAAACGCATTCATAGAGCCGCCATCGCCAAAGGCAATACTGTAGCCTAGAGCAAACCAAATAATGGATGCTAAACAGGTTATGGCGAAACACTGCATTAGCACAGAAAGAACGTTTTTAGATCTAACCAAACCACCATAAAAGAGTGATAAACCGGGAATAGTCATAAACAGTACGAGGGCTGTCGATGTCATAATCCATGACGTATTTGCCGCATTTAAATCATCGGCAAATGCCTGAGTAGACTGAAGAGCCGCCATTACTATGATCGCGCTTATTCTAAGCCATCGGTTGTTTAAATCCATTATCTTCCCCTGAAAAGTTGGCACCAAAATGGTGCGACGTATAGTATTTATTAGATTTTTCGCACCATAAACTATCTGTTATTCTTGGAAATAGCGCCTAAATCTAACTTGAATCAAAGATAAAGCAATATTTGTACCGTAATTGCTTGGTCGCACTAAATTAATGCATTTTTTAATTTTTCGGCTCTAATTTCAGCCTCATGCTTAGCCTTTTTGAGAGGTTCAAACTTTAGCGATTTTTATACTTTTAAATTCACAATGATCACTTTTAGAATATTGAGAACAGGCTCTTTATTTTGAGTTGAGTTAAGATAGTTTTTGGAAGGTTATTTTGTGTCAGCTAAATAATGTGGAGTTCACTTATGAAATGGCAGTTAATTCTTGTGACAGTGTTATTAATGAGCCATTCCACGCAGAGTTTGTCGGCCGGCGATGCTTGGGATTGTGATAGAGAGCCGGGGGAAAATGCCAGTTGGAGCTGTGTCGCCAATAGTCCGCTATTGGTTGAACCAAAAACGGTGTCTACGCAACCATCGGCGGGTTTAGAAGAACCTTTGTTAGAAGCTGGTTTGCCAGAGAAAGATTTAAGCTACGACCTTTTAACCAATCCAGCGGCGAGAACTACGGGGCTGCCAGTATGGTTGGGAAATATCCCTATAAACCATCATGTTATTCAGTTTGGTGCATTTCTAGATCTTGCTAATGCTAATGTACTAGTAGAGAGTTCTTCTTTAAGTCAGGATCTGAGGATTATTCCTTTGCAGTCAAAAGGAGCGATTACCTATGTTGTGGTCAGCGAAAATTCTTTTATGTACAAAGATGGAATGGCGATAGCAGAGACTTTTTTTGATAATAATACTGATGTGAGGTTTTGGCTACGCACACCTCAGTCATTAGCTAAACTCGGTATTACTGATTGAGCCAATATATACCAATTCGGTTAATCAGCCAGTAGCAGGTGTATTGGCTATGACATAGTAAAAGTTACTCCGATGAGTGTTTCTCAGATTAATATAGCCCTCGGATAGATCGCTTTGGCCATCATGATAAGGAAGGCTTAGAAAAGTTAGTTAAAATCTTAGTTTTACACCTCTAAAGGGTTGTTACACTATCGAGCAAAACCTTTAAAATAGTGTAAAAAATACGGAGCTGAGAATGGTATCTATTGATTCCTCAAAGATGGCGATGCTATACAACGCTTTTAAATACACTGTTTATGCGTTGCTAACCTTCAACATAGTTTTGTTTTTTCAAGAAGAGCTGCTGGCCACCGAGCAAACCTTTAGTCAGGGCATTAATTTGGTTGATGTTATTCAAGGTTTCGCTGCCACCATTGATACGGCTGCCTGGGTTTTGTTGTTGCTGTTATTCGAACTGGAAACCTCAGTTTTAGCGGATGACACATTGCGTAAAACTAATGTAAAAGTGACCTTTATTGGCCTGCGAATATTTAGCTATGGCTTTGTTGGCTATGCGTTTTATGGCTATTTCAGTAAAATGTTACTCACTTACAATATCTCTCCCTTTGTTGTTGACGATCTTTGCGCAATGGTGGGGCAGGGCTATGCCAGTATAGTCACTCTAGATGAATACCCGCTACTAGATACAGATAGCTGCGCAGTTCTGGCCGATCAGGCGCTCTTTAAACTCAATGGTCAGCAGATATTGGGTAACACCTCTGACTGGGTTGATATCCAATGGTTGGCCTGGTTGGATGTGATTAACTCGGCAACCTGGGTGGCTGTCGTGGTGATTTTGGAAATCGATGTCTGGCTACAGCTTCGCGGTCGCTTGCAGGGTGGCCTGGTCTCAGTAAGCAAGATAATCAAGATGCTCCTATACAGCATACTCTTTATCGCAGCAGCCTACTGGGGTCTGTTGGGCGACTTCCTTGATTTTTGGGATGCCTTTATGTGGCTGGTGGCCTTTGTATTTGTTGAGATGAACTTATTCCAGTGGCAGGCAGAAACCAGTGAAGTGATCGCTGAAGACGCCGGTAATTAGCGCCGGTTAGTTAGGGACTATGGCCATTATCAGCTTCGCAATGCAGGTCAGCTTACCTTGATCATTGGTCAGTCGAATTTCCCAAACATGAGAACGCCTGCCTAAATGAATTGGTCGCGCTGTGCCTCGAACTAAGCCTGCGGAGACCGGCCGTAAATGGGTTGCACTGACTTCTTGGCCGAGACAGCGAGTAGTGGCCATATCAATAACGTGAGCACAAGCAATACTGCCGAGACTTTCTGCTAAGACTACATTGGCACCGCCATGAACAATACCATACGGTTGAAATGTTCTAGCATCAGCAGGCATTGTGCCACTGAGATAATCATCTCCGACCTCTGTAATTTGAATACCGAGATGCTCGTCAATAGTGCCCTTATTCATAGAGCCGTTGATTAAGTTAAGATCAGGCTTCTGGTGCCAAATACTGCTCATATATAGTCCTTTTTATTCTATTCTTTTCGATTAGGTTTTTAGTCGCTTGTGTTTGACTCTTGTGGGCTGAGCATTGTCACCCTTTCGCTTAATAAAGTCCTCATGGTATTCGCTATAACCACCCTCGAAGAGGACGATTTCACTGTTATCTTCGTAAGCCAAAGTGTGAGTGGCAATACGATCTAAAAACCAGCGATCGTGAGAAATAACCAGTACACAACCTGGGAAAGACAGGATTGCTTCTTCTAGTGCGCGCAACGTTTCTATATCAAGGTCATTAGATGGTTCATCTAGAAGTAAGACGTTAGCGCCTTGTTTTAGGGTGTTAGCTAGATGCAAGCGACCGCGTTCGCCCCCCGATAATTGGCCAACACGCTTTTGCTGATCACTGCCTCTAAAGTTAAAGCGGCCAGCATAGGCTCTTGAAGAAACCTCATAGTTACCAATTTTTAAAATATCGTGACCGCCCGAGATAGCCTCCCATACGGTATGACTGTCATCAAGAGAGTCGCGGCTCTGTTCTACGTAGGCCACCTTTACCGATTCCCCTAGACTGATGGAGCCGCTATCGGGCTTTTCAGTTCCAGCGATCATTCTGAACAAGGTTGATTTACCAGCTCCATTGCCGCCGATGATGCCGACGACTGCGCCTTTAGGAATGGATAATGAAAGTTGATCGATGAGTAGTTCTTGACCAAATCCTTTGCTAACCTTATCAAGGACAATGACTTTATCGCCCAGACGTTCCCCAGGGGCGATATAAATTTCGTTGGTTTCATTGCGTGATTGAAATTCTTGGGAGTTCAGTTCGTCAAAGCGTGCGATTCGCGCTTTATTCTTCGCCTGCCGTCCTTTTGGATTTTGTCTAACCCACTCTAATTCTTGTTTAATTGCTTTTTGACGTGAGACTTCTTGTTTAGACTCTGTCTGTAAACGTCTATTTTTTCCCTCCAGCCAGGCAGAATAATTACCTTCATAGGGAATCCCGTGACCACGGTCAAGTTCCAATATCCAACCGGCAACATTATCTAAAAAGTATCTATCGTGTGTTACCGCTACAACAGTTCCGGAATATTCCTCCAAAAACTTCTCCAACCAAAACACCGAGTCTGCATCCAAGTGGTTAGTTGGCTCATCAAGCAATAGCATGTCGGGACGAGAAAGTAGCAGTCTACAGAGTGCGACTCGTCGTTTTTCACCACCTGATAGGGAGGTAACATCGGCATCCCAAGGAGGTAATCTAAGGGCATCAGCCGCTATATCAAGGGAGTGATCAAGGTTGTGAGCATCCCAAGATTCGATAATTTCCTCAAGTTCACCCTGTTTTTTGGCTAAAAGGTCAAAATTGGCATCCGATTCCGCATAATCTAAATAGACTTGATCTAGGTCTCTTAAAGCATCAACGGCTTCTCTTATGCCGTCTTCGACGTTTCCGCGTACATCTTTCTCTGGATCAAGTAGAGGCTCTTGAGCTAAATAACCAATTTTAATGCCAGGCATTGGCCGTGCTTCGCCTTGTATATCAGTATCGAGCGCAGCCATTATTTTGAGTAAGGTCGATTTCCCAGAGCCATTAAGTCCTAAAACACCTATTTTAGCGCCTGGGAAGAAGGATAAAGAAATATCCTTAAGGATTTCTCGCTTGGGCGGAACGATTTTGCTCACTTTATTCATTGTGAAAACGTATTGTGCCATGGGGGGGGTTGACTCATTTTAGGGGAGTAAAGCCTAGCAATAGGGCATATTTGCTGGGGCTGTGGGCGACCATTCTAACGGAAACCAGGCGCTCTGAGAATCAGATTTAGTAAAAAAAACCGCTAAAAACAACTGAAAAATATGGAAATATGAATAGAAATCAATGTATTACAGGGTTTCATTTCTTGCTCGTAACGTGATATGTTCCATATGTTTGCTGGTATACACACCATGCAATCAGCAATTTAATCAACTAAAATTAAAGAAAAGGGGTAACAAGAAATGGATAAATTAAGCGCAATGGTAGGTCAATTAACTAGTCTTACAGTGTCTCTGATTGTTTTGGGTGTGGCAGCTGGTGTTGTTTTTGGCGACGTTCCTTTCGTTGGAGCAGTATTAGGAAATGCAGTGGACTTAGTAACTCAGCTAGGTGATGCAGGCTTAGTAGGATTGCTTGTTGCTGGATGGCTGATGTCTAACGCTGACTAGTTTTATAGTAGTTAAGTGAAAGGGGCTCTTAGAGTCCCTTTTTCCCTAAAGTTTAAAGGGGTCGCATCATGTATAAAATGTTTGAAAAGATAAAAAAACAATTGTGGGGAGTAGCTGAGATTTTAGCCGCAGTGCTTGCCGTTGCGGTTCTTATATCTGGTTTGTTCGGGCCCGATGTACCATTTTTCGGCGGTATCATGGCAAACGTCCAAGGCGTTATTGACGCGCTAGGTTCAGCAGGGCTAGGTGTGATCGTAGCCGTAATGCTTCTAACCAATATTTGGAAACGTTAATAATTAAGGAAGGCGTCTTTAAAGATGCCTTTTTTGCTTAAAGCACAATTCTCCCAGAGCTCTAGTTAACTCATCGTCCATATTTTCTGCAAAGATTATCGCCTTTACTAATAGTTTAATATAATTAGGTATGGCACAACCTCGTGCTATCGAAAAAATTATTTGCTAATTTCCCTTTTAGTCTGTCAAAAGTCCTTTCAAGTTGAGGCTGATGGTCTTTGTTCCTTAAAACTATGGTCGCACCTTTATAAGGTGTCTCTCTTGCAAAATGGCCATTTAGAGCTAATATAATATAACAACAATAAAATAGAGGTATTAAAATGAGTCCATTAAAAATAGTAAGACTATTAGTATTAGCGGTAGCTGTTATCGGAGCCTTTGTGGCGATTCCAGAAGTAGGGTTGGTGCATGTGATCCTAGGCCTAGCGATGGGTGTGATGAGTGATCAGGCGAATAAAGACAACAGAATGTTCTTTTTAGTGGTTGCTGTAGCGCTGACGGCTGTATCTGGCGCAGCAGGCGGCCTTCCTGTTATCGGTGGACACATCAGTGCCATTATGGGTAATTTCAGTGTAATGGTTAATGCCGCTGCTCTTGGAATAATTTTGATGGTGATTAAGGATCGTGTGACTGAGTAGTAAATAGCGGTTACTAATCTAAAAAGGCCCGATAATTAGTCGGGCCTTTTTTATAAGCATTCCCTTTTAGATCGCCTGTTACTCAACTTCAAAAGTCATACCTGCATGCTTTGTTAGACGGTCTATTAGTTTGTCCCCCATAGCCGTTGCTGGTGTCCAAAACCCACCTAATTTCTCTTCTTCAGTGAAATCGAACGCTAAGGACAAACCCGCCTGAGCAAGCATTTTGGCGGTGCAGCCATAGCCAGGATCTCTGTCGCCTGTTACCCGTATCTGCAACTTTTCTCCATTAGTGTTCTTTCCTAGTAGGCTGACATCAAAGTAACCCGCTAATTGGGCTGCAGGGCTGGGCCCCTCGCCTGGTTTGGGTAGTACAAAGCGCTGCATAAATTTGCGAATTGGTAAAACCACGACGCTGAATGCAAAGAAGCCGAGACCAAGAGTCAGGCCTAATGCGGAAAGTCGGCCCTTGATGCCGATGCCGGTAACCATTTGTTCTCGATAGAGAAACTTAGTTCCATAGGGCAACTGGAGCAACATATTTGAACGCAAAACGACGCGAGCATTGATCGCTTCCATAATAAAAGGGGCTACCCAGCGTTGGATATCTTGGTCGAAAAATGGACCTTTAATACTGATCTGTGAATGCTTAAGATCAGTCTTTTCTGGGCAGAGAATATAGGGGTTATTCATTTCTTTACGCAGGACGGGGTCGTCGATTGCAGCTTTAACCGCTTCAATCATGCTTGCAAGAGTGCCTCCGGATGCTCCTCCCTTCATGGCGTTAACTGAAAGTTTCACATCATCGAAAAACAGACCAAAGCGTTGCTTGGCTTTTTGCTGTAAAAAATGAACACCTAGATCGGACGGAATCGAATCGAATCCGCAGCAGCTGACAAGCCGTGCGCCAGACTGTTTTGCTGACTCAGCATATTTAACAATCATTTTCTTTATCCAGTAGGCTTCTCCGCAGAGGTCGCAGTAGTCGGTGCCATTTTCTGCACAGGCTTTAACCAAGGGTTCACCATAGAGAGCGTAGGGCCCAACCGTAGTGACTATAACGCGAGTTGACTGGCACATTGCGGCTAAGGTCTCTCCGTCGGCCGCATCGGCAATAATAACCGGTAGTTCTGTGGCTGCAGTGCCAAGAGATTCTTTGAGCTGCTTCAGCTTCGATGCAGATCTTCCAGCAATAGCCCAACGAACGTCATTGTTAACACCAACATGCTCAACTAGATAGTGAGTTAGTATTTGGCCAACAAAACTACTGGCGCCGTAAATAATTAAATCAAACGATTTAGTTGTCATTGTTAGTATGTTTTCCCAATCTGCTGTTTTATAGTTGTTATCTTACTAAGTAATGCGCTCAATTCAATGCTAGTTAATGACTTACCAGTTTTTTATTCATTTCGCCGCTGTCCCTATGCTATTCGAGCTAGAATGGTAATTAATCACAGCGGGATACCCGTGGAGTTGAGAGAAGTCCTATTATCAAATAAACCCAATGCTATGTTGGCAGCCTCATCAAAGGGTACCGTCCCTGTTCTGGTGTTACCCGATGGCACTGTGTTGGATGAAAGTTTGGATATTATCAACTGGGCGTTGGATCAGAAAACTCATGATTTAAATACATTGGAGTTCAGCCTTTGTGCCCAGATCTCTGAGGCCGGGGAAGGTCTAATTAAAGTTAACGATGGAGTGTTTAAGAAGGCGCTGGATGGCTATAAATACTGGCAGGGATTTACTGAGAAATCTCAACAACAGCATCGGTCTGAGGGTGAGCTTTTTTTACAACAGCTAGAAACCTTACTTCAATTGCATCAATTTTTACTGGGCGACCAGCCAAGCTTGGTCGATATAGCAATCTTTCCTTTTATAAGACAGTTCGCGTTTGTTGATAAAGACTGGTTTGACCAAAGTTGTTATCCCTTACTGCAACATTGGTTGCAGCACTTTCTTGATTCTGAGCTCTTTCTGCAAGTGATGACTAAGTATCCAGTGTGGGATGAAAGCAAAGAGACTAAAAACTTAGTCAATCATTAGCTAATAGGCCATCTATTTCTCTAGCTTTGAACGTTTAATTGTTATGATGGCCACCTTCACGATAGCACCCAGTCAAGAATAGAACAGACCCACCAAGGAGATTTAATGTTTGGTTTTTTCGAACGGCTAGTCGATCCGTTTCCAGAGCAGCTAGCTCAACAGCCGCCGAAGGGCGTCTATCAATTTTGCCGTCATTACACGCAAGGAATGGAACCTTGGTTATTGTTAATGGCGGGGTTAACTGCGATCACAGCAGTTTCCGAAGCTCTCTTATTTGGGATTTTGGGTCAGGTGGTCGATTGGCTATCCTCAAGCGATCCGGAAAACTTTCTTCAACAGTCTGGTGGGCACTTAGTGGCAATGGCTGTCTTTATGTTAGTGCTAATTCCAGTGGCTAACGGATTGCGCTCTTTAGTAGTTCACCAGACGTTGATGGGTAATTTCCCGATGACGGTGCGCTGGATGGCCCATCGATATTTATTAAATCAAAGTTATGGTTTTTTTCAAAATGAATTTAGTGGGCGTATTGCGACTAAGGTAATGCAAACAGCGCTGGCCGTCCGTGACACGGTCATGAAGCTATTTGATGTCATGTTGTTTGTGGTTATTTATGTCGCCACAGCTTTGGTGTTGGTGGCAAGCGCTGATCTGCGACTTTGTGCGCCTTTGGTTATATGGTTAGGCCTGTACGTTTTAATCCAACGCTACTTTGTGCCTAAAATGAAAAAAATAGCTATGGTTCAAGCAGATGCACGGTCTCTGATGACCGGAAGAGTTGTTGATAGTTACACTAATATTGTCACCCTAAAACTGTTCTCTCATAACTCAAGAGAATCTGAGTACGTTCGTGATGGCATGGGCGAATTTCTTGACACGGTGCATCCGCAGATGCGCTTGGTAACAAAACTTAATATCTGTCTATGGACACTTAATATGCTGCTGGTGTTCTCTACCGCGGCGCTTGGGATTTATCTCTGGATTGAAGGAGATATAACCCCTGGAGCTATAGCAATTGTAATGAGTTTAGCTATTCGATTAACTGGAATGTCACACTGGATTCTCTGGGAAATTAGCAGCCTTTTCGAAAATATAGGCACGGTGCAGGATGGTATTAATACGCTTGCACTGCCCAGCGCGGTGGTAGATAGGGATAAGGCGGTCGCTCTGGATGTTACTGATGGCAATATCCAGTTTGACAATGTTAGCTTTGGATATAATTCTAGTGAGACTGTATTTGACACGTTAAATTTAGTTATTCCTGCAGGCCAGAAGGTAGGTGTTGTTGGGCGCAGTGGTGCGGGAAAGTCTAGCTTGGTGAGCCTCCTCTTGCGCTTTTATGATATTCAAAGTGGTGCGATATCAATTGATGGATGGAATATTAGCCAGGTTAAGCAAGAGAGCTTGCGATCGAATATCGCGGTAGTCACCCAGGACAACTCTTTATTACATCGTTCGGTTCGAGAAAATATTATGTTTGGCAAACCGGAAGCCACCGAGGAACAAATGGTTAACGCGGCAATGAAAGCTCAGGCCCATCAATTTATTCTCAACTTAAGAGATAGTGAGGGTCGCCGTGGTTATGATGCTCATGTTGGTGAGCGCGGTGTTACACTATCGGGAGGACAGCGGCAGCGCATTGCTATTGCTCGAGTATTATTAAAAGACGCACCTATCTTAGTGCTAGATGAAGCGACCTCAGCCCTTGATTCAGAAGTCGAAGCGACTATACAGCAGAGCCTCTATCAGTTAATGGAGGGCAAGACGGTTATCGCTATCGCACATCGCCTTTCAACTATCGCGGCAATGGATAGGTTGATTGTGTTTGATGAGGGTAAAATAGTTGAGGAGGGGACTCACCAGCAATTGATAGAGCAAAACGGCGTATACACTAAATTATGGGGTCATCAATCTGGCGGCTTTCTTGGGTTTGAGTAGAGAGTGGTTAAGTTAAAAATATGATTTCATTAACAGATGTAGAAATGCGTCGCGGGACAAAACTATTACTCAGCGATGCGGAACTGACCATTCATCCTGGTCAACATATTGGTATTATTGGCGCTAATGGCAGCGGTAAATCCAGTTTATTTAAGCTTCTCATCGGAGAGGTAATTCCCGATTCGGGTAATCTTGCTATTCCATCTCAGTGGCGTATTGCCCATATGGCTCAAGAACAGGCAACGTCTGAGCGCAATGTTCTGGACTTCGTGCTGGACGGTGACCCTGTCTTACGGAAAATTGAACATATGGTTGAACAGGCTCTGGCCAGTGGAGATGATAACAAATTAGCAGATGCCTATGAAAAATTGGACTCTATTAGTGGGTTTGATGCCCACTACCGTGCAGAGCAATTGCTCCATGGATTAGGTTTTCATCAGTCTGAAGTTAATAGGCCGGTGAATAGTTTTTCCGGTGGTTGGCGTATTCGTTTGAATTTAGCCCAATCTCTAATGAGTCCATCTGATTTACTATTGCTTGATGAGCCGACTAACCACCTTGATTTAGATGCTACCCTATGGCTTGAAAGCTGGCTAAAAGGCTATACAGGAACGCTGCTGATAATTTCCCATGATCGCGACTTCTTGGATAATGTTGTGTCGCGTATCGTGCATATCGAACATCAAAAATCGATCACCTATAAAGGTAATTACTCGGCTTTTGAACGAGTGAGAAGCGAGCGCCTAGCATTACAGCAAGCAAGTTATGAAAAGCAGCAAAAGCGTAAAAAAGATGTAGAGGCCTTTGTCGCTCGTTTTCGTTACAAAGCATCTAAAGCCAAACAGGCTCAGAGCCGCTTAAAAGAACTGCAACGTATGGGAGATATAGCTCCTGCTCATGTAGATTCGCCGTTCTACTTTAATTTTTCGTCGCCAAAAGAAGCCTACAGCGCCCTAGTCAATCTCAGTATGTCAACCCTTGGGCACAAAGGTAAAAAGGTTCTCAGTCATGTTAATCTTGACTTACAGCCCGGCACGCGTATTGGATTACTTGGTCCCAATGGGGCAGGTAAGTCGACTTTAATTAGCAGCCTTACCGGTGATTTGGAGTTAATTGAAGGTGTTCGTGTTTATGGAGACAATGTACGCATAGGCTATTTTGCCCAACACCAACTAGAGGTGTTAGATCTTCAGGCCAGTCCCTTACTTCATATACAAAGAATTAGCCCTACCGCCACTGATCAGGTAGTTAGAAACTTTCTCGGCGGTTTCGATTTTCATAATGATAAGGCCCTAGACCCTATTAAAGATTTCTCGGGAGGTGAAAAAGCCCGTTTAGCTTTAGCATTAATCGTCTGGCAAAAACCCAATCTATTACTGCTTGACGAACCGACAAACCATCTAGACATTGAAATGCGTCACGCTCTAACGATGGCGTTGCAGAATTATGAGGGTGCGCTATTAGTCATATCCCATGATCGTCACCTGTTACGCAACACCGTTGATGAATTTTATTTGGTTGCTGATGGGACAGTGAAGGAATTTGAAGGAGATCTAAAAGACTACCAAGTTTGGTTAAAAAACTTTGTTCGAAATACCGATGTCGAACCTGCGCCTGCGGCTGAGCCTACAGAAGATAAAAAAATAGCTCGCCAAAAAGCCGCCCAGAATCGAGAAAGAATGGCGCCCATCACCAAAAATATTCGTCAGCTTGAGACTCTGATGACTCAGTTACAAGCCAAGCTGGGTAGAATAGAGAATCAGTTAGCCGACGAGAATATATACAAAGAAGAGCAAAAATCTGGTCTTAACGACTGTCTCGCAGTCCAAATAGAGTTGAAACAAAGATTGTCTAACTGCGAGGAGCAATGGTTAGAGTATCAAGAGCAGTTAGAGCAGGAAAGCGGTGTATAGAAAACAATATGAAACAGCATAGAAAGCTGTGTTTAGATCGTTGGCCAGCGATAAAAAATAAAAAAGTGCCTGAAGAGGCAATCAATAGGTAGGTGTGATGTTTTTTAATAAATATAAAAAATTAATAACACAAGTTTTGGCTAAGAATAATTCGAAATCGACTCCAGAAAATACGAATAATATGAAGGTAGATCAATCGCCACCTCAAGCTGTCATTGGAGCCGGCGTAAAGATGCAGGGTCAGATTATAAGTCGTGAAAATATTATTGTTGACGGCTTGATCGAGGGCAGTATCACTGCGGAAGATAATCAGGTTTTAGTCAGTGATTCAGGTGCTGTAAAAGGTAACATTCATGCCAGCATAATTTTGGTAGAAGGGTCAGTTATTGGCGATATCAGTGCTAGCCAAAGTGTTGTTATTTCAGCGTCGGGAAATATGATAGGTAATATTGAATCTCCAAGGGTCACCCTGCAAGACGGCGCTAAGTTTAAAGGTAGTATCGAGATGGACCCTGGCCAGCCCAAGCAAGTTGAGTTGCTGTCTAGCGTCAAAGCACGTCGCCTTAATGCCCGATCGAGACAGGATGAACAAAAAGCGTCCTAACTATTAATTTTTCCTCAGTGTGTACCACTTCCAAGCGCAGCAGAGTAATCATAGGCGATGCCAGTTTTACAAAGTAATTTATTACCTACAGTCTTCAAGCGATTAGATCTTGAGACGCGTATCGTTGTGCTCGACATGGGCCCTGCAGCATCTTCCACCGTTAGTTTTTTCAATCATTTCAAGTGCCGACTCAGCTTTGTTGACATATACAGCGAACAGTTTATTACCTGCCCAGATTCGGATCTAAGCCAAGATGAGTTAGTGGCTCAGATGACTAAGTCGTTAAGCCTAGATGTAAATGTCAAAATTGATATCTGTTTATTTTGGGATCTTTTCAATTATCTTAATGACGCGATGATTAAGGCGCTGATAGAAGCCTTAGAACCACACATCAATCATTCAACGAGTGGTTATGTCATTGGCACACGAGATTCGCGCAATCAACTTCCTTTTTGTCGCTACGGTATTGTTGATAAAAATAACTTAACCGAAAATAATGCATCAGGCACTCAAGGTACTATTTACCCGCGCTCCCAGCGAGACCTTAATAGGTTAATCGACTACTTTGAAATAGACAGCGGTCGGTTGCTATCGGAAGGCCGGGCAGAATATTTATTGTTTGAAAACAGAGACTCTGATAAAAGTGACAAAAGTATTATTTAAACCAATCCTAATCTGAATTCATCCAAAGCTTGGTTAATAGGGTCTTTCTTGTGACTCTTTTAATCGCTAGACTGCACCATCTAAAAATAAGGAAAATCTATGAAACGAGCAATTATTGTTGGTGCTAGTTCAGGTATTGGCTATGAACTTGCCGTGCAGTTGGCCGCTTTAGGTTATCAATTAGGGTTGATGGCGCGCAGAGAAGAACGATTAAATGAGCTGAGTAATTTATTGCCAGGGGATCATTTTGTTCAAGTAACTGACCTTACCGACGCGGATAGCGCACGAGCGCAACTAGCTAGCTTAATTACACAGATGGGCGACGTAGAGTTGATCGTGGTTAATTCTGGTGTCGGCGCTTCTGAGAAGAAACTTGATTGGGCTGTTGAGAGCGAAATGATTGATGTCAATGTGCGTGGGTTTACAGCTATGTCGATGGACGCAATGAATTATTTTGTGCAGCGCGGTGGCGGCCACCTAGTGGGGGTTTCATCTCTAGCAGCACATTTTTCGGGTGGTTTAGCGCTTACTTATCATGCTAGCAAAGCCTTTGTTTCCAGTTATCTCCAAGGCATGCGGTCGCGAGCTGCCCGTTCTAGACTTCCCATTACTATCACTACGGTTGAGCCGGGCTTTATTGACACACCTATGCTAGAGACCAAGCCCGTGTGGACAGCGCCAGTTGAAAAGGCTGTGGCCCAAATGGTGAAGGCGATTATTAATAAAAAGGATCATGTGTACATAACCAAACGTTGGGTTGTGGTTGCGGGGATGTTTTATATTCTTCCTAGTTGGCTGATTCGTAAGTTTGTTTAAGTACTATTTAGTTAACAGACAATGTCAGATAGTCACATTTAATGGTTAGCCGCCGTAAAGCGCTGCTCATAGCGGCCGGGAAAGGCGCTGCTGATATGCTGCCATTGAGTTTGGCTGTGCTGCCTTGGGCTGTGCTTTTTGGCTCTCTAGCAGTGCAGCGTGGCTTCAGTTGGATCGAAGCACAAATGTTTAGTGCGGTTATTTATGGTGGTGCAGTTCAGATTGTCACCGTCGAGTTAATGGCAGACGATGCTCCGCTATTCACTATTTTGTTTAGTGCTTTAGTAATCAGCTCACGACATTTTTTATACGGTCTAACCCTGCGTGAAAAGCTTAAAATTAAACCACTTCGATGGCGACTGGGGCTTGGTTTTTTGTTAACAGACGAGCTATTTTCCCTGTCCGGTGATCGCCGTGCCTACAAAAATAGGTTTCGCCTATATTACGCTCTGGGCGCGGGAGGCAGTTTTTATCTGGCATGGAATATTTGGACTGCTCTGGGTATTTTTGCTGGCTCTAAGCTGCCAGATTTAACTGACCTGGGCCTCGATTTTGCTATAGCGGCAACCTTTATTGCTCTGGTGGTGCCTGAAATAAAAACGCTTCCAACTTTTGTTTGCGTTCTAGTATCAGCTTGCTGTTCTTTAGTTTTCTCTGTGTATGAATTCGACCTAGGATTGGTGAGCGCCGCTTTATTGGGTATGGTTGCCGGCTTTGTTACGCAAAAATTAAGGCTGAGAAAATGACCTTTGTTACGATATTACTTCTGGCTGCTATCACCTTTACCACCCGCTATTTATTTCTTGAGGGTAGGCTGCCAGTACGTCTTGGGCCCAACATAAAACAATTACTGAGCTATAGCGGTCCGGCGGTAATAAGCGCTATCTGCCTACCGATCATCTTTATTCACGACCAGCAACTTAACTGGACTATGTCAAATTCTTATCTCTGGGGTGGCGTTGTCGCGATAATTGCTGCTTATAGAACCCATAATGTCTATTGGACGGTAGGTATTGGCTTTTGTGGGTTTTTTTTGAGCAATATCTATTTTTAATTGTTATTGCGGTGATTTAGAACGCTCCAGTCACTAAAGTTAATGTGCTGAGGTGCTCTGCTTGTTAAACTTTCGTCCAAATTAACAAGAGCAAATATTATGATTCCAAGACAGTTATATGATTCTGACCACGAGATGTTCCGTGACTCGTTACGCAAGTTTCTTGAGACTGAAGCTATGCCGCACCACGAGCAGTGGGAAAAAGACGGTATGGTCAGTGACGAAATATGGCTAAAAGCCGGAGAACAAGGGTTTTTGTGCCCTATGGTGCCTGAGGAGTATGGAGGAGTAAGTACAGATTTTCGCTACAACTGTATCGTCAATGAAGAGATCGCTCGCTCTGGTTGCACCGGGCTGGGCTGGACATTACATAATGATATCTCGGTGCCCTACATCGTTCGTTATGGCAGTGATCATCAAAAACAGAAGTATTTACCGCGGTGTATTTCTGGTGAATTGATCACCGCGATCGCAATGACTGAGCCGGGCGCCGGTTCTGATATACAAGGGACTAAGACAACAGCTGTGCTTGATGGCGACCACTATATTTTGAATGGTTCTAAAACCTTTATTACTAATGGTCAGAAAGCAGGGTTAGTGATAGTGGTGGCAAAGACAGATATAACTGCAGGCTCCAAAGGAATTAGTTTGTTTTTGGTAGAAGCTGATTTTGCTGGATTTAGCAAAGGTAAGAACCTACAAAAGTTGGGTTTAAAAGCTCAGGACACCTCCGAGCTATTTTTTCAGGACGTGAAAGTACCTAAAGAGAACCTTCTTGGCGAAGAGGGGCGTGGCTTTATTTATCTGATGCAAGATTTACCTCAAGAGCGCCTGTCTCTTGCAGTCGGTGCGGTTGCAAATGCTCAGGCCATAATTGAAGCTACCGTCACCTACACTAAAGATCGTAAAGCGTTTGGTACATCCGTGGCGTCCTTTCAAAATACGCAATTTAAACTGGCTGAATTGGCTGCAGAGGTTACCAGTGCTGAAGTTTTTTCTGATCGCTGCACCGAACTCTTATTAGAAGGTAAACTAGATACGGTAACTGCCGCTAAGCTGAAATTACTGACGACTGATCTGCAATGTAAAGTAGCCGACGAATGTCTTCAGCTTCATGGTGGCTGGGGTTATATGTGGGAATATCCAGTCTGTCGTGCCTTTGCTGACTCTCGGGTACAACGAATCTATGGTGGTACTAATGAGATCATGAAGCTGATTATTTCACGAGACTTAATGAAGTAACCAAGTAGCAAGATTAGTCTTTGTAGGTTGGATCAATCTTATCAATAATGCGCACTAAAGCTTTAAACTCCAACTCTCCGGCTGGGCCGCCCACAGACTGCATAGACATGAGTTGTTCGGCTTTAGCTATGATGTCATCCCCTACTGGGATAAGAGCCTTGCCAGAAGCATCACTTGCCACTTGAACTTCACATGAACGTTGAAGTGCCCACATGTTATGAAATGCCTCGGCAATTGATCTGCCGCAGGTTAGCAAGCCGTGGTTGCGCAGTATCAACATGCTTTTGTCGCCCAGATTAGCAATCAACCTGGGCTTTTCATCGTCCATGACGGTAATACCTTCAAAGTCATGGTACGCCACTTGATTGTGTAACAGCGCAGAGTAAAAATTGTCATTGCGCAGTCCTTCTTGAGAGCAAGCTACGGCCATACCAGCGTCCGTATGCGTGTGAGTAATACACTTAACGTCGTGCCTTACGCCGTGAATAGCGGTGTGAATAATTATTCCTGCAGGGTTTACTGCGTAGTCTGTGTCTTCAACTATATTGCCTTGAATATCGACCTTAACCAGATTAGAGGCTTTGACTTCGCTATAGTGAAGTCCGTAGGGATTGATCAAAAAATGCTCTTTGTCGCCAGGTAGTTTAACCGTAATGTGGTTGTAAATAAGTTCGGTCCAACCCATGTAATCGAAAATTCGGTAGCAAGCTGCAAGTTCTACGCGAAGTTGTTGTTCTGTTTTGTCCATTTAGTTTGCCCTCTTTACGAATTCTGTGAGTATTACAATTTGTGTGCCGTTAACTCGGCCTTCAAGTTGTTTTGGGTTGTCTGGCACCAAAGAAATGTTGCGGACTGCGGTGCCACGTTTGGCGATAAAGCTCGTTCCTTTTACGGTTAAATCTTTTATTAATGTCACTGTATCACCTGCCACAAGGAAAGCACCATTACTGTCTTTATGCTCGATCGCGGGTTCATCAGAGTCACCGCTCACCAACGTTGCCCAAGTCATAACCTCATCTTCCATATACATCATATCAAGTAGGTCTTGTGGCCAACCTTCCTCTCTAAGCCGACTGAGCATACGCCAGACCACAACCTGAACTGCAGGCACCTGGTTCCACATGCTATCGTTTAAACAACGCCAGTGGCTTACTTCAATTTTATCGTGGTCTGTCAGTTGACCATTGCAGACATGGCAGACCACAATATTATGGCCTGGAGACTCGTCATTGTATGGTGCGACCGGGTAACTGCTCAACAGTTCTGGGGCTGAGCAAAGTTCACACTTTGAATCGCTGCGGGTCTCTAGTTCGGGGTTTATGGCCATAAGAAGGAGACTTCTATTGTGAGTTTGGTAGCTTATTATAACCATCGATACTGATATGCGGTCTAGTCAATACCTCTGAGTCAGCAATTTATTAGAGCCTCTGCTGCTGCCCAGCCAGATAAAACAGCACCTTCGACTCGCGGACCAGCAAAGGCATCCCCTGCAAATATCAGGGGAGGCAGGGAGGTGTGTTCACTGGCTAACATGCAGCTGTGCGCGTCCATGACGAGTGGTTTGCTGTAACGCCAGCCGTGTGTTTGAAATTCAAGCACATTGGCACCTACATAGGGTTTGGCCGCGGCAATCAGCTTTTCAGCAACCAGGTTGCGATCATCATCAAAGTACTTGGCGCTAAAGGCACCACTACCATGAATAGTAATGGCGGGAAGGATAGAGATGCCTTTCTGTTGATTATCGCTGATCCACGCGATGGGACCATCTTCGAGCATGAGAGCACCGGGCGATGGAAGGTTACTCGGGCTATCTAGAATTGCCATCACCGCGATACAGCTTTCATAAACAATCCGATTTAGACGAGCACACTTGTCGTCGGGCAGTTGAGTATTTCCCGTTGCGAGTAATTCGATAGTCTGGGGCGCTGGAGAGGTAATAATCATAGAGCCAGAAGAAACAGTGGCGCCATTATCAAGTGTTGCTATCCAGCCGTTATCTGCGTGGGCAATTGCGGTAACCGCAGTGGTTCTAAGAATATCTATGTCCTGCGCCATATATTTGGCAATGGCAGTCATTGTGGGGACACCCCTATATCTAACGTGACTGTTGGGTTGTCCAGGAACACTGGAGTACCATGGTTCGGCCACACCAGCATCAACCCACTGGTTGACCTGTTCAACAAACCGCGGCTGACGGGTGGTCATAAATTGGGCACCATGATCAAAGGTAGCACCACCTATACGACGACTAGCTAAGCGGCCGCCTAGACCACGACCTTTATCGACCACTAGTACTTTAAAACCTGCTCGCTGTAAGTCATTAGCGGCACTTAAACCTGCAAGGCCGGCACCAATAATTAAAATATCTGGATTGTACGTAGGTGGAGTCATAGGTTGTGTCTTATGGTAATTTCTTGGATGAATCTGTTTTGCAGCGCACTGAACAGAATTGTACCTCGCCCCAACAGCGCGCCCATTTCTTGCGCCAAGTAAACTGACGCTCGCAAGCTAAGCAAATTTTAGTCGGTAGATCAGCTTTTTTACGCATAGCAGGCATAAGTAGATTTAGGCCGCGGTCAAGATCGAGCCGGCCAGAGTAATACGATGCATAAGCCTTGCGTGACCCTGATAGTCATTATTGGCTTGGTGCCAGGTGCATCGATTATCCCAAAAGGTGACTGACCCCGGCAACCAGTTAAAGCTGCAGGTAAACTGAGGCTGGATGACATGAGCATAGAGTTCGTCTAGCAAGGCGCGGCTTTCAGTAAAGTCCCAGCCTTCAATCTGAATAGTGTGACCAGGGTTCACATAAAGTATCTTGCGGCCGCTTTCTGGGTGAATAATCACCACTGGGTGGGTCGCATCGCCAACACGATCCATACCACCAAGATGTTCAGAGAGGTCAGTCAGGCGATATAGGCCATTTTCACCATAGAGATGAGTATTTGAATGCACAGCGCGTAAGTTTTCGATACGTTTTTTAAGTTCTGCAGGCAGAGCATCATAGGCCGCTGCGAGATTAGCAAACTGAGTATCGCCGCCTATCTCTGGTACGGTGCGGGCAACTAAAATAGACCCCATCGCAGGAATATCATCGTAGGAATGGTCTGTATGCCAGCCACCACCAATATTGGTTTGTTGGGTTTTCTCTTTGCGCACTTCGGCTATTTGAGGAAAATCATCAGTTGTTTTAAAGAACTTGTTGATAACGATACTGCCAAAACGATTAGCAAATTCCAGATGTTGGTCTGGGGTTAATGCTTGATCACGAAAGAAAAGCAGGCCGTAATTTGCAAAACTTTCTCGTAGTTCAAGTAACTCATGATTACTCATAGTTGCTAACTGCAGGTCACTTACAACGGCACCGCAATTTTCAGAAAACGCAGTAACGTTCATAGATATACACTTTTTTGGCTATAAAAGTTCATTGAGTTTTTGCGATAATATTTGGTTAACCTGCTGCGGATTAGCTTGGCCTTTCGAGGCTTTCATTATCTGCCCCATAAAGCCGCCGAGTTTCTTCTTGCGCTTATTTTCATCGCTAGCGATGAAGTCTTCAACCATGGCTGGGTTTGCTTCTAAAACATCAGCAACGATTTTCGCAAGAGCACCGCTGTCAGACACCTGTTGTAGACCTTTGGCTTCGATAATCTCATCGGCATTACCTTCGCCTTGCCACATAGCTTCGAAAACCTGCTTGGCCATTTTCCCAGAAATGCTATTGTCGGCAATGCGCACGATCATTCCAGCAAGTAGCTCCGCGGAAACGGGACTATCAGTAATATTCAAACCTGCATTGTTAAGAGCAGCGCTCAACTCTCCCATTGTCCAGTTGGCGGCAATTTTTGGATTTCCAGAATTGGCGGCTACAATTTCGAAAAAATGTGCTGTACTGGCGTCACTGCTAAGAACACCCGCATCGTAATTGGATAGAATATACTGCTCCATAAACCGTGTTTGCCGAGCATCAGGCAGTTCTGGGAGTGCGCGTCGCAATTTTTCGATAGTTTCGTCACTCACAATTACCGGTAAAAGGTCTGGGCAGGGAAAATAGCGATAATCATTGGCTTCTTCTTTACTGCGCATGGCTTTGGCAACCTTGGTGTCTCCATTATATAAGCGCGTTTCTTGCCTTACAGTTCCACCATCTTCAATCAGATCAATTTGTCGCTCTACCTCTTTTTCGATGGCTTCTTCCATGAACTTATACGAGTTGAGATTCTTCGTTTCGGTTCTCGTGCCCAGCTCGGTGGTACCCATCGGACGTACAGAGACATTGACGTCAAAACGCATGCTGCCTTGAGACATTTCGCCGTCACAGATGCCAATTGACGTCACGATGCTATGTAGTTTTTTAGCGAAGGCGACGGCCTCCTCAATGCTGCGCATATCGGGTTCAGAGACTATTTCAATTAATGGGGTTCCGGCGCGGTTGAGGTCAACGCCGGATGATCCATAAGGTAAGTTACCTTCATGGACTGATTTTCCAGCATCTTCTTCAAGATGAGCATGGTGGATGCGGATAGATTTAGTGCTTCCGTCACCCAATTGAATAGCTACCTCACCTCGCCCAACGATGGGTTTCTCTAGTTGGGTGGTTTGGTAACCCTTGGGTAGGTCGGGATAAAAATAGTTTTTTCTCTCAAATACAGAAACTTTTCCAATTTCAGCATCGATAGCCAATCCGAACATTATCGCGTAGTGCACCGCTTGTTCATTTAGCACTGGCAGGGTGCCTGGCATTGCTAAGTCAATGGCGCAGGCTTGAGTGTTGGGCTCGGCGCCAAAACTGGTACTTGCAGCAGAAAATATTTTCGTTTTAGTGGCTAGTTGCACATGCACTTCAAGGCCGATGACAGTTTCCCAATTCATGAGATTCCCTTCGGCATCTGTGTATGCCAGTCGGTCACTTGCTGAAATTGATGAGCAACATTTAGCATCCGCGCTTCGTCAAAGTAGTTGCCGATGATCTGTAAACCCACTGGTTTGCCTTCAACCATTCCACAGGGCACTGACATACCTGGCAAGCCAGCTAAGTTGGTTGCAATGGTATAAATATCTTCAAGATACATTGCCACAGGGTCATCGCCTTTTGAGCCAAACTTAAACGCTGGCGAGGGACAGGTGGGCCCGAGAATAAGGTCGACTTTGGCAAATGCTTCCACAAAGTCCTGTTCGATCAGTTGACGCACCTGTTGTGCCTTACCATAGTACGCATCGTAGTAACCGGCAGACAGGCAATAAGTGCCAATCAATATGCGCCGCTGAACTTCTTCACCAAAACCTTCAGAGCGCGTGCGGCAATACATATCTTGTAAATCTTTTGGATTCTCGCAACGGTAGCCATATTTCACACCATCAAAGCGCGATAAGTTCGCCGATGCCTCGGCCGGAGCGATGACATAATATGCTGGAACAGAGAGGTTAGAATTGGGAAGGCTTATCTCAACCAATTCAGCGCCTTGAGCTTCCAGATCGGCCAAGGCTGTCCTTACGGCTGCCTCAGTTCCTGAGTGTAAGCCCTCTGAAAAGTATTCTTTAGGAACACCAATGCGCAAGCCTTTTACTGACTTATTTAATGAGGCGCTGTAGTCCGGAATTTCGCAGTCAACGCAGGTGGAGTCCTTGTCATCAAAACTAGCCATGCAGTTTAAAAGTAATGCGCAGTCTTCTGCGGTGCGAGCCATAGGGCCTGCCTGATCTAAGCTTGAAGCAAAGGCAATCATGCCCCAGCGGGATACTCGGCCATAGGTTGGTTTTAACCCGCTAATACCGCATAGAGCGGCAGGTTGACGAATAGATCCGCCGGTATCTGTTGCTGTTGCTCCGGGTGCTAGTCTTCCCGCAACCGCTGCTGCTGAACCTCCTGACGAACCTCCGGGTACGCAGTCTGTGGCCCAAGGATTTTTGACTGGCCCATAAAAACTAGTTTCATTGGAAGAGCCCATAGCAAACTCGTCCATATTGGTTTTTCCTAACATCACCACGCCGGCCTGTTCGAAATTTTCCACAACAGTCGCGTTATAAGGGGGTATAAAGTTGTCTAGCATTTTAGAGCCGCAACTAGTTCGGACACCCTTAGTGCAAAAAATATCTTTGTGTAGCAAGGGTACACCGCATAACGGGGGTGCAGATCCTGCCGCTAGTCTTTGGTCTGCTAAATGCGCTGCTTGCAGAGCCTGATCTGCGGTAACAGTAATTACGGCATTATATTGGTCATTAAATTGGCTGATACGAGACAAAAAATGTTGAGTTAATTCAACACTTGAGAATTTCTTGCTTTGAAGCCCTTTGACCAACTCGGCGATAGTGTAATTGTGCATTAGTGACTCATTTAATCGATCATTTTAGGGACGATGAACAGCCCATTGTCCGTCGCCGGGGCTATCGCTTGGAATTCATCTCGGTGATTACTCTCAGTGATATCGTCTGCGCGCAGTCGCTGCGATACTTGAAATGGTCGGGATATTCCCTGCACAGAATCAGTATTAGCAGTTTGCAGTTGATCAACTAAATCCAATACGCTACTCAACCGTTCAGTGACATCAGTGATGGTTTTTTCGTCGATTGAAATGCGAGATAAAGTCGCTAGTTTTTCAATTTCGTGTCGTTCGATGATCATTTTTTTGCCTGCGAATTACAATTGTTTAGTTTGACTTTTTTTACCTAGCCAATACTCTACTAGCTAGGTGCGATAAGTTACCATAAATGGTCATATTAGGTTAAGCCGTTCACCCCATAAAAGCTTTATTTTATCAGCATCTACGTAAAATTAAGTAAATTAAGTATAGTTATAGGAAGTTTGGCTCAAGATCAGCTAAACTCACTTATCAGATATTACGTTTGGCAGTTTTTTTAATGCTGTTAAATAACGAAAAACAACAAGTTTTCTGCAAAGCCCATTGCAGTAAAAGTAACTGAGGAAGTCCTCTAAATGTTAAAAAAAATTCGTGGCCTATTTTCCAGCGACCTGTCAATTGATCTTGGCACCGCAAATACGTTAATTTATGTCCGTGACAAAGGTATTGTTCTGAATGAGCCGTCAGTAGTGGCAATTCGTCAGCATCTTGGGCAAAAGGTTGTTGAAGCTGTTGGCGTTGATGCCAAACGTATGTTGGGTAGAACACCAGGAAATATTACCGCGATTCGTCCACTAAAAGATGGCGTCATTGCAGATTTTCAAGTGACAGAGAAAATGTTGCAGCATTTCATTAAAAAAGTGCACATCAAAAGTTTTATACCGCCTAGTCCAAGAGTTCTTATCTGCGTGCCCTGCATGGCCACAGAGGTTGAAACTCGAGCGATTAAAGAGTCGGCTTATAGTGCGGGTGCTCGAGAGGTCTTTTTGATCGAAGAGCCTATGGCTGCTGCTATTGGTGCAGGACTGCCTGTTGATGAGGCGATTGGTTCTATGGTCGTAGATATCGGTGGTGGTACGACTGAAATCGCTATTCTCTCGCTGAGCGGTGTTGTATTTGCTGATTCTGTTCGCATCGGCGGCGACCGTTTTGATGAAGCGATTGTTAACTTTGTGCGTCGCGAGTACGGCAGTGTTATCGGTGATACCACTGCAGAGCGAATTAAGATGGAAATAGGCGGCGCTTATTTGGCTAAAGAAGTTCGAGAGATTGAGGTCCGAGGCCGCAATCTTGCTGAAGGGGTTCCTAAACGATTTACGCTCACTAGTGATGAGATTTTAGGGGCCTTGCAAGAGCCTCTAGTGGGTATTGTTCAGGCTGTAAAACGAGTGCTTGAGCAGTCTCCTCCTGAGCTTGCTTCTGATATTGCGGAAGCCGGTATTGTCTTGACTGGTGGTGGTGCTTTATTAAAAGATCTTGATCGTCTGTTGAGCCACGAAACTGGCCTTCCAGTTATATTAGCCGAAGAACCACTGACTTGCGTTGCGCGGGGTGGTGGAGAGTTTTTAGATATGATGGACAACAAGAGACTAGATCATTTAACTCTTTAGGCTGATCAGTCGGCAATTAGCTTTATGGGTCATTGAAGTACCGGGAGTAGAACAATTAACAAGGTGTTCGTTAGGTCATCCTCCACCATTCGTAAAGTGGTTGTTTTCTTTTTAATCGCGTTTAGCATGATGACGATCCACTATTACACCAACTGGTTTAGCTCGATCGAAAAGTTTGCTGACCGATCGATTCGACCAGTCTACTGGGTCGCTAATATTCCTTCGCGTATTGGAGAGTGGGTAGATTTAAGTTCAACTGATCGGTCTGTTATCGAAAAAGAAAACCTCCGTTTAAAACAAGAAAGCCTTATTCATCGTGGTCAGTTACAGCGAATGGCTGAGTTAGCTGCAGAAAATCTGCGCCTACGCCTTTTACTCAATGCCACCGAGTTGCTAACCGATAGTATTTTGGTGACAGAGGTTATTGGTGTTTCACCTAGCCCGAAAAGCCATACTTTGACCATTGATAGGGGCCTTCAAGACGGTGTCTATGTTGGGCAACCAATCTTAGATGCTGAGGGGTTAATGGGCCAAATTACATCGGTTTTTGAAAACCATAGTGTCGCGTTACTGATTACTGACATCACACACGCAATTCCTGTGCAGGTTTTACGAAACGGTATGCGATCTATTGCTGAGGGTACTTCAGACTACAATAATATGCAGTTACGGTTCTTATCGCCGACTGCAGATATACGTGAAGGGGACGAACTTGTTAGTTCAGGTTTGGGGGGGCGCTTTCCTCCGGGTTATCCTGTCGGTTCTATTCTGAGTGTTGAAAAAAACTCGGGTGAAAAGTTTATTGAAGTCAATGTGCGGCCAGCGGCAGAGATTGATCGAAGCAAATATCTTTTGTTGGTTTTCACCTCGCAAGATGGTAGCAGAAATGGAAGTTCTCAGTGACGTCTATGCGTTACTCCTTAACCGTTATTTTTTCGTTGATGTTAGCCTTGGTATTACAGTTAATTCCCGTTTCCGCCGATTGGTTATCGTGGAAACCTAATTTTTTACTTCTAATAGTTATTGGCTGGGTTATTTTTCAGCCTAACCAGTGGGGTATTGGGTTTGCCGCATCTGTTGGTTTTCTGGCTGATTTGGTATTTAGATCGCCTCTAGGGCTTCACGTATTCCTTTTTGTTTTTATCAGTGCTGTGCCTTATTTGCTCAGCGGCTGGTTACTTTATTTCAATTTCATTCATCGTTGTGTTTTTGTATTTATTCTCATTATATTTTCCGAACTGCTACGTAACTTTATGTACTCGGTTTGGGGGGTGCCCGTTGATTATGGAGAGGCCCCCTTGGGTGCGATTAGCTCGGCCGTAATGTGGCCTGTAATCGATAAGTTTTTGGTCAAGGTACATAAAAGGCGTCATTAGCGCCTAAAGATAAGTCTAGTATCATATTTTTTTAACCGAAGTTAACTTAGGGGTTCTGCATGCCGTCGGAATGGAGAAAGAAACATGAAGATTTTGACCTTATATTGGCTTCAGCATCTCCAAGACGAGTCGATATTCTAAATCAGATTGGGGTTCGATTTAGCGTTGCACCTGCAGATATTGATGAGAGACAGATTGCCAATGAATTGCCGACTGATTTTGTTTGCCGATTGGCATGCCAGAAGGCAGAGACTGGATATGAGTCTCAAATGGGAAGCCAGCCTGTGCTGGGTGCTGATACGATCGTTGTATGCGATAAAAAAATATTTGGTAAACCGACAGATTATGCCGATTCAAGACAGATGCTCAGCCAGCTCTCCGGGCGGACTCACAAGGTAATCTCCGCAGTCGCTATCAATAATGGTGCTGAGACTGCTGTATTAATGTCGCAAACTTTGGTGATATTCCGCACTATATTAGACCAAGAGTGCCTCAATTACTGGAGCACAGGCGAACCAGATGGAAAGGCAGGTAGTTACGCTATACAAGGTTTTGGATCAATTTTCGTAGAATCTATCGAAGGCAGTTATAGTGGCGTTGTTGGGCTACCTATTGCTGAGACCAGTAGTCTACTCCGCCGCTTTGAAATTCCCATCTGGCAGACACTGCCAGCATAAAAATACTATCAGTTAAAAGTGAATAAAGAATGGGCAATGAAATTTTGATCACAGTTGCGCCGGGAGAAACCCGTGCAGCCTTGTTGCATAGTGGCGTTGTTCAGGAAGTTCACCTTGAGCGACCTCGGAATATTAGTTTGGTTGGTAATATATATATGGGTAAGGTTGTCCGTATACTTCCTGCGCTTGAGGCAGCATTTGTTGATATTGGTATCGAGCGAAACGGATTTTTGCATCTCAGTGATGTCGCAAACCAAGCCTCCAAGAGGGGGAAGAACGAAAATCCTAAAGCTACTGATATTCGTCATGTCCTACATGAGGGTCAGTTAGTTATGGTTCAAGTGATAAAAAACCCTATAAATGATAAAGGCGCTAGATTAACAGCAGAGATTTCTGTGGTGTCTAGGTATTTTGCTTATTTGCCCGCAGGTAGAGGTAATAAGGTGTCTCATCGCATAAGAAAGCGTGATGAGCGGCAGCGACTGCAAGATAACCTAGAGCTAATGCTGTCTACGCATGAGGGTGAAGGCGCAGTCGGGTCGACTCAGCAAATGTCAACTGGAGGCTATATTGTTCGCACTGCGGCAGAGGGCGTTGCGCTTAAATATCTACAATCTGATCTAAGCTTTCTACAAAACTGTTGGAAGGCTGTGCAATCGGAGAAGGCCACTATAAAGAAGCCCGGCCGAGTGTTTCAGGAGATGGCTCTGCAGCTACGAGTCATGCGAGATTTAGTCGACGATAAAACCACTAGTATATTAGTCGACTGCGCTGAAGTTTTTGAGCAGCTTAAAAAAATAATGGATAGGTATCATCAGAGTATTGCTAATCTGGTAGTTCATTACGACGGTGAAAAGCCGTTATTTCAGCATTATAATGTCGATGAGGAGGTCACTAAAGCTCTTCAGCGGAGAGTTAATCTTGATTCTGGTGGCTCTGTCGTTTTTGATCAGACTGAGGCGATGACAACTGTTGACGTCAATACTGGGGGCGATATTGGTCATCGCGATTTAGAAAAAGCGGTGTTTAACACGAATATGCAGGCTAGTAAGGTTATCGCAAGGCAAATAAGGCTGCGTAATGTAGGTGGGATCATTGTTATTGATTTTATTGATATGGATAATGATAGCCACCGCCAAAAGGTATTAGCCAGCCTTAAAAAAGCTTTGCTGGCGGATACAGTAGCCACGTTTATTTCTGACTTTACTGAGCTAGGCCTGGTAGAAGTTAATAGAAAGCGCACCAACAAAAGCCTAAGAGAGTTATTGAGTGATAGTTGTCCTACCTGTGAAGGCGTGGGATCAATTAAATCGTTGAGTACTATTAGTTGTGAGATCTGGAGAGAGATTTCTCGCACTGCAAGCGCCTATGATTGCCAGAACATCAGAATTCAAGCAAGTCCCGAAGTGACTGGATATTTGGCAACCGAAGAAAGGTCGGTCCTGACCGAGATCGAAAAGTCGATTGGCTGTACAATTCAACTTCGTGACGATGAACTATATTCTCGTGAACAGTTTGACATTATCCCGGTTTGAGACCGCAGAATGGTAACTAAAGTAACAAATACAATTACATCAATTGGGCGATGGTTTGTTTGGACCGCTGCTTTGCTGATTGTTGGAACCTTTATTTTGGTATTGCTGGGCAGGCAAACGATCAATGCGATTGATGGATTAAGACCCTCTATTGTCAATTTTCTTAATCAAAGCACCGGTATGCAAGTTAACCTTGGCGAGTTGCGGGGCGAATGGCCGAGATTGTTGCCGATCATTGAGATTGAGAATCTTGACATTATGGATGCTGATCAGATGACAGCGATCGCGGTGCGCCAAGTCAGAGCCGAGCTGGATCTTTTTCAAACTATTAGGCATGGAAATGCTATTTGGCATGAATTAGTGGCTGACAATTTAATTATTAAGTTAGTCGAAGATGGGTCAGGTCGCTGGAGTTTGAAGGGTATTCCTCCCGGTGATGAAACCGACCTGAGAGTACTTCTAGAGCCACTTATTTATAGTCGCTTTATCCACTTAGAAAGGATTCAAATAGAGTTTGAGTTTTTTTCTGGAAAATCAATTAAAGTCCATGGAAGCTCAGTAAAACTTGAAAATGATAGAGATTTTCATCGTAGTGAGATGACGGTCTATCAATCTAATCAAGATGCCCCTTCCTATGTTGTTCTAGAAGGACAGGGTGATCCATTGGATCTTAAATCCTTTAGTGCAGAGGCTTATCTGCAGTTGCGAAATCTCTCTGTTCCACAGCCATTGATGGAATTGGGTAAATCGTTAATGCCAGAATTACTGGCTGATATTTCACACTTTACCGCCGATGCCAGTGGTGAACTATGGTTTGATATTCATCAAGGTGGTGGGGTTGATTTTGAGGGTTCTGTATCTGTTACTGAAGTGCCCCTTGATTGGGTCGCGGATGTGCCAGCTGTCAGAGATATAACCACTGAGATAACAGGCTGGTATACACCTGAGTTAGATTGGGGGGTGCGTCTACAGGGGCTTAATTTCGAGTGGTCTGATACTAAAATCGAACCTTTAGATCTTGTTTTTAATCAACGCCTCGGTGCGCAACGGCAAGATTTTGATGTGTCAATTAGTCACTTAAATTTAACAATTTTATCTGACTTGCTCAAACAGGCAGATGTTTTAAATGATCAGATACTCCAGACCATAGATGTATTGAGCCCGCGCGGACAATTAAACGTCCTCACTTTTGGTCAAAAGCAGTCAGGCTACTATGCGTCGGCTAATTTAACTAATATCGATCTCTCACCTTATAAAGGCGTTCCTGGAATAAAAGGGTTAACTGGTTATCTCGAAATTAAAGATAATGAGGGGCTATTTCACCTGAATGACAGTGATGGATTTGATGTACTTTTCCCTACTGTCTACAAAGATTATATTAAGGTTCTTGATGCACAGGGCACTGTGTATTTAGAGGTTAATTCCCAGAACCGATCTCTCAGTGTCTATAGCTCCGTTATGGAGACCAAGGTTGAAGCTGGCCTCGCTAATATAATTTTCTCAGTAGAGCAAAATAGAGCCGTTAAGGGAACCAAACCAGAGGTCAACCTCATTATTGGAGGTCAAAATATTGATGCAACATACAAAGATCAATTTCTACCTTACAAAATGCCAAAAAGCCTTTCGAATTGGCTGAAAACGTCAATTGCAAAGGCCGACATAAATCAATTCGGCATGGTTTATCGCTCAGGAGCAATACTTAACAACAAGCCCGTTCGGACCACGCAGTTGCTTATAGAGGCAGAAAATGCCGATATTAATTTTGATCCTCGGTGGCTTGGGTTGAGTGATGTTAGCGCAACATTTTTAATTGATGACAGCTATATTGACGGAGTTGTCGGCTCAGCAACCATGGGGGGCGCTAAGATCGACAAGGTCAATGTGGCTTATGGAGTTCATCCTAAGGGGCATTCACAATCAAACATCCTCTTTTTGGATGGCAGTCTAAAATCCGATGTGTCACAAGCAATTAATATTATTGCTAAGTCTCCGTTCTATAAGAATATTGGACCTTTGGCTGATTGGAAATATAGTGGCGAAGCAACGATCCAGTTGGCTCTTGAGGTTCCTTTAGTGAAACCGACCGGTAACGCGTCTAAAGGGGGTTATCGAGTTGATAGCGAACTAACGGACGCTAGTTTATTGATTACTAACACATCAATTAATCTAACTAATATGGCTGGAGGCATCCATTTTTCGGCCGAAAAAGGCCTCCACTCAGATGATATTAATGGCCAGTTATGGGGGCAACCATTTAAGGCGCGTATGTTCAGGCATGGTGATGAGCAAAAGATAGCGCTTAGCACCGCGGTGGAGCCAGCAAGTCTGAGTCAGTTGGTGGACTTTCCTTGGAGCAGGGTTGTAAAAGGCACTATACCAATAGAAGGGTTATTAACTATTAATCCAGAGAGCTCTGTCCAACAAGATAAGCCTACCCAAGCCACTCAACCGAATAAAAGTGCCGTTACTTTATACTTAACCAGTCAGCTAAAAGAAAATGAAATTCATTTGCCAGCGCCCTTAGGTAAGTCCGCTGGGGACAATAATGATCTCGCGGTGAAACTTCATTTTGACACGGGTTTAACGAGGCTTGAAGGTACCTTGGGGCAAAATCTAGTTACAGATCTGCGTTTTAGCCAACAAGGGTTATCAAGAGGCCTAGTAAGTTTCGATCGCACGGTGTCACTTCCTGCAAACAACGAAGTGGTAATAGCTGCTCATTTGCCGACCACCGAGATTGATTTGTGGACACCGGTTGTAGCCTTGTTTGGTGAGCGGTCAGCTTCAAAAAAATCTATCTGGATTCCAGTTTTTGATTTTACATTTGATCATCTTGAGCTGGCATCCATCGAACTAAAAGATCTGGCAACGGTGGTTAGGTTGTCTGATAAAGCGACTAATATCGAATTTTCCAGTCATCTTGCCGATGGACATCTATCTCTACCAACTGACGCAAAAATGGCTCCCAAGCTGAATTTGGTCCGCTTAGACATAGGTGCTGATTTACTTGATGAAAAAATAGGCAAGCAGCGACTCGATCCTAGGAATTTTTTAGCGGTTGATCTTTCGGTCGAAAATTTATTTATTGGTGAGGAGCTCTGGGGTTCTCTGGCGTTTCAGTTACGGCCTGACGACTTAGGAGCTGCTTTTAAGCAGATTAAAGGTAATTTTCTTGGGCTACAGCCTGGCATGGTTGAGGATAAGGAATCGACTGAGTTTTTCTGGGGATTTGACGGCGTTACCTATACTAGCAGACTGTCTGGGCCCGTCGCAGTTGGCAATATATATGACGTTTTTAGTGGGTTTAAAGTTGCCCCTGTGGCTGATAGTGAGTCGGGAAAGTTTGTCTTCGACCTCGCTTGGCAAGATCAGCCGTGGGAAATTAATAAGGAAAATATTACTGGAAACTTTCAGATCGAGCTAAATAATGGCAGCTTTTATAGGTCCCCTGGAGGCGCTGGCGCCGCTTTGAAGTTGGTCAGCTTGTTTAACTTTGCGAATTGGTTGAAGAGGCTTCAATTGGACTTTTCTGACGTGGTTGGTCAAAACTTACCGTATAACAATCTACAGGGTGCTATTCATTTTGATCAAGGCAGCGCTAGTTTGCTGGACCCATTAAAAATGAAAATGCCTTCTGGCCGAATGAGTATGGCAGGAAAATTTAATTTGGTTGATGAAACGGCAGAAGCTAAATTAGTTGCGACCCTTCCCGTAGCAACCAATTTACCTTGGGTGGTTGCATTGCTTGGCGGTGTTCCTGCAGCTGCGGGTGTTTATATAACGAGTAAGATTGTTCGTAAGCAGGTGGATCGTTTGTCGAGTATTAGTTACGAATTAAATGGTCCGTGGGATGACATTGATATTTCTGTGGATGAGATATTTGCTAGTGAATTAGAGAGTCAACCGCTGCCTGAGACGCAAGTTAATGACCAGTAGTCAAAAATCCTATCGCACAGAAGATACGTTTACTGCGGCCGCAATTCAATTAATGCCTGCGGACTCAGTTGCCAAGAATCTAGAAAATGCCAAATCTTTGCTAAGAGAAGCAGCTAGCCGGGGCGCTGATATTGCCGTCCTTCCTGAAAACTTTGCCTATTACGGACAGTCAAACACTAGTGCTCTGATAAAGGATGAGGTCGATGAGCTGGGTTTGGCAGGTAAATTTCTGCGGGCACAGGCTCAAGAGTTAGAGATCTGGATTGTTGGAGGGACTATCCCTGTTCTGGGCTGTGTTGAACCGGCCGATATAAATAGGCCTTATGCGCGTTCTTATTTAGTTAACCCTAAAGGTGAAAGGGAAGCTTATTACGATAAAATTCATCTCTTCGATGCTGATATATCATCGTCTCAGGACGAGCATAGACAATATAGAGAATCGAATCATTACTCGGCGGGCAATAGTGTCTGCGCAGTGCCTACTAGTTTTGCAAATATAGGCTTAACTGTTTGTTATGATCTTAGATTCCCTGAGTTATATCGGAATTTGGCGGATCAGGGCGCTGAAATTATTACAGTTCCCTCAGCTTTTACAGCAAATACTGGAGAAGCTCATTGGGAGATTTTGTTGCGGGCCCGGGCTATTGAGAATCAGCTGTTTATTGTTGGGGCTAATTTAGTAGATCGTGATCATCCGAAACGTGGGCTTTGGGGTGGAAGTGCAATTATTGATCCCTGGGGAACAATCCTTGATTCAGTAACAGGTAATCAGCCAGGTATTGCAATTGCTGATATTAATGTTGAGTTAATTCGTCAGCAACGCCGTAATATACCAGTCCGGCAACATCGTAAATTATAGCTGTCTGTTACAGACACTATTCTGACAAAGATCGGATATAAGCGAAAATCTTACGGCTCGCCACCGGCGATTTTTCAAATTCTAATTCTCGATTGGCCTGCCGTTGAAGATTTCGAAGTTTTTGCCGATCAGCCTCTGGATAGCACTCTAAAAATTCATCGATGCCTGCTTGCCCCTCACTGATTAATCGGTCTCGCCAGTCTTCTAATGACTTAAAATGTTGACGATACGTTTGAGACTGATGATCCATCTTGTCTAGGGTGATTTGAATATCATCAATATCAGAAATTCTCATCAGCTTGCCAATATATTGTAAATGTCGACGTTTGGCCTCGCGACTCTTTAGTCTGCGTGCTTCATAAATCGCTTCTTTAAGCGGCTCAGGAAGCGTAAATTTCTGTAATTTACCGTCGGGCATTTCCACTAATTGCTTGCCCATTTCCTGAAGAGCATGACTGTCTCTCTTGAGCTGCGACTTACTTGGCCCGTCATAGCCATTGTCGTTAATAGAGTCTTCCATTAGATGAGAAACATTGCGGCTAAGCCTAGAAATGAGACAAAGCCTACAATATCAGTAATAGTGGTTAAAATAACAGACCCCGCAAGTGCGGGATCTATTTTTAGAGATCGCAACATTACGGGCAAGATAGTCCCTGCAAGTGCAGCCGCGATTAAATTAATTGCCATCGCTAATCCAATGATTACTGCCATGGCCCAATCTTCAAACCAGAGCGAGACAATACAGCCGACTATTAGCGCATAAAGCATTCCATTTAAAACACCTACGGCAAATTCTTTGCTCAACAACCAGCTAAGATTATCCTTTCCCACTTGCCCTAAGGCCATCCCTCGAATGACCACAGTAAGAGTCTGACTTCCAGCGACACCGCCCATGCTAGCCACTATCGGCATCAGTATTGCTAGTGTTACAATTTTATCTAGAGTCGCCTCGAATAGGCTGATGGCTGACGAAGCGAGAATGGCTGTGATTAAGTTAACACCTAACCAAATAGCTCTCCGCGGCGCTGTTTTCACTATTGAAGAGAATGTGTCTTCAGTATCACTAAGGCCCGCCATGGCGAGAAGGGAGTGATCCGCGTCTTCGACGATCACATCCACCACGTCATCAATGGTTATTCGGCCTAGTAACCTGCCATCCTTATCAATAACGGGAGCGGACACGAGGTCATATCGCTGGAACCTTTGTGCGACTTCTGAATCAGTGAGATTGACATCGATAGCTTGAACTTTACTGTTCATAACTTCTCGAACGGTTGTAGCGGGTGACGAGGTCAGCAACTTACCAATAGATAAATTACCCATAAAGGTGTCGCTGCGGCTAACAACAAAAAGGTTGTCCGTGATATCAGGAATTTCTTCGAATCGCCTCAGGTAGCGCAGCACTACATCGACGCTGATATCTGGACGCACTGTGATCACCTCTGTGTCCATGAGTCCACCAGCGGTGTCCTCATCATAGGTCAGGATAGTCTCAACTCTCTGACGATCCTGTGCTGACATCGCCTTAAGGACCTCAGGAATGACCCTGTCAGGAAGTTGCTGAAGAATATCAACGATATCGTCAACGTCTAACCCTTCGGTTATCGAGGCGACTTCAGCGCCATCCATTTTTTTAAGGAACTCTAATTGGATTTCGTCAGACAAGTCCTGCAGTACCTCACCAGACATGTCTGGATCAACTAGCTCCCATAAGATATGTCGATATTTGGGTGGCGCGGTCTCAAGTTGGTGAGCAATGTCTGGGGGGGATAGATTGTTAAGGGTATGCCTAACCTGATTCAGGGTAACTGAATCAATCGCGTTATCAAGCTTAGCCAGTAAGTTTTGTTCGATATCCATACATTGCTTTCCTAGTCGAGCCGCTGCGTGCTGGACGGGTCTCTATTCTAGCTTTGTCTGCTTAAGTTCGATAGAGGGATCTGCAAAATAGGGGAAAATTTAAGTGGAACTAGGGTTATTCACCTTCACCAAAATAATCAGCAAACAAATCGCTTATTGCGTCGCAGGCAAGCTGCTCTTCTGGCCCCTCAAACTCAAAGACGAGTACTGTATCTTTTGAGGCTGCCAGTAACATTAACGACATAATACTCTTAGCGTCTACAAGCGGTTCTTGTGCGCCAGTTTTAATTGAGCACTTGTAACGTCCTGCGGTAGTGGCTAATTTTGTCGCCGCGCGGGCATGCAATCCTAGTTTATTGATAACAATAATTTTTCGGGAAATCATATAGGCTTAAAAATCTGTTTCATGCTGATATTTCTTTATGGACAACCTGTACTAAGGATTGTTCTTTTGCAAAATGCTCTCGCAATCGATTAGCAATATAAACTGATCGATGTTGACCGCCGGTGCAACCGATAGAAATCGTTAAATAGCTGCGGTTATTAGCTTGAAATTTTGGTATCCAGCGAGTCAAAAAACCAATGATATCTGACAGCATAGCAGCCACTTCAACTTGGCTCTCTAAAAACTCAATAACACCCTCATCAAAGCCAGTTAAGCTACGTAACTCTTGTTTCCAGTAAGGATTGGGTAAGCAGCGAACATCGAAAATAAAATCAGATGCGTCCGGTAGACCTTTTTTAAAGCCAAAGGATTCAAACAATATTGCCATATGTTCTGGGCTGTTAGGAACAATGGTGTTTTTTATAAGATCTCTCAATTGGTGTAGCGATAGACCCGAGGTGTCAATGTTACGATCTGAGATATTTAATATTGGAGATAGGATCTTTGCTTCGAGGTCGATCGCTTCGGGTAGGCTGACCGTTTCATGGCTAAGAGGATGTTTGCGTCTAGTTTCACTATACCGACGAATTAAGTCACTACGCCGTGCCTGAAGGAAAATGACGCTCACCTCAATACCAGTGGCTTCAAGTCGCGCCAGGATATCTGGTAATTTACTAAGATCACCAACCAGATTTCTAGCGTCGATTCCTACGGCTAACCTCAGGTCGTCATTGATCCCTTCCGAATTCAGCTGCTTAATTAGATCAGGTAATAAGCTTGGCGGTAGGTTGTCAATACAATCAAATCCAACATCCTCGAGAATGTTGAGTGCTGACGTTTTACCCGAGCCAGATCTTCCGCTAACAACGACTAGTCGAGGCATTAGTTTGAGCGCTCCAATATTACCGCTGTGTTGTATAAATCTTCGTTATTTTGGCATGCCCGTAAAAGTTGCCGAGATGAATCTTTTTGCATCAAGGCAGCTATTCTTGCCAAGGTAGCTAGATGCTCGTCATTTTTTTCCTCGGGAACGACTAGAGCAAAAATTAGGTCAACAGGTTGGTCGTCGTAGGCATCAAAATCAATGGGGTTTTGAAGAGTGATTAAGCAGCCATGAATACGATTAAAGCCTACTGCTCGGCAATGGGGTATTGCTACCCCATCACCTATAGACGTACTGCCTAATTTTTCGCGAGCTACAAAGCTATGAAATAGGCTATCTGCTTGGTCTGCATCACCACCTAAATGTTCGCTGACTAACGAGGATAGGTTCTGTAGTACGCGTTTTTTACTTGGCCAAGCCAGATCACACTGTGTCATCGCTGGGATTAGTACGTCAGTGATCTTCATTAGAAAAGCTAGTGACCTCTATTTTTTTCTTTGTGCTTAATGAGTTGTCTGTCCAGTTTATCAGCCAGAGCGTCTATCGCCGCATACATATCTTGATGCTCTGATATGGCAAATAATTCTGCTCCGCTGACGTGCACCGTTGCTTCGGCTTTTTGCTGAAGATTATCTATAGTGAGAATAACGGCTGTACTGGTTATTTGTTCGTAATGTCGTTCTAGTTTGGATAGTTTATTTGTAACATAGTCTCTCATCGGATCCGTGATGTCCAAGTGATGTCCACTTATAGTCATTTGCATTCATTACTCCTTGGCTAGTTAACATTTTCGAAGCGTTTTCTTTGGCTCGATGATGGTATACCCATGCCTTCTCTATATTTAGCAACAGTCCTGCGTGCCACTTGAATCCCTTGCTCTTCAAGAAGAATCATTAACTTATTATCACTTAAAGGCTTCGATGTTTTTTCGGCACTAATAAGAGTCTTTAGGATAGCGCAAACCGCAGTCGATGAACACTCTCCTCCTCCTGCGGTGCTAACGTGACTGGAGAAAAAGTACTTTAGCTCGAAAATCCCTCGTGGTGTTGCTAGATATTTATTGGTAGTCACTCGGGAGATAGTTGACTCGTGGAGATCGAGTTTAAGGGCGATATCGGATAAAACCATCGGTTTCATGGCTATTGGGCCATGCTCTAAGAACCCTTGCTGTAACTCAACAATAGAAATAGAGACCCGCATTAAAGTGTCATTACGACTTTCTAGACTGCGTAGAAACCATTTTGCATCGGCAAGGTTATCTTTTAAAAACTGGTTTTGTTTACTATCGTCGGATCGTTTTATTAAGTTGGAATAAAGGCTATTAATCTTTAGGCGAGGCGCATTACCATCGTTAAGTCGGACTTGCCATTGGCCTGAAATTTTTTCTACATAGGCATCAGGCACAATATATTCTGCTTCGCTGATAGTTAAAGCCTCACCAGGCCTAGGGCTGAGGCTACGAATTATCCGTAGGGCCCCTTGAAGGTCTTCTTCGCTGTAGCGAGTTTTCTTAGAGAGACTAGCTAAATCTATCGAGGCAATATCATTTAAGAATTCAGATGCTAGTCGAATAGCTTGAGATATGTAAGGCGTATCCAAAGATAGTTGATTAAGCTGGATGTTGAGACATTCACTTATGTCTCGAGCAAAGATTCCCGGAGGATCAAACTGTTGCAAACGACGTAATACCGCGATCATCTCATCTTCCTCGACAGGATCTTCTGTATTCTCACTTGTAGCATAAGAAAGAATATCAGCAAGATTTTCATTGATGAACCCAGACGGACTAATAGCATCTATATACGCTTCAGCTATCTCTCGGTCACGATCGGAGAAAGGAGTAAGGTTGAGTTGCCACGTCAAGTGATCTTGTAATGACTCGGTTACCTGATAAACCTGCTCCCAGTTAGTTTCAGCAGCGCCACTGGAGACCTGCATAGTCGGACTATAGACTTCGTCCCAGTTAGCCTCAACGGGCAAATCTTGAGGTTTTTCATTCTGCCAAATGTCATCTAATTCGGCCTCGGTAACCGCTTTATCTGTGGCATCGACCGCAGTTTCATGTAGATTGCCATCGTCTGCGTTTAAATCAACGGCGATGGTGTCATTTGGGGCTGATGAATCAGGACGTTGCTCGGGATTAGTTTCACTAGCATTGTCATCGTCTATTTCAAGCAAAGGATTGCTATAGACTTGCTCGATCATCTCTTGATGCAATTCCATTGTTGAGAGTTGCAGTAATTTGATAGCCTGCTGCAGTTGCGGGGTCATAGTCAGCTGTTGGCTGATCTTTAATTGCAGGCCTGGACGCATAGAAATTATCTAGAGTAGATTAGGATATGCAATTTTAGTGCCGAAATGCCGTGCCTGGCAATCACCTAACCTCAAAAATGCGACCTTTACAGCATAAAATGTTCACCAAGATAGGTTTTTTTAACTTTTTCGTCGTTTAATATATGCTCGGTAGTTCCTTCTGCTATTACATGACCTTCTCCCATAATATAAGCATGTTCACAGATATCGAGTGTCTCCCTGACGTTATGGTCGGTTATTAGTACGCCAATACCTTTGTCACGAAGATGACGAATGATATTTTTGATGTCATTTACAGAAATCGGATCAACACCGGCAAAGGGCTCGTCGAGCAAAATAAATTGAGGATCAGCCGCTAAAGCCCTGGCAATTTCAACTCTTCGGCGCTCTCCACCTGACAAGCTCATGCCAGTGTTTTTAGAAAGGTGTGAAATATGGAACTCATTAAGTAATTCGTCGAGAATACTATTTCGCTGACGGCGCGTGAGCGCTTTACGAGTTTCAAGAATTGCTAAGATATTATCTTCGACGCTTAGGGTTCTAAAAATCGATGGTTCCTGAGGCAGATAACCCAAACCCTTTCTTGCTCGACCATGCATGGGTAGATTTGTAATATCTTGTTGGTCGATACTAATGGTCCCGCCATTTTGGGATACTAGCCCTATAATCATATAAAAACATGTAGTCTTGCCGGCACCATTGGGGCCAAGTAGTCCAACTATTTCACCTTGCTTTACTGATAAGGAAACATCTTTAACCACGGGTCTTTTGCCATAAAATTTAGCCAAATTGCGAGCTTCTAAAACAGCCATTACTTAATTTTCTCCACTTGTTGCTCTGTATTTTTTTCAGATTCAAGAGCAGGGAACTCGGATCGAGTACTTTGGGTGAACGGGGGTATCACCAGCTGAATACGTTTCTGCCCGCCTAAATCATCACCTTTAGCTTTCCATGTGCCATCTGCCAAGTCATAGTTAATGGAGTCACCCTTAATAAATGTCCCATTACGAGTCAGTGAGGCGTTAGTTTTCAAGTTAATGGTATCTTCAGCAAGCTGATATTCAATGGTCTCAGCGCGCGCGAATATACTGGTTTGATCAATAGCGGAGTCCTGTGTATAGCTTGCGGGGGAACCCGTACAAAAAATCCGGCTTACTTTATTGTCTTGGTAGTAAATGGTCACTTCGTCGGCAGCAATAATAATAGAACCCTGTTTAATTATCACATTTCCGCGATACTTTGTTAGTCCCGATGTTTCAATGAATTCGGCAGAATCAGCATCGATCTCGATTGATTCTTTGTGATCAGACGAAATAGCCAGGGATAGACAGCAATGAGTCAATAATAATGCGGCACAAAGTCCTTTAAATAGCATCGTGAACTCCACGCACCTTAGATTTAAGAGTAAATAAGTCTTTATTGAGATCGCCCACTAAGCCTTTTCCAGTAACAGATGACTGCGCGGTTTTGAGGATAAAACTTTCCTCTGTAGATACTATCATTTCAGTTAATTGATACTCTAGGCTTGCTGCTGTCAGAGTTTTTTCTTGTTCAGTCCCAGTGATTACCGCCTTTACATTCCCTAATAAAGACAGACGGTCCCCAGTCCCAGAAAGCGTTCCAAAGTCAGCTAAAAAAGCGATGCCCTTACCTTTATTATTTGGCCCCTCAGGTAGGGAAAAAAACCGAGGTTGAGTCAATTCAAGTCGCGAGTCACCTTCAAATAACTGCATTTTCGGAGAGGTGATCAGAAATAGTTGCTCTCCTGTTACTGAAAATCTTTGGCTAGTAATAGACGCCATATAGCCCTCTACCTGGATTTCTTGAACAACAGAAGTCTTACTGTCTCGCATAAAGGATTCGGGGGGAGAGTCCCACACGATCAAAAACCAGCCAACAATTATAAGCAAGGCTGTGCCTATAAAAGATTGACGGATCATTGATACTGTTCCAGTAGGTGGGCAAGACTGTCTTGGCAGGACAGTAGCATCTCTGCCACTTCACGGACTGCTCCATCACCGCCTTTTTTGGTAGTTTGCCAGTCAGCGGCCGATTTTAAAGTGGTACTACCATTAGCGACAGTAATGCCTAAGCCTACTTTTTGAATAACCGCAAGATCAGGTAGGTCATCTCCCACAAAGGCAACTTCATCTAAACTTAAGTCTGCGGTAAGCATTAATTCGTTGAGTGCAGTTAACTTGTCTTCTCGGCCTTGTATAACAGGGTTTATACCTAGTTCGGTCGCTCGTCGTTGCAGTAAATCAGACACTCGGCCTGTGATAATACCCACTTGTATTCCGCCCTGTTGAAGCAACTTTATACCCAAGCCATCTTGGATGTTAAAGGCCTTCATTTCTTCGCCGCTATTGCCATAATAGAGTCGCCCATCGGTCAGAACACCGTCTACATCTAGCAATAATAGTTTTATTTTTTTTGCAGCAGAGCTTATTGATTTGTAGGGCATATTCGACATTAGACAACTCCTGCACGAAGAATGTCATGCAAATGCAGCACTCCTGTGGGATGACCCTTCTCGTCTTCGACGACAAGAGCGGTTATGGCGGTTGATTCCATAATGGTCAGGGCCTCAACAGCTAAAATATCTTGATTAATTGTTTTTGGGTTTGGAGACATTACATCGGCCATAGTCGTTGATGCTATATTAACCTTCTGGTCAATTGCACGACGCAGATCACCATCTGTAAAAATGCCTAAAAGTTTTTTTTCTTTTGAAATAACGGTGGTCATTCCAAAACCTTTTTGAGTCATTTCAAGCAGGGCGTCTTGCAACGGTTGATCAATCATTACTTTAGGTACGTCGTCATCCTTGTGCATGATGTCACAGACTCGGAGTAATAGTTTCCTCCCCAGCGTGCCGCCAGGGTGAGAGAATGCAAAATCTTCCGCACTAAACCCTCTCGCCTCCAAAAGAGCTATTGCCAATGCATCACCCATCACTAGGGTAACTGTCGTACTAGTAGTTGGCGCTAGGTTTAGGGGGCACGCCTCAGTAGTAACAGAAACGTCAAGATGCGCACAGGCCGCTTGGGATAGCGGAGAGTTAGCATCCCCAGTCATGCTAATTAAGGGGATGCCAAGGCGAATAATTAACGGCAGTAATCGTGTAACTTCACTGGTGCTACCAGAGTTTGAAATGGCAATCACGACATCGGCTTTCGTGATCATTCCTAAGTCTCCGTGACTGGCTTCTCCAGGGTGAACAAAGAATGCAGGCGTACCTGTACTTGCAAGAGTTGCGGCAATTTTATTGCCAATGTGACCTGACTTACCCATGCCTGTTACAACCACTCGGCCTTGGCAGGCAAGAATAGTTTCACATGCAAGCACAAAATTTTGATTAATCCGTGGAGTTAATTGACTAACCGCTTGGGCTTCCATCTCAACAGTGCGAAGGCCTGAGGTAATAAAATCTGTCATCAGAGAGTCCGATAGTTATCGTTGTATTAATCTGTCTTAATTCATTATAGGACGAAACCGCGTCCTCAAGTAAGCATTAGCTTATGGTCAGTGATGACCATAATAATACATAGTAAAGCGCATAGCTGATCAATAGGGTAAAACCAACAAATCTTGATAAACGTGCAACGCTACCTGTGTGTCGATTTTTTCGTATTGTCCAGCCGACCAAGCCGATCATTAGGACTGTCATAACCAGCAGTGACAAATAGTCGCGGCTGAACACATCATTAGGAAGTTCAATTGGCGCAATGGCTCCAGCTGTCGTCATTACCAATAGAAGATTAAAGAGATTTGAGCCGAATATGTTACCTACAGCGATATCATGATGCCCCTTCGTCGCGCTCACCACTGAGGCTGCCAGTTCTGGCAGGCTAGTGCCGATAGCGACTACTGTTAAACCTACTATGAGGTCGCTAATGCCGAAAAAGCGGGCAATAGATGTAGCCCCCCAAACTGTTATTTCAGCACTCAGTAGCAGGATAGCCAGTCCAAGTAGCAGCCATAATCCAGATTTTTTCATCGAAAAGCCTGTTGCAGCAACACTCTGCTCCGCCACTTCTGGATTGAGATGATTCTTTTTGTACTTCACCAAAATGACTATTAGAGGTATTACTAGCAAGCCAAGGGCGATACTTTCCCCACGGTTTAGTTGCCCGTCATAGAGGCATAATCCCGCCAGGAGAGTTATTAACAGTAAAACGGGACCTTCTTCTTTGAGTAAGTGGGTCTGCACGGGAAGGGGTGCAATTAGCGTGGTGATGCCTAGCACTAATCCAATGTTAGCAAGGTTAGAGCCTAAGGCGTTACCAACAGCAAGACCGCCGGCGTTACTAAGGGCGGCGTTAACGGAAATGATAATTTCTGGTGCTGAAGTCCCGATCGAGACCACGGTTAAGCCTATGATCATTGACGAAATACCGAAATTACGGGCAACCCCTACACTGCCTGTAACGAACTTATCGGCGCCCCAAATTAGACCTAAGAGGCCAGCTAACAGGGCAATTATCGGGAGGTAAAGGCTCGACATGAAGTCTCCAAAGGGTACATGCATTATGTTTATTCAACAGTTGGAGAATGGTATAGTGCGCGACTGTAAAAGTCAGTAGCGATTAAGAAGAATATTTTTTGGTTAAATTTCAAAAAGGAATAAGTTCGTAAAGGATTATTTAAATGGATGACATTATGGAAAGATTTAAAAAGATCTTAGGTAGTTTATGGTTGTGTTTGAGCATTCTAGGCGCCGTGCATACTGCAAGCGCAGAGGGTATGAAGCAAAACCCCTTTGATAATATCGAGCAGATGACCATAGAGGTCATTGCTACAATTGCCGAGCATAAAAATCAATACCCTAGCAATGAAGCTGTGTATTTTGATGCTTTAGATCGATTAATGGGGAAATATGTCGATTTTAGCCGTATTGCTGGCAGAGTTATGGGAGGACATCGCAAGGCTTCCTCTGCAGAACAGCGTGATCGGTTTATTACACTATTTCGCGAAGGCTTAGTTGAGACATATGGGCGAGGGCTCATGAGTTATGGGGACGAAAAAATTGTTCTTGTTAACAGGAAGGCCCTAGACCCTAAAAAACGTGCCATTAAAGTTTCACAGCAAATTCGCAGTGCAACGGCGGTTTATCCGCTGGAGTATTGGGTGGCACGTAAAAAGACTGGCGAGTGGAAAGTCATCAATGTGGTTCTAAACGGCATCAATTTGGAGTCAATTTTTAGAAGTCAATTTGCCAAGGCGGCACAAAAGTCATCAGGTAATCTCGATGAGGTTATTGATAGCTGGCTGAAAAGTGCTGATTAAAGCAGTGTCACTAGACATTGCATCTGCTTGATATGAGTAAATAGAATGAATCCTGAAGACGTTACAACACTGCTAGAAAACGCACTCCCTAATTGTCGGATTGAGGTGGATAGTCAAGGCAGTCATTTTAATCTTTTTGTAGTGGGTGATTTATTTGAGGGCAAGCGTGCGGTGCAGCGACAGCAACTAATTTATGCTGTTTTAAATGAGCATATCTCCTCTGGCGTGATTCACGCGGTCAATATGAAGTTGTTTACACACAAAGAATGGCTTCATCGAACCTGATAGAAGCAGGGAGCGATGTCGACGGGTTTTTTTTGGTGTAGTGTAAATTCTTTATTTTAAGGCGATTTAATGGATAAATTAATTATTCAAGGCGGCAAACCGCTTAATGGTGAAATATGGATTTCTGGATCCAAAAATGCTGCGCTGCCTATTTTGTCGGCGTCGCTGCTTTGTGACGGATTAGTGTCGATCGCTAATTTGCCTCATCTCCAGGACGTCACAACCACAATAGAGTTATTAGGGACCCTTGGGGTTACCCTTAGTGTTGATGAGAAAATGTCAGTTGAGATTGATACTTCGACCCTAAATAGTCTGACGGCACCCTATGAATTAGTAAAAACTATGAGAGCATCTATATTGGTGCTTGGCCCGATGTTAAGTCGTTACGGTGAGGCAAATGTGTCATTCCCTGGAGGTTGCGCGATTGGCAGTCGACCCGTTGATCTGCATTTACGTGGCCTTGAAGCGATGGGAGCGAGTATAAATGTTGAGAAGGGTTATATTAAAGCTCGTAGTAGCGGGCGTCTCAAAGGTGCACGCATTCTTATGGATTTGGTGTCGGTTGGCGCTACAGAGAATTTGATGATGGCGGCAGCTCTGGCAGAGGGTACGACTATTATAGAAAATGCTGCCAGAGAGCCAGAAATTGTGGATCTAGCTCAATGCCTGAATGTTTGGGGTGCGCGCGTAAAAGGTGCTGGATCAAATACGCTAGTGATTGAAGGTGTTGAGAAAATGGTAGGCGGTTCGTTCCGTGTAATGCCTGATCGAATTGAAACTGGCACCTATCTTGCGGTCGCTGCAGCCACTGGCGGAAAAATAAAAGTAACTAAAACAGACCCCTCAATATTGGAGGCAGTATTACTTAAATTAGAAGAGGCCGGCGGTATTATCACCTATGGCGATGACTGGATAGAGCTCGATATGCAAGGTCGAAAAGCTAAAGCGATCAATCTCAAAACTGCTCCCTACCCGGCTTTTCCGACAGATATGCAGGCGCAGTTAACAGCAGTTAATGCAGTGGCTGAAGGGCTGGGCATCGTGACGGAAACGATTTTTGAAAATCGATTGATGCAAGTTCAAGAGCTAAACCGCATGGGGGCTAAAATCATTGTGGAAGGTAATTCGGCAATCATCACCGGCGTTGAGAAATTAACGGGTGCGCAGGTAATGGCCTCAGACTTGCGTGCATCTGCAGCCCTTGTTATTGCTGGCTTGGCTGCTGAAGGAGAAACTATAGTTGATCGGATCTATCATATAGATCGAGGTTACGAGTGCATCGAAGAGAAATTACAGCAGGTAGGCGCCGATATAAGGCGAGTCCCTAATTAAGGAAATATCAATAAACCCATTATTTAGTTGAATATTTATTATGACACAGATTACGTTGGCGTTAACCAAAGGGCGCCTTTTAAAGGAGACACTACCCTTGCTAGCGGCAGCCGGCATTGTTCCTGAGGAAGATATTTTTTCTAGTCGAAAATTGGTCTTTCAGACAAACCAAAAAGGGATAAAGTTATTAATTTTACGCGGTTCAGATGTGCCTACTTATATTCAGTTTGGTGCGGCAGATATTGGTGTTGCTGGGAAAGATATGCTTTTAGAGCATCAGGGCGACGGTTACTACGAGCCCTTAGATCTTGGTATTGCTCGCTGTAAAATTATGACCGCAGTTGCGAAAGGGGCTTCTGAACAAAGGGGGCGCTTAAGGGTCGCTACAAAATACATCAATGTGGCGCGACAATTTTATGCAGAACAGGGTAGGCAAGCAGATATTATAAAGCTTTACGGAGCTATGGAGCTTGCGCCGATTCTAGATTTGGCTCATGAAATCGTCGATATCGTTGACACTGGGAATACCTTAGAAGCTAATGGTTTAGTGGCACGAGATGAGATAGCTGATATTAGTGCTCGACTGATTGTCAATAAGGCCGCGATGAAGACTAAGTTTTCTGAGATCCAAGCTATTGTAGATGCGCTTGCAGAGGTTGTTGGAGAATGACTGAACCTCAAGGACTTTGCCAGATCGCTAAGCTCAATGCTGATGATGATGGTTTTCTGTCTGCTCTAGATGCGCTCACTGCATGGGGCGAGGTGAAAAATAGTAGCATTGAGAAAGTTGTCGTCGAGATATTGGGCGACGTTCGTATGAAGGGTGATAAAGCACTCGTTGAATACACTAATCGTTTTGATCGCCGTGAATGCCTTAATGCAGATGAGTTGTGTATTACTTCAGAGGCGCTCAAGCAGGCTTTGGGCTCAATCGATATAGAGGCTCGGCTTGCTTTGGAACAGGCTGCCCAGAGAATTAAAGATTATCATGCTCATCAGCTACAGCAGTCATGGCAATACAAAGAGCAAAACGGCACTATGCTTGGTCAGCAGATAACACCCTTAGAGCGTGTTGGTATTTATGTGCCTGGCGGCAAGGCGAGTTATCCATCATCGGTACTGATGAATGCTATTCCGGCTCGCGTTGCAGGTGTTAAAGAGATAATAATGATGGTCCCTGCCCCTGATGGGGATATTAGCCCTCTTGTTCTGGCAGCCGCCGCAATTGCTGGGGTTGATCGAGTGATTACTGCCGGTGGAGCTCAGGCTATAGGGGCTTTAGCTTACGGTACTGAAACAGTCCCTAAGGTCGATAAGATTGTAGGCCCTGGTAATAGCTATGTGGCGACGGCCAAGCGATTTGTTTTTGGTGCGGTAGGACTAGACATGATCGCAGGTCCGAGTGAAATATTAGTAATCTGCGATGGTGAGACCGATCCTGACTGGATTGCGATGGATTTATTTTCCCAAGCCGAACATGATGAAGAGGCGCAGTCGATCCTTATTTCTTGGGACCCTGCTTTTATCACTGCAGTGCATAAGAGTATGAGCAGACTACTACCCGATATGGAGCGTAGGGAAATCATTACCAAATCGCTAGCTAACCGCGGAGCGCTGATTCAAGTAGCTGATTCGAAACAGGCCGTGAAAATATCTAACCGTATTGCGCCAGAGCATTTGGAATTGTCAGTAGAAAACCCAGAATCCTGGTTGCCAGATGTGCGCAATGCCGGTGCTATTTTTATGGGTCGCCATACAGCCGAAGCTCTGGGAGATTATTGTGCCGGACCGAATCATGTGCTTCCCACTTCAGCAACATCTCGCTTTTCTTCGCCGTTGGGCGTATATGATTTCCAAAAACGCAGTTCGCTCATTTATTGTTCTGAGCAGGGTGCCTCTGAATTGGGAAAGATAGCTTCCGTTTTAGGCCGGGGTGAGTCGCTGACTGCCCATGCCCGATCGGCAGAATATCGTATTAAAGATTGAATTTTTAGTTTAGCGTTACAGAGAGACCAACTAATGAGTAAGTACTGGAGTGATCTTGTAAGCCAGCTGCAACCCTATATTCCTGGGGAGCAGTCTGACATCGCCAATATTACTAAATTAAATACTAATGAGAACCCATACGGTCCTTCGCCTAAGGTCTTGTTAGCTATTCAAGGACTTTTAAATGAGGATTTACGTCTGTATCCGCCACCCAATGCGGATGGATTAAAGCAGACTATTGCTGAATACTATCAACTCGAGCCAAAACAGGTCTTTCTTGGTAATGGTTCAGACGAAGTATTAGCTCATATCTTTAACGGATTGCTTAAAAAGTCAGAGCCTCTATTATTTCCTGATATCAGTTACAGCTTTTACCCCGTTTTTTGTCAGTTGTACGGAATAGCCTTCGAGAAAATACCTCTAGCTGAAGATCTATCCTTAACTATTGAAGATTATAGTCGGCCAAATGGTGGAATTATTTTCCCTAACCCTAATGCACCCACTGGTCGCTTGCTCGGGTTGGAGGCTATCGAGCATCTATTAAAAGAAAATCCCGATTCGGTTATCGTGATAGATGAAGCCTATATAGATTTTGGCGGTGAGACGGCAGTGCCATTAATTAACTTGTACGCTAATCTTCTCGTTGTTCAAACTATGTCCAAGTCTCGCTCGCTAGCGGGTATGCGGATTGGTTATGCGATGGGTTCCGTTGATCTAATAGAAGGCTTGGAGCGGATTAAAAATAGTTTTAATTCTTATCCATTGGGACATTTGCCAATCGCTGCTGGCATCGCAGCTTTTGAGGACCAAGAATATTTTAAAGACACCTGTCAGCGCGTCATGGATAGTAGGTCGAGGCTGACAAATAGCTTACATAATCTTGGATTTAAAGTAATGCCTTCAGCGAGTAATTTTATCTTTGTTCGCCACGACAAGAGATCAGCAGAAAAGCTTGCGTTAAGTTTGCGCCAAAATGGCATCATGGTTAGGCATTTTAAGCAGCCTCGCATCCAGCAATTTTTGCGCATTACCATAGGCACTGAAAAGCAAAATGAGCGTTTGGTTAATACTCTAACCACTCTGTTAGGAGGTTAACTTTCGCTACTGCAGTGGGCGGTTGCCTGCAATAACTGTAAATTCGATGATCGCGTCTTGGCGAACAATGCTCAGCTTGATTGGTTGCCCAGGGGTGACGTTAGTGATTTGACTGATACTGGTGTGCGGATCGGTAACTGGTAGACCATCAATTTTAAAAATAATATCCCCTGGTCTAACGCCGGCTTTTGCTGTCGGCCCACCAGGCTCCACTGAGGTCACACCAAAAATCTTAGTAGTTCCCAGTTCATTTGAAAATTGATTTGATACTAGCCCAAGGTCGGCACTGATGCCCAGCCAGCCCCTCACAACATGGCCATATTGAACTATATCAGTTAATACTTTTGCAGCAGCATCGGCGGGGATAGCAAAGCTTATGCCTGTTGACCCTGCATCATTTAGCGTTGCGGTATTAATTCCGAGCAAATTTCCATAGGCATCAATAAGTGCGCCACCTGAACTGCCAGAGTTGATGGCAGCATCTGTTTGAATAAAGTTCTCAAAAATATTTAAGCGCAGGCCATTACGACCTTTGGCGCTAATAATACCCTGAGTGACGGACTGGCCTATCCCCGATGGATTTCCAATGGCCAGCACAATATCACCAATTCGTGCTTGAGAAGGTTCTCCAAGAGCGATTGGGTTCAAATTATCAGCCTCGATTTTTAAAACTGCGAGGTCTATCTCAGGATCTGTACCTACAATAATTGCCGGCACCTCGCGCCCGTCATATAGAAGCACTAGGATCTTTACCGCGCCCTCGATAACGTGGTGGTTCGTTAATACTAAACCGTCCGATTGCATAATGACCCCAGACCCAAGCGATATTCTATTGGATGGGTCACTTCTTGACCTAGCTGCCTGAAGCGTATAGATATTAACCACAGAAGGTGCAGCTCGGGACACAGCCGCCGCATAAGAAACAGGACCGACCCAATCAGCCCCTAGGTTAGATTGACGAAGCGTCATCAAATCAGTGGCATCATCATTTGTTTTGGGACGAAATTGGGGAAAAGCTAAAACAAGAACTGCGGCCACAAGCAAACCAAGTAACACTGGTTTGGCAATGTATTCGATTAAAAGCTTTTTATTGTTGATTTCCTTCACGCACACCTCTTAGCCAGTCCGTTAATTATGTCACAACCATCCACCAGACAAAGATCCTTTTGCTGAAATTATCCAACCTATTGGCGTAATAGATTGGATAATTTCGGATTTGGTTTTTTTGCTTTTTTATAGATTAGTAAAATATGCCCGATAGACTGCACTAGTTGGGCGCTATAAACTGTGCAGATTTCATCGCAAAGCAACTTCTTTGCTGCTCGGTCACCCACAGAGAGCTTGATTTTGATCAACTCGTGATCATTTAAGGCTCGATTAATCTCGGCGCCGACATTTTCTGTCAGCCCCTTGCTAGCAATAGTCACTATTGGTTTAAGATTGTGACCTAAACGACGTAAATGTTTCTTATCTTCAGCGGAACTTGTCATAATATGTTGCTCAATTTTTAAGGATGCTATTTTAGCGGACATTATGCCATCGTGAAATCTAAAAATCGTAGTTGGATCAAACAACATGTTAACGACCCTTACGTCAAACAAGCTCAGCGTGATGGTTATCGGTCTCGTGCTAGCTATAAATTGCTTGAGATCGTTGAGAAAGATCGGTTAATCCAATCTGGTATGACTGTCGTAGATCTAGGTTCTGCCCCGGGCGGTTGGTCTCAGGTGGCAGCTCGTTTAGTTGGTCACGACGGCAGGGTGCATGCTTTAGATATACTGCCGATGGATCCGATCGCGGGAGTAGACTTTATTCAAGGTGATTTTACCGAAGATGTGATTTTTACTCAGTTACTAGATTTAATTGGAAAGCGAGCGGTAGACCTTGTAATTTCAGATATAGCCCCCAATTTAAGTGGTAACAAAGCAGTTGATCAGCCGGCAATGATTTATCTGGCCGAGCTAGGGGTGGACCTAGCTAATAGAGTTTTGTCGAATAATGGAGTTTTTATCGCCAAGCTTTTTCAGGGACAAGGATTTGATCCATTTGTGCAACAAGTTAGAACATTGTTTAATGGAGTGTCTATTATTAAACCAGATGCCTCGAGATCTCGATCGAGGGAAGTATATCTGGTCGCCAAAGGCTTAAAAGCCAAAATATGAGGAAGAGAACTTGAACGATCTGGCAAAAAATTTAATTGTATGGCTGATTTTAGCGGCCATATTAATGTCTGTATTTAATAGCTTTTCACCCAAGCCTGAAGATAACAGTATCGATTACTCTACCTTTGTTAATGAGGTCAGAAATGATCGTGTTAGTGAGGTTGTGATTGCCGACCTGACTATTTACGGTGAACGTAATGACGGTTCGAAGTTTAAGTCTATTCGTCCCAACATCCAAGACCCGAAATTAATGGATGATTTAGTTAATCACAATGTAAAAGTGGCCGGTAAAGAGCGAGAAGAGCCGAGTCTAATTTCGAAATTATTTGTAGCAGCATTCCCTATCCTGTTAATTTTAGGCATTTTTGTTTTCTTTATGCGTCAAATGCAAGGCGGTGGAGGTGGTAAGGGCGGCCCCATGAGTTTTGGTAAAAGTAAAGCCAAGTTGCTGACGGGCGATCAGATCAATACTACTTTTGCTGATGTGGCAGGTGTCGATGAGGCAAAAGAAGACGTCGCCGAGTTGGTTGAATTTTTAAGCGAGCCGAGTAAATTCCAACGTCTTGGTGGCCGCATCCCTAAAGGCGTTCTAATGGTTGGCCCTCCAGGGACCGGCAAGACCTTGCTCGCCAAAGCAATTTCAGGTGAAGCTAAGGTTCCGTTCTTTTCTATTTCGGGCTCAGATTTTGTTGAGATGTTTGTCGGTGTAGGTGCTTCGCGGGTTCGCGATATGTTTGAGCAAGCTAAAAAACAGTCTCCTTGTATTATTTTTATTGATGAAATTGATGCTGTGGGACGCCATCGTGGCGGTGGCCATGGTGGTGGTAACGACGAACGCGAACAAACATTAAATCAACTACTGGTCGAGATGGACGGCTTTGAAGGTAACGAGGGTGTCATTGTTATAGCTGCCACTAACCGACCTGATGTATTAGATAAGGCGCTATTGCGGCCTGGCCGATTTGATCGCCAAGTGTATGTTAGCTTGCCTGATATTCGTGGTCGTGAGCAAATCCTTAAAGTTCATGCTCGTAAAGTACCCCTTGAGGACTCGGTTGATCTATCAATTTTAGCGCGAGGAACACCTGGATTTTCTGGTGCTGATTTAGCCAATTTAGTCAACGAGGCGGCTCTGTTCTCGGCGCGAGGTAATCGCCGCGTAGTGACTATGGAAGAATTTGAAAAAGCTCGCGATAAGATCATGATGGGTGCTGAAAGACGTTCAATGGTGATGTCGGAGAAAGAAAAAATTAATACAGCTTATCATGAAGCGGGGCACGCTATCATTGGACGGCTAGTGCCAGAGCATGATCCGGTGCATAAGGTCACTATTATCCCCCGGGGCCGAGCTCTGGGTGTCACTCAATACTTGCCAGAAGAAGATCGCTACAGCATGAATCGCCGGCAACTTTTTAGTCAACTTTGCAGTCTATTTGGTGGTCGTATTGCCGAGGAGCTAGTCGGTGGTTTTGACGGCGTCACAACGGGTGCCTCAAATGACATCGAACGCGCGACTCAAATGGCCCGTAATATGGTGACCAAATGGGGACTTAATGAAAAGATGGGGCCGATTTTGTATGGCGAAGATGACTCTCAGGCACCCGGGGGCGGCAATACTCATTATTCAGAAGATACCTCTCGTGAGATAGATCAGGAAGTCAAAACCATATTGAACGACGCCTATACTAAAGCTACAAACTTACTCAAAGAGCATCGTGATGTCCTTGACTCGATGAAAGACGCATTAATGGAGTACGAAACCATCGACGCAGATCAGGTGGATGATCTCATGAACCGTCGCCAAGTGCGCCGTCCACGAGATTGGGACAAAAAGGACTCTGACAATCATTCCGGTGGTAGCTCAGAGGATGGTGTGAATAGTTCATCCGAGGATGACTCTCCCATTGGCGGGCCTGTTGAGGACGCTTAACAATAATAGGTTAGCAAAAACCCTGAGCATTCTTTTTGATCTCAGGGTTTTTTGTTTTAAGAGGGGATGAATTTGCCGGCCTTGAGATTAAAGTGCAGAGATAAAGTACTGGACCTGTCGCGCCCAGCGATCATGGGTATTGTTAATTTAACCCCTGATTCGTTTTCTGATGGCGGTCAACTGTATGCAGGCAGTAGGTTAAGTCAAAGTAAAACGTTGGTTGCGATTGAAAAGATGCTGAAAGATGGCGCTGATATCATTGATATAGGTGGTGAATCGACTCGACCGGGGGCTGCTGAAGTATCAGAGCAACGAGAATTGGATCGTGTCTTGCCAATACTTGAGTTAATTGTAAGTCGTTTTGACACATTAGTATCAGTAGATACCAGCACCGCAGCAGTGATGCGAGAGGCGACAGCTAAAGGAGCACACCTAATTAATGATGTGCGTGGTTTGCGTGGAGATGGCGCGCTAGACGCCGCGGCTCAATCCGGCTTGCCGGTCTGCTTGATGCATATGCAGAATCAGCCGCAGACTATGCAGCTTGAGCCGGTTTACCAAGATGTGGTTGCAGAAGTTTTGACTTTTTTGGCGGGTCGAAAACAGGCCTGTATAGAGGCGGGTATAGCCGCAGATCAAATCATATTCGACCCAGGATTTGGATTTGGCAAGACCTTGACTCATAATCTCTCTTTATTTAACGCAATCGATCAATTTATTGCTAGTGGTCAACCGGTGTTAGTAGGAGTTTCGCGGAAAGCGATGATTGGGCAGATGCTCGGAACAGAGCGTTCTAGCCAACGTTTAATTGGCAGTGTGACGATGGCGGTATTGGCCGCCCAGCGCGGAGCTGCGATTCTAAGAGTACATGATGTACTTGAGACCAAGCAAGCCATCGATATATGGCAAGCTATTACTGTAAAGGAGCAAGATTAAATTATGAGCAAAAAATATTTTGGCACAGATGGTATTCGTGGCACGGTTGGGGAGTATCCGATTACTGCAGATTTTATGCTTAAACTTGGTTGGGCCGCCGGCAAAGTTTTAACGCGGCACACCAAGGTTAAAAATCGTGTGTTGATCGGAAAAGATACACGGGTTTCAGGTTATATGTTCGAGTCCGCTCTTGAGGCGGGTTTGATAGCTGCCGGCGTTAATGTCGATATGCTTGGACCAATGCCGACCCCCGCAATTGCTTACTTAACCCGTGCATTTCGTGCATCTGCGGGCATCGTTATTAGTGCATCTCATAATCCTGTGGGAGACAATGGGATAAAGTTTTTTTCCGCCGACGGCTATAAATTGCCAGATGAGATAGAGTTAGAGATTGAGGCCTTGATGGATCAGCCACTGGTAACTAATGGCTCATTCAGTCTGGGTAAAGCGCGTCGAATTAGTGATGCTACTGGCCGTTATGTCGAATTCTGCAAGGGATCTTTACCAGCAGGATATAGTTTGGCGGGGTTGAAAATAGTATTAGATTGCGCCAATGGTGCAACTTATAACGCGGCACCCAAGGTTTTCAAAGAGCTTGGAGCTCAAGTTGTGACCATGGCCGACATGCCTAATGGTTTTAATATTAATGAGAAGTGCGGCTCAACGCATATGGATGCGGTTCGCGCCAAAGTTGTTGAGGAAAAAGCAGACCTTGGTATTGCCTTGGATGGTGATGGCGATAGAGTTTTACTTGTTGATGCTAATGGTGACATCGTTGATGGCGATGAAATTGTTTATATTATTGCCCGATATCGCCATCAATTTGCAAAGGGTTGCAATGGAGTGGTGGGAACCCAAATGAGTAACCTTGGACTAGAGCTTGCGCTGCGAGACTTAGACATTCCTTTTCAGCGCACCAAGGTGGGTGATCGATATGTTGTTGAGGCTTTAAAAGAAAACGGCTGGATTTTAGGTGGTGAGGCCTCGGGCCATATCCTTTGTAGCGACCTCAATACTACGGGGGATGGCCTTGTTAGTGCGCTCCAAGTGATTCTTGCTTTATGTGAGAGCGGAAAGTCGCTTTCAGAACTCAAAGCAGGTATGCAAAAATTTCCCCAGACTATGATTAATGTGCGATTGTCGGCCAAGGTTGCTATCGATGATAATAAAGCCATTAATTCAGCAGTGGCTGCAGCTGAGGAAGCGCTTGGCGATCGAGGACGTGTGCTATTGCGGCCGTCAGGTACAGAGCCTTTGATCCGAGTCATGGTAGAAGGCGAAGATCAAGATTTGGTTCAGCAGCAGGTGGAAGCAATAGCTAAAATCGTTGAGCAACAGGTTGGCTAAGATTTAGTGGAGGAAAAGCCCTTTTCTCAGTTGTAAAATAACCGTTTGTCGGGTAGGCTTTGCGCCCTTTTGCAAGGCACCTCAAAAAGGATGAACCGAGATGGCTAAACCGCTTATAGCGGGCAATTGGAAGATGCATGGTACTGCCGCCGAAGCGGTGGCCTTGTCGCGGCAGTTGGTCGAGAATGAGCAGAGTTTTTGTGTACAGATGGCTATTTTTCCGCCAACTTTGCACTTAGGTCTGGTTGCTTCAGAATTATCTGGAAGCTCGATAGCATTGGGTGCCCAGAATATGTCGGAGTATAGGTCTGGTGCATTCACTGGAGAAGTCTCCGCTGACATGCTGAAAGAGGCCGGTTGCGGATATATCCTCGTCGGTCATTCAGAAAGACGGACTTTGTTCGGCGAAGTTGATAGTACTGTGGCAGACAAATTTAAAGCTGCGCAGAATTCGGGTTTAGTCCCCATTCTTTGCGTTGGAGAGACACTGCAACAAAGGCAGCAGGGATTAACCCTGGAAGTGGTTGCCGAGCAGATTAATGTAGTAAAAGAGAAAGTAGGCATAGAAAGCCTTTGCCATGGTGTCATAGCCTACGAACCTGTTTGGGCCATAGGGTCAGGTGAGGTAGCTAGTCCAGAGCAGGCTCAGTTAGTCCACGGAGCGATTAGAGAGCTTTTAGGCTCTAGCGGCATAGACACATCACTACTCTATGGTGGTAGCGTCAAAGCAAGTAATGCAGTGGAGTTGTTTGCACAACGTGATATTGATGGTGGGTTGGTAGGTGGTGCCTCATTAGAGGCTGACGAATTTTTGAAAATTGCACAGTTAATGACATAAGGGTACGGCAGAGCTAATGGAACAATATATTTTATTTTTTCACTTTTTAATCGCAGTGGCACTCATAGGCCTAATTTTAATTCAACAAGGTAAGGGCGCTGAAGCAGGAGCATCATTTGGTTCTGGTGCTTCGCAGACTGTTTTTGGAAGCGGCGGCAGCTGGAATTTTTTCAGTAAGATGACCGCTATCTTGGCAACTGTATTTTTTGTCACTAGCGTTAGTTTGGCACTGATAGCAAAAAACAAAGTGGTTATTGGTGATGTTCTTCTACCTGAACTGCAATCAGTTCCAGCGCTGGAAGCTACAGAAACTGAACTTCCTAGTTTGGGTGCAGTAAGATCTAATGATGGCTCTGAGATTCCTGAGTAACCGTGTAAATGCGGTCAAGCCCAAGTGGTGTAATTGTTACATGCACTGCCTTTGAGGGTTCTAGAGTCTGCACGTTAAGTTAGCTAATTTACCTCAATATTAGCAAGATGACTTACAAAAACAGCAAGTTTATATATAGTAATGCGGATGTGGCGGAATTGGTAGACGCGTCAGCTTGAGGGGCTGGTGATTTAGGTCGTGGGGGTTCAAGTCCCCCCATCCGCACCAAATCAAAAGACCAGTAGTATTTTCTGGCAAGCCA
>JAPKEJ010000014.1 GCA_028822155.1 Porticoccaceae bacterium
TGGTGACAATACAGATCCGGATATTGATGGTGATGGTGTGCTTAATGGTGATGATCTGTTTCCAAAGCAAGCTGAGTACAGTCTCGATTCAGACGGTGATGGTATGCCAGATGCTTGGGAAACTCGGTTTGATCTTGATCCAAATGACGCCTCCGATGCGGCTCTAGATGAAGATGGAGATGGCATAACTAATCTCGAGGAGTTTCTTGCTGGAACACCACCCTCTGGTTCAATTGATATTGATGGTAATGGAAAATATGATGCTCTAACGGACGGTCTTTTATTACTTAGGGGAATGTTTGGATTGGACGGCAGTGCGCTGGTAACGGGCACGATAGCCGCTGATGCGGCTTATACCGCTTCAGTAGATATTGAGTCTCGTATAGCCATTCTAGGTGATCTTGCTGATATCGATGGTAACGGCACGATAGACGCGCTTACAGATGGCTTGCTGACATTGAGGTATTTATTTGGCCTAGAGGGCGACATTTTGATTGCTGGAGTAGTGGCCGATGATGCAACTAGAAAAACTGCGGCTGAGATTGAGGCTCATCTAGATGCATTAACGCCTGTGCTATAGGGCGTCTAAGTTTCTGGGCACATCAAAGTCGGCACATGTATTGGATAATGGTGAGTCTCTTAATGGTTCGATACCGAGGGTTACAGAAAAAATAATCTGGTTTCAAACGTTACAAAAAAGCTGCCCTAGGGTGGCTTTTTTGTTTTAGAGAGGCTTCTAAATATTCCCTTAGATAAACGCTTTTGTGTTTGTTAACTGATGCGATTTAATAATAAAGACTCTGCCTATTACTTAAAGTCTAGATACACGAAAAAAAAGACTCTATTTGCGTGCAGGGCTCTTGCCAAAATCGGACAATTTAGGTACCTTAAAAGAGCTAGATCTAATAACAAAAAAGGTTCTTCCCTAGATATTATTATTAGGCGAAAGAAACCCGATACGTTTGGGGTGTTTTATGCCACGAAAACTGTACAAGGATTATTCTTTTTACAGACCACTTTATCGTCTGTCTCAGATGGTAGAACACTCCTTTGATTTAATGATTATTCACGCTGCCAGTAATTCTCGATCTCAATATTGCAGTGATGGAGAGTCTTAGTGGTTAATTCCTACGCTAATGAAATTTGGCCGCTGGCCGTTTATTTTGTCATGGTGATTCTTCTAGTAATCACTATGCTGGTACTTTCTTGGTTGCTCGGACAAAGACGCCGTGAAGCAGCGACCAACGATCCTTTTGAGTCAGGTATTGTTTCTGTCGGAGGTTCGCAAATACGTATTTCGGTGGAATTCTATCTGGTAGCCATTTTCTTTGTTATTTTCGATTTGGAAACCGTCTTTATCTTTGCCTGGGCCATAGCCTTTTTTGAACTCGGTTGGCAGGGTTATCTATCGATGGTGGTATTTATCGCGATACTGGGTTTGGCACTAGTTTATGAGTGGCGGTCCGGTGCGTTGGATTGGGGTAATAAAACTCGCGTTGGATTAAAAGAAGCGCAAAAATCGGCTGAGGTGAAATAATGGATTGGAGTTTAACGAGCCCCGAACAGGGCAATGTGGTTGGCCAGAGCGATGACTTCATTGAAGAACAAGTTAAGCGTAATGTAGCGTTTGCCAAACTTGAAGACCTAGTTGCTTGGGGTCGTGCCCATTCCTTATGGCCGTTCAATTTTGGTTTATCTTGCTGCTATGTGGAGATGGCGACTTCTTTTACGAGTCGACATGATATAGCGCGCTTTGGCTCTGAGGTTATCCGGGCCACGCCGCGCCAAGCGGATTTGATGGTTATTTCAGGCACCTGTTTTTTAAAAATGGCACCCGTGATTCAGCGCCTTTATGAGCAATTGCTAGAGCCTCGATGGATTATCTCTATGGGATCATGTGCTAACTCTGGTGGCATGTACGATATTTATTCCGTGGTGCAGGGTGTGGACAAGTTTATTCCGGTAGATGTTTATGTCCCCGGCTGTCCTCCGCGACCAGAAGCTCTCATGCAGGGCTTGATAATGCTTCAAGAATCGATTGGCAAGGAGCGGCGCCCTATTACTTGGGCCGCAGGGGATCAAACGATCGTTAAGCCGGCCAAAATCAGCAAGCGTGATGAACTTACCGCGCAACGCATTCAGGCAACAGAATTAAGGGAACCTAAAAACAGCTAGGGTACCAACAACAAACTGAGAGGGTTAAATGCAGACGGCTGAATCAATGGTTCATAGCCAAGTAGAAGAAACCTTGTATCGCCAGTTTGGGCAGGAGCAGTTTATTGTCCAATCAACGGCCGACTCCATTCTGACACTGTGGGTGCCTAGATCCCTTTTGTCTGACGTTTTAAGATTCCTCAAGCCACAGTTTTCTATGCTCTACGACCTGTTTGCGATCGATGAGCGCACGCGTCAAAATCGTTCTGGCCAGCCATCGTCAGATTTCACTGTTGTTTATCAGCTGCTTTCTATGGAGCGCAATGATGATATTCGCATCAAGGTGGCCTTATCGGAACCTGACTTAAACTTGCCCACGATTATTAGTATTTGGCCTAACGCGAATTGGTACGAGCGAGAGGCTTGGGATATGTTTGGTGTGGTCTTTGATGGCCATCCGAACCTCTATCGTATTCTTCTTCCGCCGACCTGGGAGGGCCATGCGTTACGCAAAGACCATCCAGCACGAGCTACCGAGATGGCACCGTTTGAAATGGGCCCTGAACGGGTTGCTAAAGAACAAGAGGCGCTGCGGTTTCGTCCTGAAGAGTGGGGGATGGAAAAGGCCAGTGAAGATAGCGAATATATGTTTCTCAATTTGGGTCCTAATCATCCCAGTGTTCACGGTGTGTTTCGGGTTGCCCTTCAGTTAGATGGTGAGGTAATTGTTGATTCGGTGCCCGACATTGGTTACCACCATCGCGGTGCCGAAAAGATGGGTGAACGCCAAACTTGGCATACCTATATTCCCTATACAGACCGAATTGATTATCTTGGTGGGGTGATGAATAACCTAGCCTATATTCAGTCGGTGGAAATGTTGGGTGGTATTGTGGTGCCCGAACGAGCCAAAATTATTCGTATTATGCTGGCCGAACTATTCAGAATTTCCAGTCACCTAGTGTTTTATGGGACTTTTGTCCAAGACGTGGGTCAGATGTCGCCAGTATTTTATATGTTCGCTGATCGTGAGCGATTATTCGGTATTATCGAGGCGATTACCGGTGGGCGTATGCACCCCGCATGGTTCCGCATTGGCGGTGTTGCTCAGGACCTACCAGAGGGCTGGGACACACTAATTCGCGATTTTATTGATTTTTTGCCTGCCCGCCTAGATCACTACGACAGGATGGCAATGCAAAACAAAATGCTGAAAGAGCGTACTGTAGGCATTGGCGTCTACACCCAGCAAGAGGCGATTGATTGGGGCATTACTGGGCCTGGGTTGCGTGCTACGGGCTGTGATTGGGATGTGCGTAAAAAACGTCCCTACGGTGGCTATGATCAGTTCGACTTTGATGTTCCCGTTTCTCATAACGGTGACTGCTACGATCGTGCTGAATTGCGTATTGAAGAAATGCGCCAGAGCCTGCGCATTATTCGCCAGTGCCTAGATAATATGCCCGGTGGAGCCTACAAGAGTGACCACAGGCTTACGACGCCGCCGCCGAAAGAAAAAACGATGGAAGATATAGAGACTCTTATTCACCACTTTCTCAATGTTAGCTGGGGGCCGGTGGTGCCAGCGGGGGAGGCATCGGTGATGATTGAGGCTACTAAAGGGATAAATAGTTACCACTTAATTAGTGATGGTGGGACTAACTCTTATAGGACTCGCATACGCACTCCTTCTTTCCCTCACTTACAGCAAATACCTTTAATTAGTAACGGCCTAATGATCCCAGATTTGATAGCCATTATTGCCAGTATCGATTTTGTTATGGCGGATGTTGACCGATGAGTAATGCAAAGATGATTCAAAGTGACATCAGTTCAGTACTTACGCGACAAGAGATGGCGGAGATAGATCATGAGCTTGAACATATTCCTTATAAATCTGGGGCTGCGATTGACGCTTTAAAAATAGTTCAGGCTGGCCGCGGTTGGGTATCTGATGAAAGTCTTCAAGCCATCGCCAAATATCTAGATATGTCGTCTGAAGAACTAGAGGGAGTGGCCACTTTTTATAACTTGATTTATCGCCGCCCGGTGGGCGAAAAAGTCATTTTATTTTGTGACAGCGTAAGTTGCTGGATAGGTGGTTGCGACAGTATTAAGCAAACTATTTCTGACACCCTGGGTGTCGATTACGGTGAGACTACTGACGATAATCGTTACACGCTTCTGCCTGTTCCCTGTTTGGGCGCTTGTGACAGGGCACCTGTGATGATGGTCGGCGATGATTTGATCACCCATCTTGATGATAATAAAATTAGTGAGATTTTTTCTAGTAATAAATCGGGAGTTCAGTCTTGATGGAAAAAGTACTGACTCGCAATATTGAGCCCGGTAAAGCACCCACTGATATGGCGGCCTACGAGGCGAATGGTGGTTATCAAGGTCTGCGTAAAGCTATGTTGGGCATGTCTCCCCTAGAGTGTCGGGAGGTTGTCAGTGCATCTAATTTGCGCGGGCGTGGCGGCGCTGGATTTCCCACCGGTATGAAGTGGAGCTTTGTGCCGATGGATGATAAATGCACGCCGGGCCACAAATATTTGGTGTGTAATGCCGATGAAATGGAGCCGGGTGCCTTTAAAGATCGCCTGTTGATGGAGTACGACCCTCATCAACTCATCGAAGGGATGATTTTGTCGGCATATTGTATTGGCGCTGACCTTTCTTACATCTTTATTCGGGGTGAGTATGTGGTGGCCATTGAGCGCCTTCGCGAAGCCTTGGACGAGTGTTATGCCAAAGGTTATCTTGGCGACAATATTCTCGGTAGTGGCTTCAAACTTGACATGTATGTCCACCCCAGTGCAGGTCGCTATATCTGCGGTGAAGAAACGGCCCTCATTAATGCACTTGAAGGCAAGCGAGCAAACCCTAGAGCCAAGCCACCATTTCCTCAGGTGAGCGGTCTGTGGGGTCGGCCGACTATCGTTAACAATGTCGAAACGCTGTGTAATATTCCTCATATTATTGACCGTGGGGCCGACTGGTTTAAGAGTCTCGGGGTCGGGGAGGACGCGGGTACCAAAATGTTTGGTGTTAGTGGGCGAGTTAAAACTCCCGGGTGTTGGGAGCTTCCAATGGGTACCCCAATCCGTGAAATCCTGGAAAACCATGCTGGAGGTATGCAGGACGGCTTGCAGCTTAAAGGTTTTTTGCCCGGCGGTGGTTCAACCGATTTTTTAACGCAGGACCATCTCGATTTAGCCATGGACTATAACGTCATTGGTAAAGCTGGCAGTCGTATGGGTACTGGCACCATGATTATTCTTGATGACCAGACTTGCCCGGTGGGCATGGTGTTAAATTTGATTCGCTTTTTCGCCCATGAATCCTGTGGGTTTTGCACGCCTTGTCGTGATGGTCTGCCTTGGACGAGACAGGTACTGGAAGACATAGAACAGGGTCGCGGTAAAACTGAAGATTTGGATACGCTTGAATACCAAATTAACTATATAGGTGCTATCGGTAATACACATTGTGCTCTGGCGCCAGGAGCTATGGAGCCACTGCAAAGTGCACTTAAATACTTCCGTGAGGATTTTGAACGACATATTAGTGGTGGCTGCTGTCCTTACCACTCAGGAAAGGGAGCCTAAACTATGCCAATGATCTATGTTGATGGTCAGGAAATTGAGGTCAAAAAAGGCGAAAATATACTCGAAGCCTGCCTTAATGCTGGACTGGACTTACCGTATTTTTGCTGGCATCCGGCCATGGGTTCTATCGGTTCTTGCCGCCAATGCGCATTAGTCCAATACCAGAACGAGGAAGATACCCGAGGCCGAATAGTGATGGGCTGCATGACCCCAGTAAGTGAAGGGGCAAGATTCTCGCTTAAGGCTGAAAATGCGACACAGTTTCGCGAAGCGGTTGTTGAGAGCCTCATGCTTAATCACCCGCATGACTGTCCCGTATGCGCTGAAGGTGGAGAATGTCATCTGCAAGACATGACCGTTATGGTCGGGCATCGTGATCGCCGATATACCGGTAAAAAGAATACCTACCGCAACCAATATTTGGGTCCTCTGATTCATCATGAGATGAATCGTTGCATTGCGTGTTACAGATGTGAACGCTACTACCGAGATTACGCTGGTGGTAAAGATCTAGGTGCCCAGGCCTCCCATGACCACCTGTATTTTGGTCGTCACGAGGAGGGTGTTTTAGAGAGTGAGTTTTCGGGCAACTTGGTTGAAGTATGCCCCACTGGGGTTTTCACCGACAAGCCGTTTCTAAAGCAATACAGCCGTAAGTGGGATTTACAGTCTGCACCTTCTATATGCCAGGGCTGTGCTGTGGGCTGTAATATTGCCCCAGGGGAACGTTATGGCAAGGTTAAACGTGTCCATAATCGCTATAACGACGAGGTTAATGGCTACTTTTTATGTGATCGAGGTCGCTTCGGTAGCGGCTATTTAAACAGTGACTTGCGTCTTGATTATGCAGGCATTAAGAATCCCGATGGTAGTTTCTTTGCCGTACACCAGCAACAAGCGTTAGACACCGCGGCTGGATGGATGACAGGTAAAAAAGTTGTGGCGATTGGTTCGCCCCGAGCTTCACTGGAGGCGAATTATCTGTTGCGAGAGCTGGTTGGACCGAAAAACTTTGCGCCAGGGTTTTCAGACCACGAAGCTGATTTGATTGGCGGTATTGCTACCATTTTGCAGTCAACTAAGTCGATCAATCCATCGATTAAGCAGATAGAGACTGCCGACGCGGTACTTATTCTTGGTGAAGATGTTACTAATACCGCCCCGCGTGTGGCGCTTGCACTTCGTCAGTCTGTACGTAACAAAGCCTTTGAATTAGCTGAACAGATGGGTCTTCCGGCGTGGCAAGACGCAGCGGTTCGCAATCTTGCTCAAGACCAACGTTCGCCGATGACTATCGTGTCGGCCATGGACACGCGGCTAGACGATGTTGCTAGCACCTGTGTTTCTTTGGCGCCTGATGATATAGCCGCATTTGGCCATGCTGTAGCGGCAGCCCTTGCCGGTGAAACGACAGATAATGCTGAGGCAGATGCTGCGGCACAGATGCTTAAAGCGGCGAAAAACCCGCTAATAGTCAGCGGTTCAAGTATGGCTCATCAGGGTGTTATTAATAGTGCGGCTGCAGTGGCGGATGCTTTGAGCCAGGCGAAAACCATGCTGAGCTTCTGCGTGCCCGAGTGCAATAGCTTAGGCCTGGCACTGATGGTGGCCGATGGTTCTAGTAGTAGTTTAAAGGCCTTAGCTAAACGAGCAGTTAAAGTAGATGCATTGATCGTATTAGAAAATGATTTGTACCGCCGTGGTGATAAAGAGCTAATCGACCAGCTGTTGGCTAGTGGTACTAAAGTTATTACTTTGGATATGTATGAGAATGGCACGCTTGATCAGTCTGACTTGGTCATGGCGGCGGCTTCCTATGCGGAGTCTCAAGGCACTTTGGTTAGCAGTGAGGGCCGTGCTCAGCGGTTCTATCCAGTTCATTCTCCAGCGGCTGAAAGACTACCTAGCTGGCAGTGGTTACTGCGTTTGGCTAAGGTTGTCGAACACAAAAAGTTATCGAAGCTGGAGCATTTTGATCAGATAGTTGCTGCCTGCGCCAAGAGCAGTCCGCTATTTGCTGGTCTTGTAGATGTGGCGCCACTGAATAGTTTCAGGGATCGCGGTTCAAAGATACCTCGCCAGACCCATCGTTATAGTGGCCGTACAGCAATGAATTCCGGTGTTTCGGTGCATGAACCGCAGCAACCCAAAGATCATGAGAGTCCATTATCTTATAGCATGGAAGGCCTAAATCGAGATCAACCAGCATCATTGACGCCCTTTGTTTGGGCGCCAGGTTGGAATTCCAATCAGTCTTTGCAAAAGTTTCAGTCTGAGGTGGATGGCCCGCTAAAAGGTGGCTCTTCAGGGGTACGGCTAATTAGTTCATCTCAAACGGGCGCTGAGATCTCTTCGCAGGTTAATGAAGTTACATTGAAGCCCCATCAGTGGCATCTGGTGCCCATGGAACAGATCCACGGTAGTGACGAATTATCTGCTCATACAGACGAAATCGCTGAGTTGGCTGGGCGCGGATTTATCGCTATTGGTGAAAAAGTAGCTGAAAAGCTTGCCGTCACCGAGGGCGATGGTTTGTTGGTTAAGCAGGGTGATGTGCAATCTTCCCTGGAGGTCAGGATTCTATCTAGAGTGGCGAAGAACTGTATTGGCTACAGCGCTGGGTACTCAGAGACGCGAGAGCTCACGGCTGGAAGTTTGGTTAGCTTGGAGGTCGATAAAGCATGGCAGCGCTCTGGCCCTGAGATGATTGCCTCAGATAAAGCGGCCTTTCAGCAGGTGATTGGTGATGGAGGAGCGAGCAATGTCTGAGTTGATGCCTGTAATTCTCGCTCTCACGATCTTAATTGGTGGTGTTGCTGGAGCGGCGGTCTTGACTTGGTTTGAAAGACGCTTACTGGGTGTTTGGCAAGACCGCTATGGTCCTAACCGACTGGGGCCCTTCGGTATTGGTCAGGTGGCGGCAGACATGATTAAACTATTGTTTAAAGATGACTGGGTCCCACCGTTTGCGGATCGGCTGGTATTTATCTTTGCTCCTACAGCTATTGTTGTGGCTATGATGATGGGTTTTGCCGTGGTGCCCTTTGCACCTGGCATGATGATTATCGACGTTAATATTGGTTTGTTATTTTTTCTCGGTATGACATCTCTTGCGGTCTACAGTGTACTTCTTGGTGGCTTGGCCTCTAATAATAAATATGCGCTTTTGGGGGGCTTGAGGTCGGCGGCACAAATGGTCAGTTATGAAGTCTTTATGGGGCTCTCATTGATTGGCGTAGTAATGATGTCCGGTAGCTTTAGTTTGGTAGACATTGTCGAAGCCCAGACCGACGTTTGGTTTTGTTTCTCTCAGATACTCGGTTTGATCGTGTTTATTATTGCCGGCATCGCTGAGAGCCATCGCCTGCCTTTCGATTTACCTGAGGCGGAGCACGAGCTTACTGCTGGTTTTCATACTGAATATGGCGGTATGAAGTTTGCTATGTTTATGCTCGGAGAATACCTCGGGCTGATGCTCATTTCTTGCATGATTGTGACCCTATTCTTCGGTGGTTGGCATGGGCCAATGTTGATTGGTGATTGGTTGCCTCCGTTCTTCTGGTTTAGTCTAAAAGTATTTGTGGTTATTTGCTTCTTTGTTTTATTGCGGGCAGCAATACCTCGACCACGTTACGATCAGTTGATGTCACTTGGCTGGAAGGTAATGTTACCGATCACTTTGGTGAATATTATAGTGACTGGTGCAGTGCTGTTATGGATGGAGGGAGTCGCCTAATGCTAAGTGAACTAAGAACTATGTGGGAGGTGCTTAAACACACCTTTACCAAAGCCGAAACCGTTCAATATCCTGAAGAAATGCCATATCTGTCCCCCCGTTATCGAGGCCGGATTGTGCTGACTCGTGATCCTGATGGTGAAGAACGCTGTGTTGCTTGTAATCTTTGTGCAGCTGTCTGTCCCGTTGATTGTATTGCCTTGCAAAAAGACACCCGCGAAGACGGTACCTGGTACCCAGAATTTTTCCGCATCAACTTCTCCCGCTGCATTATGTGCGGTATGTGTGAAGAGGCTTGCCCGACCTATGCCATCCAGCTGACGCCTGATTTTGAAATGTGTGAGTACGATCGCCAAAATATGGTCTATGAGAAAGAACATTTGCTGATTAACGGTGTGGGTAAATACCCGGATTACAATTTTTACCGAGTTTCTGGCATGAAAACAGCCACTAAAGACAAAGGTGAAGCGCTCAACGAAGCTAGGCCTATCGACACTAAGAGTTTATTGCCATGAGCCTACTGAATGGAACAACAAACCTGAGGGCCGTCCATGCTTGAAATTGTACTTTTTTACATAGCGGCAACGGTTGCATTAGTGGCAACGGTGATGGCCATGACCAGAGCTAATGCTATTCATGCCCTAATTTATCTGATCGTTTCACTGCTCGCGGTTGCCGTTATCTTTTTCTTGATTGGCGCTCCATTTGCAGCAGCTCTAGAAATTGTTATTTATGCTGGGGCCATTATGGTGCTATTTGTCTTTGTCATCATGATGCTTAACTTAGGTGAGAAGGGCGATAAGCAGGAACGGCAATGGCTACAGCCATCAATATGGGCAGGGCCTGCGATTTTATCGGTTGTATTACTCATTGAACTAGTCATGGTGATTAGTCAAACCAGCGGCCCAGTGTCTATTACCGCCGTCTCGGCAAAAGAGGTGGGTTTGTCTCTATTTGGCCCCTATGTGTTAGCGGTAGAGATTGCCTCTATGTTATTGCTGGCAGGTTTGGTTGGTTCTTTCCACCTTGGTCGTCGTTATCTTGAGCGAGACAACTTAGAAAAGCAGGGTGGTCAATAATGGACGGCCTAAATATACCACTTAACCACATCCTTCTAGTCTCCTCGCTCCTGTTTGCCATTGGCATGCTCGGCCTAATGATTAGGCGCAACATTATTTTTATATTGATGTCACTGGAAGTCATGCTCAATGCCGCGGCCTTGGCTTTTGTCGCTGCGGGAGCTCATTGGGGACAACCTGACGGACAGATAGTATTTATGCTTATCCTCACTGTGGCTGCAGCCGAGGTGGCCGTGGGTCTGGGTTTGGTACTTCAAGTTCAGAAACGCTTTAAAACATTGGATATGGATCATGCCAACCGGATGCAGGGTTAATTATGAGTGAGACTATTTGGCTAATACCGCTGATTCCCTTGCTTAGCTCAGTGACCTTGATGCTGTTTGGTAGTCGTTTTAAGGCATTGCAAATTGGGGCTCTGGGCGTTGGGTCAGTGGGCATAGCGGCTTTACTAACGCTACTGTTGGCTGCCGAATTTATGCAGAATCAGCAGGTTATTCAACTTTCCCTGTGGACCTGGATGGAAGTGGCAGGATTTGCTCCAGGCATTTCGTTTTATTTTGATGGGCTGACTCTAGTGATGATGTCGGTAATTACCGGCGTTGGTTTTTTAATTCACCTGTTCTCTACTGAATTTATGGAGAAAGATCCAAGTTATGCGCGATACTTCGCCTACCTGAATATGTTTGTTGCCGCCATGTTGGTTTTGGTTATGGCCGATAACCTCTTGTTGTTGTATCTGGGGTGGGAAGGCGTAGGGGTTTGTAGTTACCTGTTAGTCGGGTTCTGGTACCAGCACAACGCCAATGGGCATGCCGCGCGTAAGGCCTTTATCGTAACGCGTATCGGCGATACGGCCATGGCTTTGGGTTTATTACTGTTATTCACTGAGCTAGGCACTTTAGATATTCAGACTATGGTGGGGGAGGCCAACCAAACTTGGCAGGTTGGTGATACTGTCCCCTTAATAGCCTGTCTCCTATTAGTCTGCGGTGCTGTTGGAAAATCAGCCCAGTTGCCATTACATACTTGGTTGCCAGACGCTATGGCCGGCCCGACGCCCGTTAGTGCTCTGATTCATGCGGCGACAATGGTTACTGCAGGGGTTTATTTGATAGCGCGCACTCATGGATTGTTCTTGTTGGCACCGACAGCCATGACAGTGGTTGCAGTCATTGGCATAACCACGTCGCTGATGGCGGCCTTTACTGCGCTGATGCAAACCGATATCAAACGTATTTTGGCTTACTCGACGATTAGTCAGATCGGCTATATGTTTCTTGCTTTGGGTGTAGGGGCTTGGAGTGCAGGCATTTTTCACCTAATGACACATGCTTTTTTCAAAGCGTTATTGTTTTTGGGGTCAGGTGCCATTATCCACTGCCTACATCACGAACATAACATTTTCAAAATGGGCGGCTTAAGAACTAAAATGCCGGTCACATTTTGGAGTTTCATGATTGGTTCAGCGGCATTGGCCGCGCTACCAATGACGTCAGGATTCTTCAGTAAAGACCAGATTTTACTGCAGGCTTATCAACTTCCTGATATCGGGCCGGGGCTCTGGATGGCCGGCCTTTTAGGCGCATTGCTAACTGCCATCTATAGCTTTCGATTAGTTTTTGTGGTGTTTTTTGGTAAGGCCAACACCGAACCTGATAAAGACACTGGCTGGCGCATGGCGGTGCCGCTCTCGGTGTTGTGTTTCTTGGCCATGGTGGGTGGGTGGTTCATGATTCCCGTCACTGAGGTTTTCCCTGCTGGTGATGGCAGTCACCCGGCACATTGGGTTGAATATGTGTCTATATCGGTGCCTATTTTTGGTGTATTAATAGCCTACCTGATCTTTTATAGCGGACGATTAAAAATTGACGGCCTTGCTAACTCAGCCCTAGGTAAGAGTCTGGGACAGTTCTGGCTCAGTGGTTGGGGTATCGATTGGCTGTATGATCGACTTTTTGTAAGACCTTATTATGGCTTGGCTAATTTACTTAAAGGAGAGCCTGTGGATGCGATATATGGCTTCATCGTCGCCCTCAATCAAACCTTTAACCACTGGCTGAGTGTTGCTCAGTCAGGCCGTATGCGCTGGTACTTGGCAAGCATGGTAGCAGGGCTGATTTTAGTGATTACGCTGGCCGCTAATCTTTCAGTGGGAGTGCTCTAATGGTGATGATTAACCTTATAGTGATACTCCTGGCCGGCGGCTTATTGGCTATTTTATCTGAGCGCATTAGTGACACCATGCCTCGGAAAGTGGCTATGGCTGTGGTCCTAGCTGACTTGTTGTATCTTCTTGTTTGCCTATCTGGGATGCCTGAGATTACCCAACTACAAGCACCTGTGGCCAATGACCCATCGACGTGGTTAATGCACTTTAAGGCTGACTGGATCCCTGCTTTTGGTATTAGTATCGAGCTAGCATTAGATGGTATTAGTTTGCTGATGGTATTGCTAACACTGGTTCTTGGCGCGATTGCTATCAGTGCTTCTTGGACCGATATCGTGGTGCGCAAAGGCTTCTTCGAAGCCAACTTATTGTGGTCTCTAGCAGGCGTATTAGGTGTGTTCATGGCCCTAGACCTGATGCTATTTTTCTTGTTTTGGGAAGTCATGCTAATCCCAATGTATTTCATGATTGCTATCTGGGGTCATGAAAATCGCGGCTATGCGGCTATGAAGTTCTTTATATTTACCCAAGCCAGTGGCTTGTTGATGCTGATGTCTATACTGGCACTGGTGGCGGTTAACCATAGTGGCACAGGGGTTTGGACCTTTAGTTACTTTGATTTGCTGAATACCGAGATGGCCGAGCGAACTGCGCATTGGATCATGCTGGGTTTCTTTATTGCCTTTGTGGTCAAGTTGCCTGGGTTTCCTTTTCATACTTGGTTGCCCGATGCACATACGCAGGCGCCTACAGCTGGTAGCGTTATTCTGGCCGGCATCCTCCTTAAAACAGGTGCTTATGGACTCATTCGGTTTGCGGTACCGCTATTTCCTGAGGCAGCGTTGAATTTTTCCTATCCAGCTATGTTGTTGGGTGCTGCGGGCGTGGTCTATGGTGCGGTGCTGGCCTTTGGACAAACAGACTTTAAGCGCCTCATTGCCTATAGCAGTGTCAGTCATATGGGTTTTGTACTTCTTGGCATCTATGCGTGGAATGAATTAGCACTGCAGGGTGCAGTGATGCAAATGGTGGCTCATGGGTTTAGCACCGCGGCTCTGTTTATGATCGCTGGATCATTACAAGAGCGGTTGCATACGCGAGACATGCGAGAGATGAGTGGTCTGTGGCAGCAAATGCCGCGGATGGGCGCAGTAGCGATGTTTTTTGTAGTGGCATCATTAGGCCTGCCAGGGTTGGGTAATTTTGTTGCTGAATTCTTGGTGTTACTGGGGCTATTCCAGGTCAACGTTTGGATTACTGTTGTTGCTGCTACGGGCCTTATAACCGGTGCAGCCTATTCTCTACTTCTTATGCAACGATCTTTTCAGGGTGAGGTCAATAAAAAGTGGGCTGAATATGGTCTTATTGATTTTGGGTCTCGCGAGATGCTGACCATGACGGTAATGATAATCGCTCTAATAGTATTGGGGGTTTATCCGCAACCCGTATTAGATGCGGCACAACCGGTATTGCAAAGTTTACTTGAACTCACCGCCACACCGGCGGTTGCCGCAGTGGAGTTGGCGCAATGAACGCGACTATGTTTTCTGCCTTAGCGCCCATTTTGATGCTATCTCTTACCGCTATTGTACTGATGATTCAGGCCTCAATAAAAAGGGATCAGTCCGTTGCATGGGTGATTACTGCTATTGGTTTCACACTGACTCTGTGGGGCGCTAGTTATGCTCGAGACTTCACCCAACCGGTAACGATTCTTTTACAAGTCGACCACTGGAGCCTGTTTTTCACTAGCCTGATTCTGCTCGCCTCTTTGGTGATTCTGGTACTCTCTCGAGAGACATTCTCCCCTGAGGGTGAGCGAAAAGAAGAATATTATTTACTGCTAGTGCTGTCTGTATTAGGGGCGGTGGTATTAATTCAGTCCAGTCACATGGTTTCTTTATTGCTGGGTATGGAGTTAATGGGCGTCGCTCTTTACGCCATGATAGCCTTTCCAGAGCGCGGTCAGTTGCCTCTTGAGGGCGCTATTAAATACTTGGTTCTGTCGGCCTGTGCTTCGGCAATGCTGCTCTATGGTTTTGCTCTGATTTACGCGGCTACTGGTGAATTAAGTTTCGCAGGTATTGGTGCTAAAGGCGCCGCCGCCTATGCTGAAAACCCTATGCTGATAATGGCTGGCAGTGCGATGGTTTTGGCGGGTATTGGCTTTAAGCTATCCGTTGCACCATTCCATATGTGGACTCCGGATGTATACCAGGGTGCGCCCACACCGGTTACCGGTTTTCTTGCGACCGTTTCTAAGGGCGCCGTTTTTATTGCCCTTAGCCGTTTCTATATAGATGGAGCCCTCCATCAATACAGCGGTTTAAACACAGCGTTAGTGGTGTTGGCGGTTGCGTCTATGTTAGTTGGAAATTGGCTGGCCTTACGCCAAGAAAACATCAAACGTCTATTAGCGTATTCGTCTATTGCTCATTTTGGTTATTTACTCGTAGTGTTGATCGCTTTGACGCATTTGGATACCGGACTCATTAGCCAGAGTATTACCTTTTATCTGACGGCCTATATATTGACTACGCTAGCTGCTTTTGCAGTCGTCTCAACGGTAGCCGGTGAAGATCCAGCTAAACAAGATATTGGTGCCTTTGAGGGTCTGTTTTGGCATCGTCCACTAGAGGCCTCTGCCCTAACTGTGGCCATGTTATCACTAGCGGGTATACCTTTGACCGCTGGGTTTATGGCCAAGTTCTTCGTCATTACGGTTGGTATTCAGTCAGGTCTATGGGGATTGCTGGCGGTGTTAGTCGTGGGTAGTGCCGTAGGTATCTATTACTATCTGAGGGTTATTTTTGCTATGAGTAAGTCTACCGATGGTGATGGCGAAAGCGCTAATCTCCTCGAGAATATACTTGCGCTGGCCTTATTGGTGTCCATTTTAGTGCTTGGCTCATGGCCACAACCTTTTATTGCCTATGCAGGGGGCCTATAAAACCTGCTGTTGTAAACAGTTAATCAAAGTGCGGAGGTGTTTATGCTACATTCGGTTGACCTTAGCGATTATATGGTTCAAGGACCCATAAAGATCCTGGCGGATGCTGATCTTTTTGATGCGATTCATATGATTATTGACAATAGGATATCTGGGATATGCGTGGTTGATGAGCATGATGATCTAGTGGGCTTGTTATCTGAAATTGACTGTCTGCGAGCTATCTTGGCGGTAACCTACAACGAGCATGGCGATGTTGGAAAGGTCAAAGATTATATGACAGAAGAAGTCGATTACTGTGAGTTACATGCTGATTTAGTTGATATTGCCGATGATATGGTGAAAAAGGGCCATCGTCGTCGCCCAGTCTTAGATCATGGGAAATTAGTGGGCCAGATCACTTGTCGACAGCTCTTGAGAGTTGTCAGCGAATTCAATCAAAATGCCGTGGTGGTATAAAGTAATAGGCTAGCTGCTTGAATTTAAACGATTGTGGTGGGTAATGGCACGGCTCTCATTCAATTGATATAAGTGATCGACTTGCTCCGGCATGCTAAAAAGGCAATGCTCAGTTATGCGCTGAAAGTAGTTAATAAAGTGTCTAATATCATCTTCGCCCATAATGTTTGAAAGAGCTTGCTCTGCATCACTAAGTTTTAACCTCTCGGCCAACTTCTGCTCTTGTTCTAGTCGCCACTGAAAAACCCTATCAAAAGAAGGCGCTTTAAGCATCACGCGGCGATCAGCCACATTAAATAAGGATTGATAATCTCCAGCCAAAGCATCATTAACAAAATGACGCCAAAGACCCTCGGCATCAGACTGCCGTTCTAATTCGTTAATCGACACGGTTAGCTTTTCTTCAGGTTCTGGTGTGGCGCCAAAGCACCAGCCCTCAACTACTATAAGTCCAATAGGACCTTCTATCATTGAACATTTTTCAATTGCAACTCTGTCGTCAGTACTCTTATCAAACCGAGGAAGAAAGGTTTTTTCACCAGCCTTTAGGCTATTAATAGTGTTAATAGCTAGTTTAATATCGTGAGTGCCAGGCACGCCACGGACGGCTAATAGAGGATGCACGTCACGTGCAAGGGCGCTACGCTCTGCCCTAGTTAGATAAAAATCATCCAGTGATAAGGCTACGGTGGTGACGTCATATTGCAGCTTTACTTGGGTGCAAAGGTAATCTGCTAGTGTTGACTTACCTGAGCCCTGGCAGCCGTTAATACCTATTATCTGAATACTTTGGTCGCGCTCATAATGTTCGCCAAACTCCGAGATGATAGGAGAAAACCATTGCTCAGCCATCGACAGATAAGATTCTGGCAATTTATGACGGTTAATAAAGCTTTGCAATGCAGGCGTAATCATAAAATCGAAGCTCCAAAAAATATTTTTAAAGTAAAATTTTAGTATATTTATAATATAGGAGGAAATCGCTAATCTAAAGCACCGTTTGTTATAAATTACTGGCATAATCTATTAGAAATTCAAATCGGGCACCATTTTTAATTGGAATAAATTCTATGAACTATCACTGTGGTAAGAGCGCGAAAACAATCTTCGCCGCACTTTTATTTGTCGCCCTGTGTTCAATTTCTTTGACCAGTACCGCAGGAAACGTCATCTTGATTATTGGTGATGGTATGGACGATCATCAAATTACTATCGCTCGAAACTATCTTGTCGGCAGCCGCGGCAAGCTTACGCTTGATAAATTGCCATTGAGAAGTACTGCTCAGGTATTGACGGTTGATGATGCAAATCCAAATCGACCAATTTATGTCGCTGATTCTGCAAACAGTGCCACCTCTATGGCGAGTGGTGTTGCAACGAGTATTGGACGGGTAGGCACGAGTGCCGGCGATGATAGAGATTTAGTTAATATCGTCGAACTAGCCCAGCAGCAGGGCATTAAATCGGGGATAGTTAGTACGGCCAGTATTACCGATGCCACACCGTCCGCCTTTTACGCGCATGTCAATACACGCGACTGTGAAAACCCAGAGATGATGGTTCAAGCAGAAACTTACTATAAAACTATTGCTGATTGCTCTCCAGACCTTAAAAGTAATGGTGGCCTCGGTTCTATTTCAGAACAGTTAGTTGATTCTGGCCTCCATGTAGCCCTTGGCGGTGGCATGCAACACTTTGTTCAAGTGGCAGAGGGCTCAGGCCAAAGCGTCCTGCAGCTGGCAAAAAAGGCAGGTTATCAGGTCGTGACGCGGGCAACAGAGTTAAATAACAACGGCTCGGATAAACTGCTCGGATTGTTTTCACCCAGCACTATGCCGGTTATGTGGCGTGGTGAAGATGACCGAGTGGCGGAAAAGCCCATACCCAGCCTACTGAACCGCTTACACTGGGCGCTTGGTTCAGTTACTTACCCTGAGCCCATGGACTGTGAAGATAATCCTGAGTATGTAGGTATGCCAAGTCTTGCATTGATGACTGAGACAGCCTTGTCGCGATTGGCTGGAGGGGACTCTGGCGCTGATAGCTTTTTCTTGATGATCGAATCAGCATCAATAGATAAACAATCACATGAGCGTAAGGCCTGTGGCAGCATTGGAGAGTTACAACAACTTGATGAAACACTTGATTTGGCGTTAGCATTTGCCAAAACCCACCCCGACACACTGGTCCTAGTCACTGCTGATCATGGTCAAGCGGCGCAGTTGGTAGCTGAGCGAACTCTTTTTGTTGACATTCCAGTGCCCGTCTATAGTCCTGGACACGTGGCCCGTATCAATACACGAGAAGGCGAGATTATGGGCGTGAACTACGCCACCAATGATTTCTTTAGTGAAGAACATACCGGTGTTAATGTGCCCTTGCTCAGCAATGATGTGGGCCAAGGCCTAGTGCCAGCTATGGTCACTCAACCTGAAATTTTCGATATTATTAAAAGCCATCTATTAAAATAAAAACAATCACAACCAGGCCCAACAAATAGGATCTAGACACATGTTGACAGTACATCACCTTAATAACTCACGCTCTCAGCGTATTATATGGTTACTTGAAGAGCTGGGTGTTGACTACCAGATTAAGAGCTACCAACGTGATCCAGTCACGAGCTTAGCTCCACCAGAGCTTGAGGCAGTGCATCCCTTGGGGAAATCACCGGTGCTAAGTGATGGAGATGTTACCGTCATTGAATCTGGTGCTATTATCGACTATCTGTTGCGTCATTACGGTGATGGCCAACTTTTACCCTCGACAGGTAGCCAAGAACATGAGCAATACCTTCAATGGCTGCACTACGGGGAGAGTGGCGCTGTGTTGCCATTAATGCTCAAACTTTACACATCTAAGTTGCCCGATGGTGGCGAGGCCTTGAAGCCGCGTATTAGCGACGAGTTAACACGACACTTGGGTTATATAGAACAATCCTTAGAAGGCGTTAGCTGGTTTGTCGGGGATACCTTTAGCGGTGCAGATATTCAGTTGTCCTTTATTGCCGAAATTGCCCCCATGATGTATTCCGCGGATAAACTCCCTAACCTAATGGCATTTCGTGATCGATGTCATGAGCGCCCTGGCTACCAGCGCGGTATAGCTAAAACGGACTTTTATGCCTACGGCCCAAAATAATAGAGAGAAAACATGGATAAAAGTTCGATTAAAATCGGCTTAATTATTTTATGCCTAGGCCTTTTAGTAGCCTGTAGTGAAGATCAGTTACCTCTTGAGTGTCTATCGGGCAGTGAGGCCAATCAAACTATTAACGTTAGTGGTGGCGACTTTAAATTTGGCGATAATCGTTATTATCCTGACGAAGGGCCTGTTAAGATCGTCCAAGTTGCTGATTTCAATATTGATAAAACTGAAGTTACCAATGGTCAGTTTAAAGCCTTTGTCGATGCTACCGGTTATGTCACTGCTGCCGAGCGTGGTCTGTCAGAGCTAGAGTTTCCGCAGATTCCATCAGAGTTTAGAGTGCCAGGTTCTATGGTGTTTGTAGCTCCTGATTTAGACAAACCAAGTTCGCCAGCAACCTGGTGGCGGTTCATTCCAGGTGCTAATTGGCAGCATCCTGAGGGCCCTGCCAGTTCCCTTGAGGGCAAAGAAGCCTATCCTGTGGTTCAGATTATCCATGCCGATGCTATAGCTTATGCTCAGTGGCTGGGACGACGATTACCCACTGAGGCAGAGTGGGAATATGCCTCTCGAGGTGGACTAGATGGCGCGTCTTTTTCGTGGGGAGAAGAGAGCCCCAATACGGGTAAACCAAAGGCCAATACTTGGCAGGGACGCTTTCCCTACAACAATATGAACGAAGACGGTTTTGTTGGTAGCTCCCCTGTAGGCTGCTTTGCAGCCAATGGACTTGGGTTGTACGATACCACTGGCAATGTCTGGGAGTGGACTGATACGGCATACGGACCTGACCGCAAACGAGATTACGGCATTGAAGGCTATGATCCACAGCAACCTGGGGTGACTGTTAAGACTCTCAAAGGCGGTTCCTTTTTGTGCTCAGATAACTACTGCCAGCGCTTTCGACCCGCTGCGAGACAGGCTCAAGATACAACTTTGGCATCATCCCATATTGGTTTCCGCACAGCGGCAGATATTCCAGCTTACTAGTTTGATTTAAGACTGAGACTTACTGTTCAAAAAGATGTGCGCTGATAAATTCGCAGAGAAAAATGTACTGGTGTAGTCAGAAGAGTAAGGGCCGCTACTTGTTCTTGCTGCTCAGCACTGGTATGCCAGTAATATGGAGTCATGGTCAATAGGTCAAGAATGTCAGGCCCCTTCACGGTGATACTGGTCTTAACGTCTATCTGTTCCTTAAGATCAAAGGCCGGGTGTTCATCCAACACGTTAAAGTTGCCGCCATGAGGTTGATGTTGTTCATAAATGTGCGCGGTAAGGCCTGTGAGATGTTCCTCTCCTGGGCCCACCATCATTAGCAAACCATCAGCGCTTAAAACCCGTGCGGTCTCGTCTGGGCATATCGGTGAGAAGACTGATAGCGCTGTATCTATACTATTGTCAAATAGGGGTATCTTGTAGGCACTGTCTACAACCAGTTGAGCGCCCAGCTTACGGTTGGCTGCTAGTCGCACACCGGCTTTAGAAATATCTAAGCCAACTAGCTTTAAGTTGGTGTTGGAACTCTTGGCTGCATTTGCCAATTGTTGCAGGTAATAGCCTTCACCACAGCCAATATCTAGCAATCTTTGCTCAAAACCAAGAGGACAATTATTGACTGCAGTAATGAGGGCATCAGCTAGAGGCTGATAATAGCCACCATTTAAAAACCGTTGCCGACTTTTAATCATTTGGCTACTGTCACCTGGCATTTTACTTCGCTTGTGCTGGGATAGATGCAGGTTGAGGTAGCCCTCGCGGGCAAGATCAAAATTATGGTTGTTGGCACAGCGATAGACTCGTGACGCATTGCCTGCGACGGCAATTAGTTCACCATCGCAGTTGGGGCATTTAAGCGCAGTGGCTTTGCCCAGGTCTGTATCTAAAATAATCCGACTACCTCACCATTCGCGTCAACATCAATATTGTTCGCAGCGGGTACTCTTGGCAGGCCAGGCATGGTCATAATATCGCCACAGACCACTACAATAAAGCCAGCACCGGCAGACAATCGAACTTCACGGATTGCTACTACATGATTGTTCGGCGCCCCTTTAAGATTCATGTCTGTCGAGAAGCTATATTGAGTTTTGGCAATGCACACCGGGAAATGGCCATAACCAGCCTCTTGGAAGCTGTTAATCTGGTCCCTAATTTTTTGGTCGGCAATAATATCATCGGCACGATAAAGGCGCGTAGCAACCGTTTTAATCTTGTCCCAAATTGGCATTTCATCGGTATACAGTGGCGCAAAGTTAGCATGGCCGCCATCGACTAAAGCAACCACTTCATGTGCTAAGGCTTCACTACCCGCGCCACCATCGGCCCAATGAGTACATTCAATAGCTTTCACGCCATTTAATTCAGTTACCTGCTTAATCATAGCGATTTCGGCATCGGTATCGGTTGTAAATCGGTTGATCGCAACCACGACTGGCACACCAAATGATTTAACGTTCTCGATGTGTCTTACTAGGTTGCTACAACCCTCATGTAAGGCCTCTACATTTTCTTCACCCAGGTTGTCTTTACTTACGTGACCGTGCATCTTAAGCGCTCTAACCGTGGCAACGATGACTGCGGCGTCGGGGCTTAAGTTGGCGCTGCGGCATTTGATATTAAAGAATTTCTCCGCCCCCAAATCTGCTCCAAAGCCGGCTTCTGTTACCACATAATCGGCTAGTTTTAGGCCCGCTTTGGTGGCTATAACCGAGTTGCAACCATGAGCAATATTGGCAAAAGGACCACCGTGAATAATCGCCGGATTGTTTTCTAAAGTCTGTACCAAATTCGGTGCAAGCGCGTCTTTCAGCAACACAGCCATGGCGCCAATACCTTTAATCTCACTGGCTAAAATTGGCTTATGATCGCGGGTGTACGCCACAACGATTTTGTTTAGCCGGGCTTTGAGATCCTCAAGATCGTTAGCTAGACAGAATATGGCCATAATTTCTGAGGCCACGGTAATGTCATAGCCGTCTTGGCGAGGAAAACCATTGCCGGGGCCACCAAGTCCACAATTAATACTGCGAAGGGCGCGATCGTTCATGTCAATCACCCGCTTCCACTGAATACGTCGAGCATCTATTTCTAAACTGTTGCCCCAATGAATATGATTGTCGAGCAGAGCAGAGAGTAGATTGTGGGCCGCACCTATTGCGTGGAAGTCCCCTGTAAAGTGCAGGTTAATATCTTCCATAGGTACTACCTGAGCATAACCTCCCCCAGCCGCGCCACCCTTCATTCCAAAACAGGGTCCAAGGCTTGGTTCGCGCAGACAAACAATCGATTTTTTACCTATTTTATTTAGACTGTCATTAAGCCCGACAGAGGTCGTAGTTTTACCTTCGCCAGCTGGAGTTGGACTAATAGCAGTCACCAAAATCAGCTTTCCATCTGGGCGGTCTTTTAGCGAGGTCAAATAGTCAGGGTCGATTTTTGCTTTAGTTTTGCCATAGGGTACAAGCGCCGACTCTGGTATACCGATACCTGCGGCTACGTCAGTGATCGCTTTCATCTTGCTGTTGCGGGCGATTTCAATGTCACTCATTGCTGTAGCTCTCTCTTTTAATGGACGTTAATTTTTAGGTGCCTCATCTTCCGTAAAGCCTATGTTAAAGGGATTTCTAAGACCGTCAATGGTTGTCTCAAAAGCGACTCTAAGTGTTTGGCGTTTTCAGGTATAATTCAGTCGCAACTGTGGGCTATCTGCGTTGTGTTGCCAGCTACACTTCGCAATTATTAAAGCCCTAAATAAAAGACAAAATTGAGAAGTTGCTATGAAGAAAAGTGCACAGGTGGTAGTGGTTGGTGGGGGTGTTGTGGGCGTTAGCACGCTCTATCATCTGGCCAAGAAAGGCTGGACTGACGTCGTTTTAGTTGAACGTAAAGAGCTAACGTCTGGTTCTACATGGCACGCTGCAGGGTTGCTTCCTTTGTTTAACATGAGTTATTCGGTGGGTAAGTTACATCAGTACTCGGTCGATTTTTATCACGAATTACAGGAAGAAACCGGTCAAAATGTTGGGTTTAGTGTGGTCTCTAACATACGGTTGGCGGCCACTGAAGACCGAATGGATGAGTATAAATATTACTCGGGCATTGCCCAAACAGTAGGCGTAGAGGTTAACTTCTTAACGCCGGAAGAAGTTAAAGAGGTCTGGCCGCTGTGCAATACTGATGGAATTATCGGTGCTATTCAGCACCCGGATGATGGCTATATTCAACCAGCTGATCTTACTCAGGCACTAGCCAAGGGTGCTCGCGCTCGCGGTGCAGAGATCTATCGTAATACGACTGTTTTGGATCTTGAACAACAGACAGATGATAGCTGGATAGTCAAAACCGACAAAGGCGACATTCACTGTGAACATGTCGTTGCTTGTACCGGCAATTTCGCGCGTAAAACCGGGGAGATGGTGGGGCTTGATATCCCTGTCATCCCAGTAGAGCACCAGTATATTGTGACTGACCCACACCCCGACATCCTAGCCCGAAAAGCAGCGGGTTTGCCAGAGCAGGCGGTATTGCGTGAATCTGACGCAGGTTACTACCTGAGGGAAGAGGCTGGTGGATTTATCTTGGGGCCTTATGAAGAGGGCGCGCCCTGTTGTTATATGGACGGTCCTAGCGATCAGTCCGAATATGAATTATTTAACGGTGATCTTGATCGACTAATGCCTCATATTGAAGCATGCATGAGCCGGGTTCCTGCCTTCGCAGAGGTAGGTGTCAAAACCATTTATAACGGGGCTATTGCCTACACCCCAGATGGCAACCCTATAGTGGGCCCAGCCTGGGGGTTAAAGAACTTCTGGCTTAATGAGGGGCACAGTTTTGGTATCACCGCAGCCGGTGGTGCTGGTTGGCAGTTAGCAGAATGGATCGTAGACGGTGAGCCTACAGTGGATATGATGGGCGTTGATCCGAGGCGTTTTGGACCTTACGCGACTCGCGGTTATCTGCGCACCAAAAACGAAGAGGCCTACGATCATGTCTTTAAAAATCACTATCCAGATGAAGAGCGTGGTGGCGCGCGTCCTTTAAAAACTACACCTTGCTATGATCGCATGAAAAATCTAGGTGCGGTATTTGGTTCAGTGTATGGCTGGGAGCGACCCAATTGGTTTGCACCTCCTGGTTATTCATTATCAGAGGATGATCTCGATAAAGCGGATACATTGTGGAATAAAAACCATTCTACAGCGCTAGTTGACGGTCGTATTGTCGAGAAGAATTCTTTTCGCCGCTCTAATTACTTTGATTTTGTCGGTCAGGAATGTCGCCATGTGAATGAGCATGTTGGCGTCTTGGACATGTCTGCCTTTTCTAAGTGCACAGTGACTGGCCATGGGTCTGAAGGCTGGCTGAACAGTATTGTAGCTAACAATGTGCCTAAAGCGATTGGCCGCATCGGGCTTTGCCATATGCTGTCGAAAAACGGAGGTGTTCGAGCAGAATTTACTATTTATAAGCGAGCAAAAAATAGCTATTACCTAGTGTTTGCCGGCAGCCAAGAACGCCATGACTGGGACTATCTTACCAAGCTTGCGCCTCGTGATGGTTCGGTTAATCTTCAGAAAATCACTACTCAAATGGGCGTACTGGTGCTAGCGGGACCAAAATCTCGTGATGTGCTCCAAAAGCTTACTGATACGGATCTATCCAATGATAACTTCAAATGGCTAACCGGAAAGTCGATTAATGTTGGCTATGCGCAAGCAGAGGCGCTGCGTGTTAACTTCGTAGGCGAACTGGGTTGGGAGCTACACCACCCTATTGAGATGCAAAACTATATCTTTGATCAATTAATGAACGCCGGTGCCGAGTTTGAAATCAAGCCCTTTGGCATACGTGCAATGGACTCTATGCGCCTCGAAAAATCATATCGATTAATTCCTCGTGAGATGTCTATTGAGTACTCAGCCCTTGAGTCTGGTTTGGATCGTTTTGTGAAATTGGATAAGGATTGTGATTTCGTCGGCAAGCAAGGCCTTATTGATTGGCAGCAGCGCGGGTTTGAGAACTGCTTTGCAACTCTTGAGGTTCATGGGGTTGTTGATGCTGATGCCCGAGGCTCTGAGGGGTTGTATAAAGATGGTCAGTTAGTGGGTCGAGCGACTTCAGGTGGGTTTGGGTTTCGCGTCGAAAAATCTCTAGCGTTAGGATTGGTAAAAATAGCCTACGGAGCTATTGGCACTGAATTAGAGATTGAAATTTTAGGTGAACGTTACCGCGCTACGGTGATTGAAGAATCGCCGTTTGATGGCGACAACGTGGCCCTTAGAAGCTAGGTAAAAAAAGGCGTTAAAAGATACTTTTAAGTAGCGTCGCATACGGATATTACCGTGTCGCATCGCCATATGCGGACTGCCCTAAACAGGAACAGACTGCGGACGATAGCAGATCGATTAATTGAGAGAACTAAGCTCTCCAACGGAAGCGTTATTATGACTGAACGAGCAGGGCGTAGAAGAGCAGGAAGAGAGAGCGGTGGCCGTGAAGGGCGTCGCGAAGCTCGTGCCAATGCGGTGGTTGAAACTACTCCGTTTATCGAGCGGAAAATTCCGTATCTTGAATACCTTACCGAAGAGAATTTGCAGCTCATAGAAGATAACGCTGATATCCTTTTAGAAGAGATCGGCATTGATTTTCTGGATGATCCAGAGGCTCTGGAAATGTGGAAAGAAGCGGGAGCCGATGTTCAGGGCTCTCGGGTACACTTTCCCAAAGGCCTGTGCCGGTCATTGATTCAAGCGACGGCGCCACGCGAATATGTGCAACACGCGCGTAATCCAGCGCGTAACGTTATTATCGGCGGCAAACGCACTGTCTTAGTGCCCGCTTACGGCTCGCCGTTTGTACATGATATTGATAAAGGTCGTCGGTACGCGACTATTAATGACTTTGAAAACTTTGTTAAATTGGCCTATATGGCGCCAGATATCCATCACTCCGGTGGCACTATTTGTGAGCCTGTTGATTTACCAGTGAACAAACGTCACTTCGATATGGTGTACACCCATTTCAAACTAAGCGACAAGCCATTGATGGGGTCAGTAACTCATCACGAGCGTGCCCAAGATACAGTGGACATGGCTAAGTTGGTTTTTGGCGAAGAATTTGTTGATCAAAATTGTGTGCTGACTAGTCTTATCAACGTCAATTCGCCAATGACCTATGACGCTACCATGCTTGGCTCATTGAAAGTGTATGCGCGCAATAATCAGGCGACAGTGATATCACCGTTTATTCTTGCTGGCGCTATGTCTCCTGTCACCACAGCTGGCACGGTCACTCAGATTTTGGCCGAAGCGCTGGCGGGCATTGCCTTTACTCAATTATGTCGACCAGGAGCGCCTGTTGTCTTTGGGACATTTGCTGCGGCTGTATCTATGGCAACCGGTGCACCTACTTTTGGTACGCCAGAACCCAGTCAGGTTATGTATGCTGCGGCATCATTGGCTCGACGTCTTGGTGTCCCTTTTCGCAGTGGTGGTGGCCTTTGTGGTTCTAAATTGCCCGATGCTCAGGCGGCCTATGAGGCGGCCAATACTCTGCAGACATCTGCTTTGGCCGGAGTTAACTTTATGTTACACACTGCCGGTTGGTTGGAAGGTGGCTTGGCGATGGGTTATGAGAAATTTATTATGGATTCTGATCAGGCCAGTATGATCGCGGTATTACTCGGCGGTATGGATATGTCTGAGAACGGCCAGGCACTTGATGCCGTGCGAGAGGTTGGACCCGGCAAGCATTACTTGGGTTCTGCCCACACGCTGAAAAACTTTGAAACTGCTTTCTATCGTTCAACGGTTGCTGATAACAACAGCTATGAGCAATGGACTGCAGATGGTTCTCTGGATACAGCCCAGCGCGCCAATATTATATGGAAGAAAATGCTTAATGAATATCAGGCGCCAGCGCTGGACTCGGCGATTGATGAAGCACTGCTGGACTTTATGGCGCGACGCAAAGGGTCGTTTGCCGATCGAGATTATTAAGAAACCTAGTTGAGGGTTACAGAAAATGTCTGATGAAGATGATATCGTATTGGCAGAGCTATCCGATGAAGATTTAGTTCTCCAGATGCATGACGATCTGTACGACGGATTAAAAGAAGAAATTATGGAAGGAACTGACATCCTTCTCGCTCGAGGTTGGGGTCCTGAAAAACTCTTGGGCGAAGCCTTGGTTGCTGGCATGACTATCGTTGGTATTGATTTCCGTGATGGTATTCTATTTGTGCCCGAAGTTCTGTTATCTGCCAATGCTATGAAAGGCGGTATGTCGATTTTAAAGCCATTGTTGGCTGAGACAGGCGCCAAGCCCGTAGGCACAGTGGTTATCGGCACTGTTAAGGGCGATATCCACGATATCGGCAAGAACCTAGTGGGAATGATGATGGAGGGAGCTGGGTTTGAGGTTTACGATATCGGCATCAACAACTCTGTTGAAGATTACTTTGCCGCGCTGGAGCGCCACACACCAGATATTCTCGGCATGTCGGCTCTTTTAACGACTACCATGCCTTACATGAAGGTAGTGGTCGATGCTTTAAAACAACAGAATTTACGAGATAAATACATTGTTATGGTTGGCGGTGCGCCACTTAATGAAGAATTCGGTCTGGCGGTTGGTGCCGATGCCTATTGCCGCGATGCTGCAGATGCATCGACTACGGCCATTCGATTGGTGGCCGAGAGTCGTGCGTTAGAGTCTGCTTAATGAAAGGGGCGAGTGAACTGGCAAAGGCAAAGCTATTAGTGATTGCCTGCGGTGCACTAGCCCATGAAATAGTTTGGTTGCAGAAGCTAAATCACTGGAACCAAATCGATTTGCAATGTTTGGATGCAGAGCTACATAACCGACCAAAATTAATTCCTCAAAAATTACGCGATAAGATCAAACAGAACCGTGATCAGTACCAGAGCATCTTTGTTGCCTACGCTGACTGTGGTACTGGTGGTGAGATTGATCGGGTGTTACAGGAAGAGAATATAGAGCGCCTGCCAGGCGCCCACTGTTATTCGGTTTATGCCACTGAAGAACGTTTTTCTCAATTGGCAGAACAGGAGTTGGGGACTTTTTATCTAACAGACTTTTTGGTTGAGCATTTTGACCGCATTATGATTAAAGGCTTAAAGCTCGACAGGCATCCCGAGTTACGTGACCAGTACTTTGCTAATTATACCCGTGTGGTTTATCTGTCGCAGCGACAAGATAGTGACCTAGTGGCTAAGGCAAAAATAGCGTCAGAATTTTTAGGTTTAGGGTTTCGCCATTTGCATACGGGGTATGGCGATCTGAATAACAGCCTGCAGCAGCAGATTTTAAAATTTAAATGATATGCGTTTAGATAAAGGGGAATGGTATGCAAAAAATTGAAGTGTTTTGGCGTGATATACCAGCTCAGATATTGGTTAAAAGCGGTCGTGTGCGCGGTAAAGCCATGCTTAGTCATCGTTTCCAGGCGGCGATTGACCGCGCGGCTATGAAAGCGGGTAAAGGTGGTAGTGCAGAGTATTTAGACGACTGGCGCCGAGTAACCAGTTCACTGGAAGCCCAGGGTACACCACAAGAGTTGGCCCAACAGTTTGCCGATGCTATCGAAACTGAATTTTCTAACGCTGATATTGCAGCCTTAGTAGCTAACAAGGGCCTTAAGGTAGAGTCTGCATGAAGAGGGTACGCTACTGGTCGGTTAAAAATGCCCGGTGGTTACGCCTAATTTATCAAGGCCTCGAGAACTGTTTGGTAGCTTTGCATCCAATTTTTATACGGTTGGGCTACTCCCGATTAGATCGAGTATTTGCCGCAGTAGAGAAGTTGTTCAAGGGTTTTCTGTTTGATTCTAAATCATGTGGTCAATGTACGTTAAGTGAAACCGGCATGGCCTGCCCGATGAATTGTCCCAAAAGTTTACGTAATGGCCCCTGCGGAGGTGTGCGAGCGAATGGTAACTGCGAAGTTGAGCCTAATATGGTTTGTGTCTGGGTCACTTCGTGGCAAGGTCATCAGCGGATAGGCAATCCAGTAGCATCAATTCAGGTCATTCAGGCGCCGGTCGATTTGCGGCTTAAAGGTTCTAGTGCCTGGTTGCGCGCAGTGAGAAAAAGAATCGGGGCTAGCGACGCATGATCTTTGAAGATGAGCCTTTAGCTGGAGAGAATTTACCCATACTGCCGGGTCATTATTCTCCCGGTCGATTTGAGAGAATACTGCGTGCGGGGCACTTTGCAGTTACTGCTGAAATAGCACCGCCAGATTCTGCTGATCCGCATGAGGTTTACCAGCGGGCAGCTTTGTTTGATGGCTGTGTGGACGCTATTAATGCTACCGACGGCTCAGGTGGTAACTGTCATATGTCCAGCGTTGGTTTGTGTGCGCTGCTGACTCGGCGTGGCTATTCGATGATTATGCAAATCTCTTGCCGCGATAAGAACCGTATTGCCATGCAGGGTGACGTGTTAGGCGCGTCCGCCATGGGTGTATCTAATATACTCTGCCTCACTGGTGATGGCGTGCAGTCGGGTGACCATCCGCAAGCTAAGCCGGTATTTGATATGGACTGCATGACTAGCCTACAAATGATTGGCGGAATGCGGGATGACGGTCAGTTTATGAGTGGTCGCAAAATCAGTTCGCCACCTCAGGTTTTTTTAGGTGCAGCCGCCAATCCTTTTGCACCACCCATGGATTATCGACCACTGCGGTTAGCCAAAAAAGTGGCTGCTGGCGCCCAGTTTGTCCAGACTCAGTATTGTTTTGATATAGACAGATTAAAAGACTACATGTCTGAAGTAAGAGACATGAACTTAGATAAAAAAGTATTTATTTTGGCGGGGGTTGGTCCATTGGCATCAGCTAAATCGGCCGAATGGATTCGCAATAATGTTGCTGGCGTGCATATACCTGACGAAATTATTACGCGTCTTGCTGGAGCGAAGGATCAGCGTCAGGAAGGGGTCAATATCTGTATTGATATGGTTAATCAGGTTAAAGAGATAGAGGGCGTGAGCGGCGTCCACATTATGGCTTATCGCCAAGAAGAGCGCATAGCTGAAATTGTAGAAAAAACCAAGGTGCTAGGTGATAGAACGCCTTGGCACCCGAATCGTTAATTTTAGGAGAATAATATGACTGTAACCACCATCAGCTCAGCCACCAAAGAAGTCAAAATAGGCTTTAACCAACCCTTTGTGATTATTGGCGAACGGATTAATCCCACGGGCCGTAAAATCTTAGCTGAAGAAATGAAAGTGGGTGATTACAGCCGTGTCGAATCTGATGCGCTTGCTCAGGTTCTGGCAGGTGCGCACATGCTGGATGTTAATGCGGGTATACCTTTGGCCGATGAGCCGCGCATTCTGGCTGAGGCGATTCAGTTGGTACAATCAATTACCGATGTTCCTCTGAGTATCGATTCTTCTATTATTGCGGCATTGGAAGCGGGTCTATCTGTTTATCAGGGCAAAGCTCTGGTTAATTCGGTTACGGGTGAAGATGAAGTCTTAGAGAGAGTCCTTCCGTTGGTAAAAAAATATGGCGCCGCTGTCGTCGCCATATCCAATGATGAAACCGGAATTTCAGAAGATCCTGATGAACGTTTCGCCGTGGCTAAGAAAATTGTCGAGCGGGCGGCTGATTACGGCATTCATTATAGTGATGTTATTGTTGACCCCTTAGTGATGCCTATTGGCGCGATTAATACCGCTGGTTTGCAGGTAATGCATGTGGTCCGTCGTCTACGAGATGAATTAAAAGTTAATACCACCTGTGGTGCTTCCAATGTAAGCTTTGGGTTGCCTAATCGAAATGGTATCAATAGTGCGTTTTTAACTATGGCAATGGGGGCGGGAATGACCTCAGCCATTACTAGCCCATTGCACCCAGAGGTTATGCAAGCCGTGCGGGGTGGTGATGTAATGATGGGTAATGATCCTAACTGTGCCAATTGGATCAAGGCTTATCGAGAACCTCAGGCTCCAGGTACCGAACGAGTGCGCGGTGGTCGCCGCCAGCGAGCTTAAATGTCCTGTAGTGTTTAAATGGAACGTAGTAAAAGTAGGAAGGTAGGTCTAATGGCAGATAAGCAGGTTAAAGTTGTTTTTACGCCTTCCGGTCGGCGTGGTAGCTTTCCGGTAAACACGCCTTTGCTGCATGCGGCGAGGGTTTTGGGAGTGGATATCGACTCTGTTTGCGGGGGTCGAGGTCTTTGTGGTCGTTGCCAAATCACCTGTGCCGAAGGCACCTTTCCAAAGCACCAAATTAACTCTGATAGTACTCATCTCTCAGCGCTCTGTGCTACAGAGATTAAATATGGCGAGCGAAAACCCCCTTTAGCCAATGGCCGCCGTCTAAGTTGCCACACACTGTTGTTGGATGATGTGGTAATAGATGTGCCACCTGAAAGTCAGGTGCATCGACAAATTGTGCGTAAAGATGCTGAGTACCGTGATATTAGTCTAGACCCCTCAACTAGACTTTATTATGTCCAAGTAGAAGAGCCAGACATGCATGTGCCGAAAGGGGATCTGCAGCGGCTTATAGAGACGTTAGAGCAAGAATGGCAGTTGTCCGGTCTCCGCTGTGATAATCGCTTACTGAAGAGCTTACAGCCGCTGCTGGCGGCGGGTAAGAGAGCAATCACCGTTGCCGTGCACAAAAATCATCAGATTATTGCTCTCTGGGCTGGATTCTACGATAAGGCGTACGGTGTTGCGGTGGATGTGGGTTCGACTACCATTGCTGCGCATCTGTGCGACTTAGCAAGTGGCCAAGTACTGGCCAGTGCTAGCACCATGAACCCGCAAATACGCTTTGGCGAAGACCTAATGAGCCGTGTGTCCTATGTGATGATGCACCCTGAAGGCGCCAATGAGATGACCGTTGTCATTCGCCAGGCGCTTAATCAACTCTTTGTCGAGGTGGCCGAAGAGTTAGGCGTCGGTATAGAGGATATTTTGGAGATTGCTTTAGTCGCTAACCCGATCATGCACCATATTTTACTCGGTATTAGCCCTGTAGAGCTTGGTGGCGCGCCGTTTGCCTTGACCACAGATGCTGCTGTGGAAATGCCAGCGACTGAGTTAGATTTAGCAATTAATGAGGGTGGTCGCATCTATATATTACCTTGCATTGCCGGCCATGTTGGCGCTGACACTGCCGGTATGATTTTGTCTGAAGAGCCTCAGTTACAAGACAGGATGACATTGTTGGTCGATGTGGGCACCAATGCAGAGATAGTTTTAGGTAATAGCCAACGCCTGTTGGCGTGCTCTAGCCCCACCGGCCCGGCGTTTGAGGGAGCGCAGATTAGTTGCGGACAGAGGGCCGCGACTGGCGCCATAGAGCGAGTTCGAATTAATCCAGAAACTCTGGAGCCGCGATTTAAAGTGATTGGGTCAGAGCTTTGGTCTGATGAGGATGGTTTTATAGAGGCCGTTGCTAGCCATGGTGTTACAGGTATCTGCGGCTCTGGAATTATTGAAGTGGTCGCTGAAATGTACCTGTCGGGCATAGTGACTGTGGACGGAGTCGTTGATGGCGACTTGATTGATCGAAGCTCTAGAATTATCAAGAATGACCGAACCTGGTCTTATGTTTTACATACCCCAGATGCAGATGAGATGCAGATTGTAGTGACACAAAATGATATTCGCCAAATTCAGCTGGCTAAGGCTGCGCTCTATGCTGGGGTGAAATTGCTAATGGACCATATAGGTACTGACCACATTGAGCGCATTCGGTTGGCTGGCGCCTTTGGGAGCCATATTAGCGTGCAGCACGCTATGGTCTTAGGCTTGATTCCTGACTGTGTTCTTGAGCAGGTTTCCTCTGCAGGCAATGCGGCTGGTACAGGCGCTCGTATCGCGCTGTTAAATGCTGAGTCTCGAGATGTTATTGAGACACTCGTTAAAAACATAGAGAAGATTGAGACGGCTATGGAGCCAAAATTTCAGGGTTATTTTGTTGATGCTATGGCTTTTCCTAACAAAAAAGATCCTTTCCCAAATCTCTTTTCAGTGGTTGATAAACCCCCGCAAAAAGCCGGCCAAGATTCTTCTGTCGGTAGAAAACGCAGACGATGATAAAAAGTCTATAGCAAAACCTATTTTGTAGCCTATACTCGGGAAAAGAGCCTTGGTAAAAAGGCCGTTATGCATGGCTTTTTATTAAAGGGCCTGCAGCCGAAAGGTAGGGGTAAAAAATGTCTGACGATATTGAAGCTAGTGAAGTTGAAGCAGTAACTCTGCATGTTGGGTTTGTCATGCTTCCCGAATATACTCTGAGTACCTTTTCAAATGCGGTGGGCATATTGCGCATGGCTAATAGGCTGTCGGGTAAAGAATTATACCGCTGGTCGCTGCATAGTGTTGGCGGTCAGCCCGCAGTGTCAAGTGCTGGACTGGAGCTTACCTTAGACGGTGGGCTCGATGATGCAAGTGAAGCCAATGTAATACTGGTCTGTGGAGGTTACTCAGTGAAGAGCCACTGTGATAAGCCTCTTTTGGACGGTCTGCGAAAGATGGCAAAGCGTAAGATTCCTATGGGAGGTATTTGCACTGGAAGCTATGCGCTAGCGGCGGCCGGTCTCTTAGACGGATATCGCTGTACCATTCATTGGGAAAATTTAGCCAGTCTACGAGAAGAATTCCCTAAGCTTGAAATATCCTCTAGTTTGTTTGTAATTGATCGGGATCGATACACCTGTTCGGGAGGCATAAGTTCAATTGATCTAATGCTTAATTTGGTGGCTAGCATTCATGGACATCAGTTAGTGCAACAGATATCTGAACAATTCACCTGTGATCGAGTACGCACAGAAAAAGATGCGCAACGGGCTCCTTTAAAATATCTCATTGGAGCCAGTCAGCCACGCCTTGTTGAGGCTGTCGTGCTCATGGAGAACAACATTGAAGAGCCGCTAACGCTAGATGAGATATCAAATTTTGTTGGCATTTCTCGTCGTCAGTTGGAGCGGTTGTTTAATCGCTACTTGCACTGTGCACCCTCACGCTATTATCTCGAGTTGCGGCTTTATCGAGCACGATTGCTTCTTTTACAGACATCTATCCCAGTGATTGACGTAGCGATTAGCTGTGGCTTTTCTACTGCGCCCCATTTCAGTAAGTGCTACAGCGATCTTTACAGTAAACCACCGAGTAGTGAGCGAAGAGCTCTGATCTAGGTTCGGTAATCCGTTGGCTTCTTATCAAAAGCGGCGCGGAACGCCCGAGAAAAATGTGCGGTGTCGGCAAAACCGCATTCCTGAGCGATATCGGTAATCAATCGTTTAGTGTTTTGCAATAACCAAAGCCCATAGCGCAAACGAATCTTACGGTAGAACTTCTGCAGACTGTCGTTGGTTTCATTGGCAAATAGTCTTTCCAGTTGACGCTTGGAAATATCCACTCGAGTGGCTATTTGGTCAGTTGATAATGGTCTACTCAAGTTCTGCTCCATCAACAGCAGAGCTCGCCCTACCAATCGATTATTAACATGATAGTCACTGCCAGGCTGTGGTTGAGGAGCATTAGCTGGACGCGGGCTGTCCATCACTAGTATGCGTAGGCTCTTGCGCGCCCAGTTTTGACCTAGATGACGTTCAATGATGTAGGCCGCCAAGTCTGCCGCCACTGCGCCACCGGCGCAGGTAATGCGGTCGCCGTCGTCAACAAAAAGCTGGTCAGCTATGGGTGTGACATTGGTGTAGCGATCGGTTAGATCCTTGTAGTGAAACCAGCTAACGCAACAGCGTCGTTGCTCCATCAATCCAGCTCGAATCATCACAAAAGAGCCGGTGCAAAGCCCGATAATTGGAACGTGAGCTGCGTCTACTTGTTGTAGATAATCAACCACATGCTGGCTACCTTGCAGAGTGTTGTTCAGAAGCCCACCGACCACTACAACGTAGTCAAAATCTGCTGGATTGCGATAGATCTCCCAAGGCTGAACAGTGACGCCAGAGCTGGACGCGATGGCCTCCAGCGTGGGTCCCATTACCGTCCACTGACAGTTAATTTGCCGGCTCTGATCACCTTCATCGGCAGCCAAACGAAGAGCGTCCACAAAGGCCGAAAAGGGCAGAAGGGTAAAGCTTGGCATGAGCACAAAGCCAACAGACAAGTGAGTTGAATTATTGGCTATTTTGGATTGCTCAGTGGTGTTTTTTTTCATTCAAAATCACCTTATATTGGTCGTTTTCATACGGGTATTTGTTACTATTTTACATAACGATAACGACATTTTAGCGTTAAAACCGGCATTATTGTGTTTAATTACTTTGGCTGTCGTTTTTCCGCTCTCAATTGACGTTTTTGTTCTAGCACCTAGAGGGTAAAAACTGGTCCAATGATGGTTGTCTAAGCTCTTATAAACGCAGTGGTCATCATGAAACGATATTCTGGTTTTAGCTTGTTAAAAAATGCTCTTAGCTACCATGAAAACTGGCAGAAAGTGTGGCGCAATCCAACGCCGAAAAAAGACTACGATGTAATTATTGTGGGCGGTGGTGGGCATGGTCTTGCAACAGCTTATTATTTGGCGAAGATCCACGGAATTACCAATGTTGCGGTGGTCGAAAAAGGTTATTTAGGAGGCGGTAACACAGCCAGAAATACCACTATTATTCGCTCTAACTACCTGTGGGACGAAGCAGCTCAACTTTATGAGCTATCGCTGAAGTTGTGGGAAGGGTTGAGTCAAGAGCTTAACTATAATGTGATGTTTAGCCAGCGCGGCGTGCTTAATTTAGGGCATAACTTACAGGATATGCGCGATATTGAGCGCAGAGTTAACGCCAATCGTCTGAATGGTATTGACGGCGAAGTAGTTACTCCACAGCGGATCAAAGAGATCGCACCACTGATTAATATTTCGCCTGACAGTCGCTACCCTATTTTAGGCGCTTCCTGGCAACCACGGGGTGGCACAGCGCGACATGATGCCGTTGCTTGGGGTTATGCGAGGGGTGCAGATGCTTTAGGGGTCGACATGATCCAACAAACGGAAGTAACCGGTATTCGCCGTAAAGACGGTGCCGTAGTCGGTGTTGAGACCTCTAATGGTTTTATTGGTGCTCGCAAAGTGGCCTGTGTGACTGCGGGTAATTCTGGCGTAGTCGCGGCCATGGCTGGATTGAGATTGCCGGTAGAGTCTCGGCCGCTACAAGCTTTAGTATCAGAGCCGATAAAACCCTGCTTAGATACGGTGGTTATGTCTAACGCGGTACACGGATACATTAGCCAATCAGATAAAGGCGACCTCGTTATTGGTGCCGGTGTAGACAGTTATAACGGCTATGGTCAACGCGGTTCTTTTCATGTCGTAGAACACACCGTGCAGGCAATTTGTGAACTATTCCCGGCCTTTAGTCGGGTTAGTATGAATCGTCAATGGGGCGGTATTGTTGATACCTGTCCGGACGCTTGCCCAATTATCAGTAAAACGTCAGTTGACGGCCTCTATTTCAACTGTGGCTGGGGAACCGGTGGATTTAAAGCGACACCGGGTTCTGGGTATGTGTTCGCCGATACAGTAGCGAATGATCGTCCTCATCCTTTGGCAGAAGCCTTTAACTTAGATCGGTTCAATACTGGAGCTTTGATCGATGAACATGGTGCTGCTGGTGTTGCCCACTAGCGCTTGTCGAAATAATAAGTCGAGAGAATAGAGATGTTATTAATATATTGCCCAAATTGCTTAGAGTACCGGGAAGAAGAAGAGTTTAGCTATGGTGGCGAAGCTCATATCGCCAGGCCATTAAACCCTGAAACGCTTTCTGATGCCCAGTGGGCTGATTATCTTTTTTTTCGGACGAATCCTCGCGGAATTCACCATGAAATGTGGTATCACGCGACCGGGTGTCGGCGTTACTTTAATGCAACCCGAAATACAGTAACCTACGAAATTCTAGAAACCTATCAAGTCGGCACGCAGCCACAGATTACTGGAACCGAGGCATGAGACAATTAAATCGTTTGTTAGCAGCGGGCCGCACTGACCAAAATAAAGTCCTTAACTTCACCTTTAACGGTAAAGACTATCAAGGTGTCGCTGGAGATACTCTAGCCTCAGCATTACTTGCTAATGGGATTGACGTGGTTGGCCGTAGTTTTAAATATGCTCGCCCTCGAGGTATTTTTGGCCATGGGCCTGAAGAGCCTAACGCGATCATGCAGATAGGTTCAGGTGCTTCTACCATCCCTAACCTAAAGGCCACTCAGGTTGAGCTGTACGAGGGTCTTGAAGCCGCTAGTGTCAATGGTTGGCCTAGTGTTAATTTCGACATCATGGGCCTGATAGGGGCCTTTGGGCGCCTAATGCCGCCGGGATTTTATTACAAAACCTTTATGTACCCGAAAAAACTATGGATGACCTATGAGCACTTTATCCGCAAGGCGGCAGGCTTGGGTTCATCTCCGGTAGAGAGTGACCCGGATAGCTACGAAAAACTGAATCAGCACTGCGATGTTTTAGTCGTTGGGGCTGGCCCGGCTGGTTTAGTTGCTGCTCGGGAAGCGGCACGAACCGGTGCGCGCGTTATCATTGCCGATGAACAGTCTGAGTTTGGTGGTAGCCTGCTGGCATCCACTCAGCTGATCGACGGTTTGTCCGCCACGCAGTGGGTTGCTGATATAACCAAAGAGCTTGGTGCATTTAGTAATGTACAGCGGTTGCCTCGTAGTACCGTATTTGGTTACTACGATCATAACTTCTTAGCGATTTTAGAAAGGCGTACTGACCATTTAGGTATCAGTGCCCCGTCGGGCCCACGGCAGTGTATGCACCGAGTTCGTGCCGCTCAGGTCGTCTTGGCGACAGGAGCCTTTGAGAGACCATTAGTATTTGCGCATAACGACATTCCTGGTGTCATGCTGGCATCCTCAGTATCAACTTATGTTAACCGTTACGGTGTCGCGCCAGGCAACAGGCTGGTTTTGGCGGTTACCAATGACAATGCCTATCAAACGGCTATCGACTGGTATCACACTGGAAGAACGGTGGTTGCTGTTGTGGATTCACGCACCGCACCAAATGGTGTGTTGGTCGAACAGGTTAGGGCCTTGGGTATTCAGATCTTAGAGGGTCATGGTCTTATTGAAGCTGTGGGGAGTAAACGAGTACGTAAAGCTCTGGTGGCCCCCATCAATGAAGCAGGGTCAGAAGTCACAGGGTCTGTGCAGAGTCTAGTTTGTGATCTTATTGCCAGTTCTGGGGGTTGGAGCGCGGCGATTCACCTTAGCTCTCACACTGGGGCTAAACCGGTTTGGGATGCATCTGTTGTTAGTTTTAGGCCTGGAGAGTCCAAGCAGCAGGAGCGTTCAGCGGGTGCTTGCAAGGGCACATTTGGTGTTTTAGATGGTCTAATAGAGGGTGCTAACGCGGGGGCCGAAGCGGCTAAGTTAGCAGGCTTTGGTGAGGGTCAAGTACAATTTCCTACCCCTTTGATTGATCAAATAATCGAGCAGCCACAACAGGCATTATTTTTAGTGCCTCATAGTAAAACTACCAGTCGTGCCCCAAGCCAGTTTGTAGATTTTCAGTTAGATGTCAGCGCAGCAGGGATTGAACTAGCGGTTCTCGAGGGTTTTGAGTCCGTTGAGCACGTCAAGCGTTACACCGCGCTAGGGTTTGGTACTGATCAAGGTAAGCTGGGTAATATCAACGGTATGGCTATCTTAGCGAAGGCTTTGGGCCAGGGTATTGCTGAAACAGGCACCACTATTTTTCGGCCGTCGTACACACCAACAACGTTTGGCGCTATTGCCGGCCGTGATATTAACCATTTATTTGATCCTGAGCGTTATACGGCCATGCACCGTTGGCACGTTGACAGCGGCGCTGAATTTGAAAACGTAGGTCAGTGGAAGCGCCCATGGTACTTCCCTCAAGTCAATGAAACAATGCAACAGGCAGTTGATCGAGAAGGCTTGGCGGTTCGTAACAGCGTCGGCATTCTGGATGCTACTACCTTGGGGAAAATTGACATACAGGGCCCAGATGCAGCGGAGTTTATTACTCGCATGTATACCAATTCTTATCTTAAGTTAGCGCCGGGCAAATGCCGTTATGGGGTGATGCTTAAAGAAGACGGTATGATCTTTGATGACGGCGTTTGCGCTTGCTTGTCTGAAAATCATTATCTCATGTTCACCACAACTGGCGGCGCGGCGGGTGTTTTGTCGTGGCTAGAACTATGGCAACAGACTGAATGGCCCGAATTACAGGTGTATTTCACGTCTGTTACAGATCATTGGGCTACGGCCACGGTGACCGGCCCAAATGCCCGGAAGGTGATTGCTAAGGTCTGCCAGGATATTGATTTGGCCTCTGAATCATTTGGGTTTATGGATTGGCGTGAGGGCACGGTGTCTGGCGTTGCCGCGCGCGTGTTCCGCATTAGTTTTACCGGAGAGCTGTCATACGAGGTTAATGTGCCTGCTCATTATGGCCGATATATCTGGGAGCAGCTTATAGAGGCTGGAGCAGAGTTTAATATTACCCCTTACGGCACCGAAACTATGCACGTTTTACGCGCAGAAAAGGGCTTTATCATTGTCGGTCAAGACACCGACGGGTCTATGACCCCAGCTGATATGAACATGGATTGGGTGGTCGGTAAAAATAAAGCATTTAGCTTTATAGGCAAGCGATCTTTGGAACGTAGCGATTCAGTTCGTGAGAATCGTAAGCAACTCGTTGGCTTAAAAACTCTCGACCCAAGTGCCGTGTTGCCTGAGGGCGCACAAGTCGTGAATGACCCTAACCAGCCAATACCTATGTCGATGCAAGGACATGTAACCTCCAGTTACTACAGTGCATCTTTAGGCCATTCCATTGCGTTAGCGGTTATTAAAGGCGGCCTGAGTCGTATGGGTGACACTATTCATTGCCCAGCAGCCGATGGAAGTTCGATCGCTGCTGAAATTGTCAGTTCTGTTTTTTATGACCCAACAGGGGCGCGCCAAAATGACTAAACTAGATGCTCAAGATGTTATTTTAGAATCGCCATTGCATTATTTTAGTAAAATCTCTAGCCACCCAGTCAGCTCAAATCAGTTATTTAATGGTGATTTGGAGTTTGGTGTGGTCGCCAAAGAAATTAGGCTTGGCTGCCAGCTTAATCTTCGTGGTGATGCTAGTGACGAACATTTTGTGACTGGTGCCGAGTCGGTATTGGGTATTGCACTGCCAACTGTACCCGGTACTTATCAATATAATAGCGATACCGCCGTCTATTGGCTTGGGCCCAATGAATGGCTAATTACTAGTGCTACAGATGCCCTAGAGTTGGAAGCATTGCTGCGCTCAAAGTTTGAGGGTCATATAGCGATTATTGATGTGAGCGGCGGCCAAACCCTGGTCAATCTGCGCGGTCATGGGGTTCTTACTTTACTTAAGAAAGCTAGCGTCTATGATTTTTATAGTTGGTCCGATGCCGTCCCTGGTGCTGGTCGCTGTGTACAAACCACCTTTGCTAAAGCAACAGCGATTGTTGCCAATCGAACCGACGGTAGCTTCGATATAATTATCCGTCGCAGCTTTAGTGATTATATTGCCCAATGGTTGTTAGATGCAGGTCAAGAGTATGGCTGTCGCATTGAATCTTGTTAATCCCAGGGTTCAGTTACCACAACCCTCACTCTAATTCCGCATTACCGATGTAGAATATCTATTGAATTGATTATTAATAGATTCTGTTTCTGATAATATATCGATCTTGGTCGTTCACCGTCGCTACTCTAGTTTAGGGTTACCATAAAGGGATTCAGAATGTATGGCGGGACGATTAAACACAAACAATCTATAATTTAATCAGTGGTAAAGGAGCAGTAATGAAGACTCGTATTGAACGCGACAGCATGGGTGAGCTAGAGGTCCCTGAAGCGGCGCTCTATGGGGCGCAAACACAACGTGCCATTAATAACTTCCCGGTCAGCGGTAAAACTATGCCGGAGGCGTTTATTCGTGCACTGCTGGTGGCCAAGTCGGCGGCAGCTCAAGCCAATGCCAAGCTGGACCTGTTGCCTAAAGATGTGGCCAACGCGATTAGCGATGTAGCTGCTGAGCTATTAGCCAGTCCTGATCTAATGGTACATTTTCCTGTTGATATATATCAAACTGGCTCAGGTACTAGCTCCAACATGAATGCTAATGAAGTTTTGGCGACGTTGGCGTCAGCGCGATTGAAGCAAGCCGTTGGTGCCAATGATCATATTAACTATGGTCAAAGTAGTAACGATATTATCCCTAGTTGCATCCATATAAGTGCCGTTATAGAGGTCACTGAGAGACTATTGCCGGCCTTAGATCATTTGCATCATACGATCACCGCTAAAGCTGCACAGGTCGATCACCATATTAAAACTGGCCGCACGCACCTTATGGATGCCATGCCAGTGCGTCTCAGCCAGAGTTTACTGAGTTGGGCGACACAAATTGAGCAAAATATATATTTCTTGAATGCGATTTTACCTAAGCTACAGACGTTGGCCCAGGGTGGCACCGCCGTAGGCACAGGCATTAATGCACATCCGGACTTTGCTGCCGAATTTAATCAGCAATTGAGTGACGCGACTGGGATTGATTTCTCTCCAGCGGATAATCTCTTTACCCATATTAATACACAAGACGTGGTCGTATCGCTGTCTGGCCAGCTAAAGACGACAGCTGTGTCGATTATGAAAATCGCTAATGACTTACGTTGGATGAACTCTGGACCATTGGCAGGACTTGGAGAAATTGCTCTTGAGGCGCTTCAGCCTGGGTCGTCAATTATGCCAGGCAAAGTTAATCCGGTCATACCTGAGGCTGCGACCATGGTTGCAGCCCAAGTGATCGGTAATGATATGGCGATTACTGTTGGTGGTCAGGCGGGTAATTTTGAATTAAATGTGATGTTGCCTATGATTGCTGACAATATTTTGTCGAGTATCAATTTACTTGCCAATGTCAGTCGATTATTGGCAGACAAAGCGATTGCCACCTTTACGGTGAATGAAGATCAGCTAAAGTTGGCTTTAGGGCGGAATCCTATTTTAGTGACGGCTCTAAATCCGATTATTGGTTATCTTAAGGCCGCTGAGATAGCGAAAATGGCCTATAAGGAAGGTCGTGCCGTATTAGATGTGGCCGAGGAAGAAACTGACATCCCTCGAGAGGAATTGGAAAAGCTTCTTGATCCAGCCAAACTCACCGAGGGTGGGCTGGGTTAGGTTGAATTTCCATTAAATAAAAAAACATAATTATTAAGAGATTAAATAATGGCAGATTTATCTGGTAAGACTTTATTCATTAGTGGCGCCAGCAGAGGTATTGGCTTGGCCATTGCCAAGCGCGCAGCAGCAGACGGGGCTAATATCGCTATAGCGGCTAAGACCGCTGAACCCCACCCAAAACTCAGTGGTACTATTTATACTGCAGCTGAAGAGATCCGTAAGGCCGGCGGTCAAGCATTGCCCTTGTTAGTGGATGTGCGCTATGAGGATCAGGTTGAATCTGCAATGGAAAAGACTGCAGCTGAGTTTGGTGGCATCGACATTCTTGTCAATAACGCTAGTGCGATAAACCTATCGAGCACAGAGTCAGTGTCTATGAAGGCTTACGACCTGATGCACAATGTTAATACTCGTGGTACTTTTTTGTGTTCACAAAAGGCAGTCCCTTATCTGCGCAAAGCTGAGAATCCTCATGTGTTAAATCTGTCGCCTCCACTCAACATGGAAATTCGGTGGTTTCAAAATCACGTTGCCTACAGCATGGCAAAGTACGGTATGAGTATGTGTGTATTGGGAATGAGTTCTGAATTTAAGCGCGATGGCATTGCTTTTAATGCACTTTGGCCGAGAACAGCGATAGCGACAGCGGCGGTGGCAAATCATCTAGGTGGTGACATGATGATGGTTCGATCGAGAACGGCTGAGATTATGGCTGACGCGGCACACATTATCCTTACTCGTGATAGTCGCGAATTTACCGGTAATTTTTGTGTTGATGATGATACTTTGGCCTCTGAAGGAATCACTGATCTTAATCACTATCAGGTAGACCCT
>JAPKEJ010000105.1 GCA_028822155.1 Porticoccaceae bacterium
AATTACGTAAAGCTCTATACCAGCGTCTGGAAGACGGTGGAGAGTATTCTGTTCCATACACAAAAAAATTCAGCACCGGAGCAGTTTTTCGACAAGGCGATCGCTCAAAAGCGGCCGAATTCCCCAATACTTGGCTACGAAAAGGGGATGAAAAAGATCTAACAAGATTTTTTATGCGTGAGAAGAGAGTGAAAAAAACTGTTAATAAATAACTCGGTGTTGAGCTCTTCCAAATGCTTGAAATGCAGAGGTTGATCTTGCGCTTACTGGCAACCGGTGAAAACCCTATAAGTGAGGTTGGAGTGAGGGCGGAAGACAATGGCTTCTGTTCTCATCAATCTCAGTATTGACTCGGGATAATCGCAGTTGATTTAGGGTTATTGCATCTGACTACGGTGATAGTAGGAAAAGTAGAGGCAGTACCCATAACAGAATAGGCAGACTAAAAATGCTGCCTTGAGGCCTGCTATATCGGCAAGACTTCCAGCTATCAGCGTAATGATGGCACCTCCACATATAGACATACACAGAAGTGCGGAAATTTTCGGTGTTGAAGAATCACTGCCGCGGAGTGTAGTGCTAAATATAAGAGGGAAATGAGCGGAGTTAAAAAACCCGACTGAAATCAACGCAACTGCAGATAGAGGGCCGGTAAAAATAATTGCAATGGCAACCAAAAAGATTGCCATTGCGGAGGCTAGCCTCAATATTTTCTCGGCACTGAACCATTTTAAAGCCACCACTCCCGCAAAACGCCCGAGCATTGCTAGCCCCCAGTAAATGGCAACAAGGGCCGAGGCATCAGAGGCCTCTACAGCGAGCACATCCTCTCTGCGCATATAATTAATTAATAGACTGCCTATGGTCACCTCGGCGCCTACATAGACAAAGATAGCACCCATACCAAGATAAACCTTCCGTCTTTTTAAAAGCGAAAAGTAAGAGCTAACCACGGTTTCACCCGATGTCTGGCCTTTCTTGGTCAGCTGAAGGTTCGGTTGGGGTAGAGCTTTTATAGTAAGAGCCAAGATACCAAGAAGACTACCGAGTAATATTGCAAAAGAGATCGTGGCGTGAGCGCTATCTTGGTGGTAAGTTGCCTGGTCTTGCCATGATAATAAGTTGATTTGATGGGTTGACAATGTATCTATACTCAACAGAGATATTGACGCGATAAGGGGCGCTATGGTTGTACCAAGAGAATTAAAAGCCTGCGCAAACATTAGTCTTCGCGGAGCTGTTAATGGATCGCCAAGGCTAAGTATCATAGGGTTAGCAGTGACCTGAAGCATAGCAATGCCAGTGGCTGTAATAAATATACCGCCTAGAAAAGCAGGATAGAACTGCAATATGACTGATGGGGCTAATAGGAAGACACCCAAAGCTGTGCACGCCAGGCCAATAAAAAGGCTCTGTCTATAGCCGTAATACTGAATAAACTTACCAGCCGGGATAGGAATAAAAAGGTAGGCGAGAAAAAAACTGAATTGGATTAATAGTGCTGATGTATAAGACAAATCGAACATCGATTTTATCCGTGGGATCACCATATCTATGGAGGTAGAGGTAAAGCCCCAGCAAAAGAAGATTCCAGGCACCAGAATCCAAATTAATCCATTATTACGTAAGCCGGATATGTAGCGCTGAAGATATCCCATCATCTTTTTAGAATTCTCTGATCAATATGTTAAAGAAAAATGACATCTAACATTTTAACGGTGGGCCCATGCGGAAAAATGCTCTTATTTCAGCTTCATAGACCGAACTATTTACTGTTATCTGATTTCAAATAGCAAGTTAGAGATTTATTGCGAGGCTTGCACAACTCCGGTCATTTGCGTAATTAATACGACATTGATTGGCAATGTTGTGGAAGAGGTCTTCGCAGGGTAGGGAACAACCAGAAGCAATAGAGAGGTACTGATCCACCGCTTGGCCTAGTTTATGAAGAGTTACTCTGTCGAAACCACATATCCTAAAACTGTATTAGCCAAGATCAACAATATTCGGTCGATTCTGCAGTGTTATTTTTGAAGATTTATTATTTATATTAATTTTCAGCTTTCCTATTTAGTTTCACTTCGTTAGAATGCCGGCTCACTCTATAGCGTGTTAAGCGATTGAGTGAATGCAAGACTCCAACAGCCTGTGAGAGTATTTGGTTGAAGGGGTTTAAGGTGTATATCTAGGGTCCCCTACGGGACAGCATGTTATAAAATGCCATTAATGGTTTCTGCGGGAATAGCTCAGTGGTAGAGCAGTTCGTTGCCAACGAACAGGTC
>JAPKEJ010000015.1 GCA_028822155.1 Porticoccaceae bacterium
GTTGGTGGGCTAATGATTGCCATGTATCTGCCGATTTTCTCCATCGGAAGTGTTGTGTAAAACCGTTGGCGAGATGTTGTTATACTTGCGCGATTAGCAGGCTAGTTCAACTGTAAGAGAATCTTTATTTATGTCTACATTTCTGTCCGCCGAATTATCTTCCGGAGTACTCGCCGCTGTTGGTTTTTGTTTTGGGTTACTCATCGGAAGTTTTTTAAATGTCGTCATTTTAAGATTGCCACAACAGCTTTTCCGTCGTTGGAACCTTGAATCACATGACATTTTGGGTATCGAAAAGAGCAACACGGAAGAGCCCGCTGTCACCTTGGCCTGGCCTGCCTCTAGATGCCCAAAGTGCAGTACTGCATTGCGCCCTTGGCACAATATTCCACTGCTAAGCTATTTGTTTTTAAAGGGCCGCTGCGCCACCTGTTCGGCGTCTATTTCTGCTCAGTATCCGTTTGTGGAGCTGCTGACCGCAACCATTTTCGCCCTTATGATGTATTTTTATGGGGCCACTGCCACAACATTTTATAGTGCTATTTTGGCCTGCTGCTTAATTACTCTTGCCGGCATTGATCTGAGAGAAAGACTTCTTCCTGACCAAATTACCCTGCCCCTGCTATGGCTGGGCCTGTTTGTTAATATGAATGGGACCTTTGCGCCTCTGCCTGACGCCGTTCTAGGGGCTATTGCTGGCTACCTGTCTCTCTGGGGGGTCTATTGGTTGTTTAAACTGATCACCGGTAAGGAGGGCATGGGCTATGGCGACTTTAAGTTACTTGCAGCACTGGGGGCCTGGCTAGGCTGGGAGCTTTTGCCATTAGTGATACTTCTGTCGAGCGCTGTAGGCGCCATTATTGGTGTATTAGTGATTACTATCGGCGGCAAAGATCGTAACCTTCAAATTCCCTTCGGGCCTTTTCTTGCAGTTGCGGGTTGGATTGCTCTAATCTGGGGTGATAACATCACTACTTGGTATCTGTCTGCGTTTAGTCTCTAGCAAACGCCGACTGAACATGACTTAGATATTTAGGCGCTGGCTTTGAAAAAAAAATCTTATATAGTCGGACTCACCGGCGGCATTGGTTGCGGCAAAAGCACCGTGGCCGCTGCTTTTAAATCTCTGGGTATTCAGTCCGTGGACGCAGACTATGCGTCTAGGGCCGTTGTTCAACCGGGAATGCCTGCGCTAAAAGATATTAGCAGTCGGTTTGGACGAGATATTATTTTAGCCGACGGGCAGCTAGATAGGGCCAAACTACGGGAAGTTATTTTTCAAAATGTGAGTGACAAGACTTGGTTAGAGACGCTATTACACCCATTAATACTCAACTGGATTGTTGAGCAACTGGGCATGGCGACCAGTCCCTATGTGCTTTTGGAGTCACCGCTACTTTTTGAGGCCGATCAAGATCAGCTGGTCGATACCGTGTTACTGGTAGACCTACCGGTGCCACTGCAATTGCAACGGGCGGCGCTGAGAGATGATAATGACCCAGCGCAGATTCAGCGTATTATTGATAGCCAGATGTCTCGGGAAGAAAAATTAACCCGAGCAGAGTGGGTATTTGACAACGCCCTTAGCCAAAAAACAATAACTGAGAGAGTTGATGTTTTGCACACAACTTTTTTAGCCTTAGCCAACACATCAAAAGAGAATTAACTACTGTGACTGAAGTGACCATTGTTAAATGCCCTACCTGTAAAACAGACGTTGCATGGACTAAAGAACAAAAATATCGACCGTTTTGTTCTCACCGCTGTCAGCAAATTGATTTTGGTGACTGGGCGAGTGAAAGTTACAGTATTCCTGTCGATCCATCGTTTGATGATGGCCAACCTAGTGAGGAAGATTTAGAGTAAAGTAGACTCACTCAGTGACTCTAGTCTTGGTGGCACAGCCGTGCCAATATTGGCTGATTGGCCGCTGGAAACTCAAAGTTAGGTAGGTCTTGTAAACTCACCCAACGAACCTCTTGTCCTTCGACGCCCAATGGTAGACCGTTAAATTCTGTAACAGTCCAAATATCTAGAGACACCTTTTTGTCAGGATAATCATGAGTTATCTGCATCAAAGGCGTTGCTTTTGTCACCACTATATCTAGCTCTTCTTTGAGCTCGCGCAGCAGACCCTGGTAAGGTGTTTCATGATCCTCGACTTTACCGCCGGGGAATTCCCACAGACCGCCCTGGTGAAGATAATCTGGGCGTCGGGAAATAAGAATATGATCAGGAGAACCTTCGTGCTCTCCAAGAATAACTGCTGCAACGACCTGTATACGCGTCATGCTATTAATTGACCCTTAGGTTCGATACTCGGCATTAATGCGCACATATTCCTGCGTAAGATCGCTAGTCCAGACGGTTTCATTATGGTCGCCACGGCTTAAGCTAACGCGTATTTCAATGTCCTCAGACTGCATAGCTTCCTGCCCTGCCTCTTCGCTATATGTTTCAGCGCGACTACCATGCTCGGCGATCAAAACGTCATTTAGAAAAATTTGCACAAGGTTAACATCCAGGTCAGGTATATCAGATCGGCCAACCGCGGCTAAAATACGACCCCAATTAGGGTCCGAAGCCGACAGCGCCGTCTTGACCAGAGGAGATTCGGCGATGGTATAAGCAACACTCAAGGCTTCAGCTTTACTTAATGCCTGCTCAACCACTACCGAGACAAATTTACTGGCACCTTCACCATCGCGAATAATTGCCTGAGCTAGATCAGTAAAGACTTGGCTAAGTTGATCGACAAAGGTGTCAAAAGAGACTTCGTCAATAGCCACACCATTAGCGCCTGTGGCAACAAGCACCACCGAATCGTTAGTAGATGTATCACTGTCCACCGTGATTCTATTAAATGATGCTTCAGTAGCGATCGTTAGGGCTCGATGCAACAACTCATTATCGACGAAGGCATCGGTGGCCACATAGGCTAGCATGGTCGCCATATTTGGCTTGATCATACCAGAGCCCTTAGATATTCCGGTGATGGTCACCAGATCGTCATCTCCATATTGCCGGCTGCTACCTTTGGGACGCGTATCTGTCGTTAAAATACCCTGTGCTGCCTCTTCCCAGCCTTGTTCAGACAAGTTTTCAACGGCTTGGGGTATTCCTGCGATAAGTTTGTCCATAGGCAGGTACTCACCGATCACGCCGGTAGAGAATGGCAAGACGGCATTGATATCCACACCCCGTGATGTCGCCAACGCGCTGCAGCTATGGGTAGCATCTAATAAGCCTTGCTCTCCAGTGCCCGCATTGGCATTGCCGGTATTAATCAGCATATAGCGAGGCGAACATCGCACTAGATGCTCTTTGCATACAATCACTGGCGCGGCACAAAATGCATTTTTGGTGAACAGCGCAGCAACTGAACTGCCTTCGGCTATTTCCATAATCACCAAGTCGCTGCGGCCTGGGGTCTTTATCCCGGCACTGGTGGTACCTAGTTTGAATCCAGTGACTGGATACATGATCGGAAATAGCGCGTCGCCAGTAGCCATAGGAAAGCCCTTTTATTGCCCTGTTTGAATTTTACCATGACATTGTTTGTACTTTTTACCCGAACCACAATGGCAAGGATCATTGCGCCCAATTTTGGGCCTATCACGCATAATCGGCTCTCGTGCCTTGGCTGTCTCATTCTCACTCGCTTGTTCTGACAAGGCTGACGACTGAGCATGCCGATACTCACGGTTCTGCTGTTCTTTGCGTCTTTGCTTCTCAAGACGATCCATGTCGTCCTGCGAAGCCACCTCGATATGACTGAGATATCGAATAGTGTCATATTTTATACTCTCAAGTAATGTACCGAACAGGTCAAACGACTCTCGCTTGTATTCCTGTTTTGGGTTCTTTTGAGCGTAGGCTCTCAAGCCAATGCCTTGGCGCAGTTGATCCATACTGGCCAGATGATCTTTCCATAGAGTGTCCAAAACTTGCAACATAATCTGACGTTCAACTTCACGCATCTGCTCACCTACGTGTGCGTAGCGTGCCACATAGGACTCTTGAAGTTCGTTAACAACCTTGGCACGTAACTCTGTTTCGTCGAGACGACTATCTTCATCGAGCCACTGCTGAATCGGCAACTGAATACCAAACTCAGTCGACAGTACTTTTTCTAGGCCTGGGACATCCCACTGCTCTTCTAGGCTCATCGGTGGTATGTAATTACTAATACACTGGTCGGTCACATCGACACGAACGTTAGTAATAATGTCAGATATATCATCGTCTTCGAGCAGATCGTTACGCTGCTGATAGATAACTTGGCGTTGGTCATTGGCTACATCATCAAACTCAAGCAAATGTTTACGAATATCGAAGTTTCGCCCCTCGACTTTGCGCTGCGCTTTGATAATAGCGTTGGTTACCATACGGTGTTCGATCGCCTCTCCACGCTCCATACCCATACGACGCATCATGTTTCTTACTGTATCGGATGCAAATAATCGCATTAAAGGATCTTCTAACGATAGGTAAAAGCGTGATACTCCCGGATCTCCCTGTCGACCCGAACGACCTCGTAATTGATTATCGATACGGCGGGACTCGTGACGTTCGGTCGCAACAATATGCAAACCACCCGCCTCAATGACCTTGGCATGACGCTCGGTCCAGTCGGCTCTGACAGAGGCTATTTTTTTCTCACTGCCGCCCTTGCTGCCACTGAGTTCTTTTAATTCAGCATCAAGGTTACCACCGAGGACAATGTCGGTGCCGCGACCTGCCATATTAGTCGCGATCGTCACTGCGCCTGGGCGGCCGGCATTAACAATAATGCTGGCTTCTAATTCGTGCTGCTTTGCGTTAAGTACGCTGTGCTTAATCTTGGCTTTTTTGAGCATCCCAGACAAGAGTTCGGATGCCTCTACAGAGGCTGTTCCAACTAGTACAGGCGCACCTTTTACAACTATTTCTTTAACGTCCTCAATGACCGCTTCATATTTTTCTTCTTGGCTGAGAAATACAAGATCATTTAGATCATTTCGCATCACATCTACATTGGTTGGAATGACCATTACCCGTAATCCGTAAATTTGGTCGAATTCGTAGGCCTCGGTGTCTGCAGTACCGGTCATACCCGCTAATTTTTGATATAGCCGGAAGTAGTTTTGAAATGTCGTTGAGGCAAGGGTTTGACTCTCTTGCTGAATAGTTAAATTTTCTTTAGCTTCGATGGCTTGGTGCAAACCCTCTGAGAGGCGTCTGCCGGGCATTGTACGCCCCGTGTGCTCATCAATTAAAACCGCTTGGCCGTCCTGAATAATATACTCTACATCTCGGCTGAATAAGTGCTGGGCACGCAAAGCTGAATTCACATGGTGTAACAACCCAAGATTAGTCGCTTGATAGAGGCTCTGATCTTGTTCTAATAGACCCTGTTTAATTAAGATTTCTTCAATCTTCTGGTGACCATCTTCAGTAAGCTCGATACCTCGGGATTTTTCATCAAGGACAAAGTCTCCGATAACTTCGGCATCTGGATCAACTGGCGTTGGTTCTGCCATTAAGTCGTCTTCTGCGACCGCGGTGAGCTGCGAGGTCAGCCCGCTCATGGTCTTGTAAAGCTCAGAACTATCTTGAGCTGCGCCTGATATCACTAAGGGGGTTCGCGCTTCATCGATAAGAATGGAGTCGACCTCGTCGATAATAGCGAACGAAAGACCGCGCTGAGATTTATCGTCTAGTCTCAAAGCCATATTGTCACGCAAGTAATCAAAGCCGAACTCATTATTGGTGCCGTAGGTGATGTCAGCCGCATAGGACTGTCGACGATCGCTAGGCTGAAGCTCTCCCTCATCGTCAGACCCGAGATAGAAAGAACTAGCCGTGTCAGCGCCCTGATAGGACTGAATAACACCAAGGGACATACCCAATGCCTGATAAAGTGGAGCCATCCATTGAGCATCACGACGGGCCAGATAATCATTCACTGTAATGACATGAACACCCTTGCCCGACAGCGCGTTGAGGTAAGCGGCCAAGGTCGCTACGAGGGTCTTACCCTCGCCTGTACGCATCTCAGCAATTTTACCTTCATGCAGCGTAATACCTCCGATCATTTGGACATCAAAGTGACGCATGCCCATTACTCGCGTTGCTGTCTCACGAACAACAGCAAAAGCGTCCGGTAAAAGCTCGTCGAGGGTCTCACCATTAGTAAGCCTCTCGCGCAGAACGGCTGTCTGAGCCCCTAAATCAGAATCATTTAGGGTTTTGAGATGATCTTCTAAAGTATTAATTTTCGAGACGATTTTACGCATTTGACGTAAGTCTCTATCGTTACTAGTACCAAATACTTTTTTTAATATCTTACCGAACATACCTTTTATTCCATTAATTAATAGCGTAAAAACACAAAGATTAAGTAATCTTCATAGCATTGAGGGCTTTATAGCGGGATTAGCGGTAGGTACGTTGGATATAGGATGCGGGGTCGACAGTACGACCATTCTTGAACACTTCAAAATGAACATGAGGGCCAGTAGATCTACCCGAACTGCCCATTTGAGCTATAACGTCGCCCTTTTGAACAATGGCACCCAAATTAGCAATATTTTCCTGATTATGGGCATATCGCGTGATATAGCCGTCACTATGATTGATTTCTACCATTTTACCATAACCACTACGATCGCCCGACCAGGTAACAACCCCGGAGGCTACGGCAATGACGTCATCGCCATCTCGTCCGGCGAAGTCAACGCCCGCATGCCACTGCTGCTTGCCATGAAATGGATCAATGCGCATACCATATTCAGAGGACATCCAACCTTTCTTTACCGGCCGCCCGGCAACCATACTTTCACTTTTTAGCTTTTTATCTGACAACATCGACTGCAATATCTGCAGCTGTGATTCTCTGCTGCTAATTGAGTTATCAAGCTTGGCAAACATCAGTGATACTTTTTCTTCTATCTCTGCTTGGTTAGCGATCTCAGCAAGAGGAGATTGAATTGGACCACCCAGACCGGGCGTAGAAGAAAAATCAAACTCACCATCGTCAAGGCTAGCTATCTGAGTTAGCTGCTCTCCCAGGGCATCAAGTCGCACCAATCGCGAACGAAGCTTGGCTAATTTAACCGTCATTCCTGACAAAGAGTTATCTAACTGTTGACGACCTGCATCGACATCTTCCCGCTGCAATACAATCTGGCTCTGCATCTGAGCGATACTGTTGTCGAACAATAATTCCCAGCGCCCATCGGCAATTTTAATTCCCAGCATAGTGCCGGCGGTCACAGGAATCCCAAGCAACAGCACCGACAACGCACATTTGGCCCAATTATTGAGGCTAAGCGTCCTGACCTTGTCGATTTTTTTACTTATTAGGATAATCTTCATTGAAGAATAATACCTATACCTTTAAATGTTTGAATTAACCCAGACTCAATTGGGGTGGCTGTATGAAATAGGAACTTCTTCCGGATTATTAACAAAAGTTACTACTTCCCAAGCATCTTTATCGGCCATTAAAGCTCGCAACGAAATATTATTTAAGCTGTGCCCCGACTTATGGGCATCATACTCACCAATAAGACTTTTTCCTAGGACATAGAGGTCGCCAATTGCATCGAGAATTTTATGCTTTACGAATTCATCTTTGTAACGCAAGCCGCCATTATTTACAATTTCATCTTCGTCTACAAGAATCGCGTTATCTAAACTTCCACCGCGAGCTAACCCTATTGACTGAAGATACTCAACCTCATGCATAAACCCAAACGTTCGAGCTCTGCTAACTTCCTTAACAAAACTGGTACTTGAAAAATCTATACTGGCACTTAAGGTTTGCTCTTTTAAAACAGGGTGATCAAAATCGATTGAGAAGTTTATTTTAAAACCATTAAAGGGTTTTAGAGTAGCGACTTTGTCATCTACCTTTACCGTAATCGGTTTTTTGATCACAATAAATTGTTTGGGTGCATCTTGCTCAAGAATACCCGCAGATTGGACTAAAAATACAAAGGGGCTAGCACTGCCGTCCATAATAGGAATCTCTGCAGCGGAGACATCCACCAAAAGGTTATCTATACCCAGCCCTGCTAGGGCAGACATCAAGTGCTCAATGGTCGATACGCGCACGTCACCACTAACCAGTGTTGTCGATAGCGCTGTATCACCTACATTTTCAGGGGTTGCAGCTATGCTCACCATTGGATCGAGATCAGTACGCCGAAAAACGATACCAGAGTCTGGTTCTGCTGGATGTAAAGTTAAATATACCTTCTCACCGGTGTGAAGACCCACACCGGTTGCGCTGATAGTATTTTTAATTGTGCGTTGCTTGATCATGTCTGTTCCAAATAGCCGACCGGTAATGGTACCAGACAAGCCCCTTATCACCAAGATTTTTGAAATCTGAGGCGTGGTGCTAAGGGGCCTTTGGGTAGGCTAGTCTGCCTGCTTTCTTAGGAAAGCTGGCACATCGAGATAATCCAATTCGGGGTCATCTTGAGCCTGCACTTTACGGGCGGTTGCCCCCTCTCCTAAGGATGATCCTCGACGCAAACTGGTTGGCTGGTCCAGTCGCCCATAGTCAATATCACCACCCATTTTACGTGGTGGTTGATTGTCAATAACAACTCCTCGAGGACCTGTTTTGGCACTAGGTGTGCGCAATCCTGTCGCCACAACGGTAACCCGTAACTGATCCGTTAGCTCTGTATCAAATACACTACCAACAATTATCGTCGCGTCTTCGTCAGCAAATTCACGGACCGTATTACCAACGTCCTCAAACTCACCCAAGGTAAGGTCGTAACCACTGGTAATGTTAACCAAAATACCTTTAGCACCCTGAAGGTTAATATCCTCCAACAGCGGACATCTAATGGCACTCTCCGCAGCAATAATCGCACGATCGGTGCCACTGGCTTCGCCAGTACCCATCATTGCCATGCCCATTTCAGACATAACAGTACGCACATCAGCAAAGTCGACGTTGATCAAGCCATCAAGGAGAATCAAGTCGGTAATGCCCTGAACAGCCCCAAAAAGTACATCATTGGCTTGTTTAAAGGCATTTAGTACCGTCATATCTTTACCCAACACCTGCAACAGCTTTTCATTGGGGACAATAATCAATGAGTCGACGCGCTCTTTCATCTGAGCGATACCCTCATCAGCGATAGCCATGCGTTTACGACCTTCGAAGCCAAAGGGTCGAGTAACGACACCAACGGTCAAGATGCCCATTTGCTTGGCAATCTCAGCAATGACCGGCGCTCCGCCAGTACCTGTACCACCCCCCATACCTGCGGTGATAAAGACCATGTCAGCGCCCTCTAAGACTTGAGCAATACGCTCTTTGTCTTCCATGGCTGCTTGGCGACCCACTTCTGGATTGGCACCTGCGCCTAAACCTTTAGTCAAGGTCCCGCCCAACTGCAAGACAGTTGCGTTATCTAGGTTAAGCATCGACTGTGCATCGGTATTAGCACAAATGAAATGCACCCCATCGATATTACTATCCATCATATGGCGGACAGCGTTACAACCACCGCCACCTACGCCAACTACTTTAATCTCTGCATTCTTTGGAATGCTCTCTACTAATTCAAACATAGTGTTCCCCTTATTTGCGCCTCACAATTATCAAACATTTGTCACTAACATTAGTGACCCTTAAACCCCACCTTGAAACCAACTTTTAAGCTTTTCAAACATAGTTCCACTCTCAGCATTACCACTCGCGTTACTGCCTAATTTCCGCTGCTCTTTAACACCAAAATGAAGTAGCCCAACCCCTGTTGAATAAATCGGGTTATTCACTATGTCAGAGAGCCCTCGTACATTAGTCGGCGCGCCGATTCTGACTGGCATATGGAAAATCTCTTCCGCCAATTCGGTTACACCTTCCATTTTTGATGTGCCGCCAGTAAGTACTATCCCTGCCGCAATCAATTCTTCAAATCCACTACGCCGTATCTCCGCCTGGACCAACGTAAATAGTTCGTCATATCTTGGTTCAACAACTTCCGCGAGTAGTTGCCGAGACATATCACGAGATTCGCGATCACCCACACTTGGCACCTTCACCGTCTCTTCGGGACGCGCCAACTTAGCGAGTGCGCAGGCGTATTTCACTTTAAGATCTTCGGCATGTGCCGTCGGTGTGCGCAATGCCATAGCAATGTCATTAGTCACCTGATCTCCCGCAATTGGAATAACGCCCGTGTGTCTAATAGATCCTTCAGTGAAAATAGCGATGTCCGACGTTCCGCCACCAATATCAACCAGAGCGACACCGAGTTGCTTCTCATCTTCTGTCAACACCGCGTAGCTCGAAGCGAGCTGCTCAAGGGCAAGATCATCCACTTCAAGACCGCATCGCCGAATACACTTCTTGATGTTTTGTGCCGCGTTAGCCGCGCAGGTAACCAAATGAACTTTGGCCTCTAAACGGACACCAGACATACCAACCGGCTCTCGCACTCCCTCTTGGTCATCGATAATAAATTCTTGCGGCAGCACATGAAGTATTTCTTGGTCTGCTGGAATAGCCACTGCCCGAGCGGCATCAATAACCCGCTCTAGGTCCAACGGTTGAACTTCGCGATCTCGGATCGCAACAATACCGTGGGAATTTAGGCTACGGATATGACTGCCTGCTATGCCTGCGTAAACTGAATGAATTGAACACCCCGCCATTAGCTCGGCTTCTTCAACGGCGCGCTGAATAGAGTTGACGGTTGCCTCAATATTAACCACCACGCCTTTTTTTAGGCCAGATGATGCATGCATTCCTGTCCCAACGATTTCTAATTCGCCTGCAGGTCCTATAGCACCAACAATAGCAACCACCTTAGATGTACCAATATCTAATGCGACCACCATATTTTCTTCATTTGAACTACTCATAATTTTTCCCTTTTTAGCCTGTAATCAAGCTGAACTAGAAACGTTTATTGATAAAATTTGGTCATCACTATCGGCCAGTGCACTTTCTTTCCAAGACACTGCTAGTCCATTTGGATAGCGTAAGTCGATGGTTTCTATACTGTCTGACTGCAAACTTAAGCCCGACTGCCAAACTATGACGAGTCTTCGTATTTTCTCAGCGATCTCATCACGGCCTAATACCAATCTAATACCCGGGGCGGTAGATACTTGCCAAGCCCCAACACTGTCTCGCTGCAATTCGGTCAATTTGAGACTGGTTGGTATAAGTAGCTCAGCCAACAGTTGATACTGTTGAATCATGTCCTGTGTACTACCAAATTCAGCGCGTAATACAGGTAATTTTTGAAGATTACTGTTATCAGAAATCTCAAGCTGATCCCCCAAGCGATTGAGAAACCCCTGCTTACCCAAACGAGCAATAGGTACCTCTTCAACCACCTCGACTTTTAAGGTAGAGGGCCATTCACGTCTAATGCTGACTTCGTGAACCCACGGGTGGCCCTGCAGTTGCTCGCGCAATTGATTTAAATTCATACTTAAAAATCCCCCATCTATCTGACCATTGACCAAGTTAGCTAACTCTTTTTTCTGGAGATGTTTAAACTCTCCTCCCACAACAATTCTGCTTAAAGGCGTATCAATTTGTTTATAGATATGATCGCCGCCAACAATAACCGCCACAAAAACAACGACCATGACCAACCGTAGAAATTTTTCATAAACACCACCTGAAAATCTTTGCTTTGACGGATTATTAAAATTGGCCCCTTGGGTCATTTTTTTACTCATGCGATCGATTCCTCCAAGATAGAGAGAACCAGCTCGTCGAAACTAAGGCCTGCAGAGTTTGCAGCCATAGGCACCAAACTATGACTGGTCATCCCGGGAACCGTATTAACCTCCAGAAGCTGAAAACTTCCCTCGCTATCGACCATCACATCGACGCGCCCCCATCCCTGACAGCCAAGACTGTTGAACGCGGCGATCGACAGGTCTCGCAATTCATCTTCCCGCGCAACCGACAGGCCACTGGGACAGAAATAAGCGGTCTCATCGGAAAAATACTTAGCTTGATAGTCGTAAAAGATTTCTTTTGCCTCGATACGAATCGATGGCAAAGCCTGATTACCCAGAATAGCAACCGTATACTCTTTGCCCTCAAGCAAGGGCTCAGCGATAACAACCTTATTGAAATCTGCCGCAAGCCGCCACGCTTCTTGAAGTTGCTGAGCATTCTCGACTCGACTCATACCGATACTTGAACCTTCGCACGCAGGCTTCACCATTACTTTGCCGCCTAACGAATCTAGTACAGTCCCCCAATCAGAGTTCTCTTCCAATACGGCAAAGTCTGTGGTGGGCAAACCGATCCCCTGCCACAGTTGTTTGCAGCGGAGCTTGTCCATTGCTAATGCAGACGCTAATACGCCGCTGCCAGTGTAAGGGAGGTCTAGATATTCTAAGGCTCCCTGCAATGTGCCATCCTCTCCACCAGGTCCGTGCAGCGCGATAAATACTCGGTCCAACTGATAGCTTGGTAACACCTGCAAAATATTCTCTTGAACGTCAATCGCGACCACGTCCACATTGAGATTTTGTAACGCGGCCAATACGGCTTCACCAGTCATCAGGGATATGTCGCGCTCGGACGAAAGGCCACCGTATAAGAGCCCGACACGGCCAAATTTACTAACGTCTAGTGCTGAGGTGATCATAGTTTTATGATTCATAACGGCACCTGTCCTAACTGGCTATTCGCTAGCATAGACACTAATTTACTAACGCTGCCGGCACCCTGTGTCATCACTAAATCGCCGCCCTGGACTAACTCCGCGAGAAGCGCAGGAACATCTTCAAGCTTAGTGACATAAATAGGGTCTATGCGTCCACGCTGTCGAATGCTTCCACACAATGTTTTGCTGGTCGCGCCTGCGATTTCCTCTTCACCGGCGGAATAAACGTCTAAAACCAACAACACATCAACCGTAGATAAAACGCCAACAAATTCTTCGTAGAGGTCTCTTGTTCGGGTATAGCGATGAGGCTGGAAAATCATAACCAGACGCTTATCTGGCCATCCATCGCGGACAGCTTGTATGGTGGCTTGGACTTCGGTGGGATGATGACCATAATCATCGTAGAACAGGGCCATGCCATCTCTTACTGGGTAGTCACCAATCTGCTCAAAACGGCGGCCAACACCACCAAATTCGCTTAACGCCTTAATAATCGCTTGGTCAGATAGGCCCTCGTCACTCGCTACAGCGATCGCAGCGGCGGCATTTAATGCATTATGTCGACCAGGAATACTCAGGCTAATATCTAACGAAGCAAGACCGTCAGGACGATCAATGGTAAAAAAGCATTCGCGCTGATGGCTTTTGATATCTCGGATGCGATAAGCAGCATCTTCGCTAAAGCCATAGGTTAACGTAGGTCTTCCAACACTAACCAACATATTTCGAATCACATCATCATCAATGCAAAGTACAGCCAAACCATAAAATGGTAAGTTGTGTAGGAACTTAATGTAGGTTTCTTTCAGGACCTCAAAGTCAAAACCATAGGTCTCCATGTGATCAGCTTCGATGTTAGTGACCACTGAGACCATGGGTTGCAAGTGCAAGAAAGAGGCGTCACTTTCGTCGGCTTCGGCAACAAGATAACGACTGCCACCAAGTTTAGCGTTCGTGCCAATACTGTTTACCCGCCCTCCAACAATAAACGTAGGGTCACAGTCAGCTTCAGCAAAAATAGCGGTGATTAAACTGGTTGTCGTGGTCTTCCCATGGGTGCCGGCCACCGCGATACCATGTCTATAGCGCATAAGTTCTGCGAGCATCTCAGCACGCCTTACCACTGGAATACCGTTCGTCATAGCAGTAGCAATTTCTATATTTTCAAGGGTTACAGCTGACGATTTAACCACTACATCAGCACCATCGACGTTCGATTTTTTATGTCCTTTGAACACTTGCGCTCCCGCCTTAACAAGGCGCTGGGCACTCGCATTAATAACTAAATCTGATCCAGATATCTCGTAACCCTGATTGAGTAGTACTTCAGCAATGCCGCACATACCACTTCCGCCAATACCCACAAAATGAATACGTCCGATGCGACGCATCTCGGGGACTTGGAAGTTTGCTATATTAACCACGACTAACCTCCATACAGATTCGCGCAACTTCTTGAGCAGCAGAATTTTTTGCCAACTCCCGAGCGCGCATTGCCATGTTTAAACGCTTTTCAGCGTCCCCACAAATCACAACGAGTTGTTCTGCTAATTGTTCGGCGTTTAACTGAGATTGTTGAAACATGACGGCCGCACCTTGACTCACTAATAGTTGCCCATTCGCTGTTTGATGGTCATCAATAGCAAAGGGAAACGGTATTAGTAAGGAACCTAATCCTACCGAAGTAAGTTCTGCAATGGTTAGAGCACCCGCTCTGCATATAACAAAATCAGCCCAGTCATAGGCTGCCGCCATCGACTCAATAAAATCAACGACCTTAATCTGTTCACTCTGAGGGTTTAAACCCTGAGCATGATAAAGGTCCAATGTGTCTTGCCAATGAACCTTGCCTGTCTGATGCAAAATTTCAGGACGGATCTCTTCATTAATCTGTTGGAGTGCCTTCGGTAGAAGGGCGTTAATGGCCAATGCGCCCCTGCTACCGCCAACAATCAGTACTCGAGTCCTTCCTGTTCGCCCAGTAAATCGCACTTCAGGCGGCGGTAAATTCCCTATGTCAAAACGCACCGGGTTACCGCACCACTCGCCTCGCTTCAAGGTATTCGGAAAACCCTGCATTACCTTTGTAGCAAACATTGCACTGACACGGTTGGTTGTACCAGCAATGGAGTTTTGCTCATGAATCACGATGGGAATACGTTTTAACCAAGCTGCAATAGCACCGGGCCCCGAGGCAAAGCCTCCCATACCCAATACCACTTGTGGTTTAAATTGAGACAGTACACGTAATGATTGCACTATGGATCTCAACAATAGTAGTGGGGCTTTTAATAAGGCACCAAGGCCACGACCACGAATACCCTCTATATCTAGATAATGCAGATCAATCTGGTTCTTTGGCACTAAATCAGCTTCGATACCTCGACGGGTTCCAAGCCACGCCAGCACAACATTTTCTTTGCGCAGTTCATCGACGACGGCAAGTGCTGGGAAGACATGCCCCCCGGTGCCACCGGCCATTATCATTACTCGGTACTGGCTGTCATCCAGCATAACGAGACCTCCGATTATCCACTTGAGGCTCTTGTAAATCATGACCAAAACGCAACATCATGCCAATCATGGCGCAACAGACCATCAGACTGCTGCCACCATAGCTAACAAAGGGCAAAGTAAGACCTTTGGTGGGCAATAACCCGGCATTCACCCCAAGGTTAATAAAGGTCTGTCCACTAATAAGTAGTCCGAACCCAATAAGAACAAAAGCCGCGTACCAGCTTTGCACAGCGATTGCTTTGCGACTTAAACTGAATATTCGGCTCACCATTAAGCAGTACAAGCCAACTAGGCATAGCACGCCTATAAAGCCAAACTCTTCTGCAAAGATGGCAAACACAAAGTCGGTATGAGCCTCTGGCAAGTAGAGCATTTTTTGAACAGACTGACCTAGCCCGACGCCGAACCACTCGCCTCGGCCAAAGGCTATGAGTGACTGAGTCAACTGATAACCAGAATTAAACTGGTCCGACCAGGGATCAAGATATGCAGTTAATCTAGCCACCCGATAGGGTGCGGAATCTTTAAGTATCCACAATAAAGCCAAGCCAATAGTAATAATCAAAAAATACTGTCGAAGTTTTGCACCGCCCAAGAATACTAGCACCATAAAAGTACTGCCCAGTACGACCACAGACCCAAAATCTGGCTCTTGTATAAGGAGTAACGAGAGCAGTCCGATAACGCCCATTAGTTTGAAGAACCCAGCCCAGCTACCACCTATAGTCTCTCTGTGCTTATCAAGATAAGTGGCCAAAAAGACCACAGTGGCTACTTTTACTAATTCAGATACCTGCAGAGTGAAACCGCCAAAACTCAACCAGCGTCGACTGCCATTAAGCTCTCGACCGACACCTGGAATCAGCACCAACACTAAAAGTACAACAGCAATCACCATCCACAACCGCGCATAGGTTGACCAAAATGAAGGTCGCACAAAGAAGCCAGTCATCATAGCGGCGGCACCAACAACTAGGTACGCCAGATGCCGTTTAACAAAGAAAAGTTCATCACCTAATCGATGATCAGCGAAACTAAACGATGCCGACCCAATCATTACAAAACCAATAGAGATTAACGCTAGTACAGGAAGCAATAAAGGCATATCAACGTGCCATCGCCTAGCTCTGGATCGGTTAAAGTTTAGGGGCAAGGTGACTATCATGAGGTCATCTCTTTGCCGTTATGAGCATGTACTTGAGATAACACTGCCTGACTAAAACAGCGGCCGCGCTGCTCGAAACCGGTAAATGAATCAAAACTTGCGCATGCAGGTGACAGCAGGACGATATCTCCGGGTCGAGCGGCACTTCTAGCGCCTGCCACAGCCTCATCTAGTGAGTTTGCTCGGTGAACCTGAGTGACCGAGCGCAAGGCTTCCTCTATCAGCTGCGCGTCCTCACCATAAAGAAAACCACATTTCACAAATCTCTCTGCGGCATCCTTGAGATCACCAAAATCTTGCCCTTTACCTTGCCCTCCAGCAATTAATAAAAGATTTTTGCCCGCATCAGAACCAAAGCCTTCAATGGCCGCCAGTGTTGCGCCAACATTGGTTCCCTTCGAATCATTGATATAGCTGACATTGTCAATTGTAGCGATGGTCTCGCACCGATGAGGCAGGCCTCTAAAGACTTTTAATGTTTCCAACATCGTAGCCGTTGGGAGTCCAACTGCATGGCCAAGCGCTAATGCGGCGAGAACATTACCCGTATTATGTCGGCCTTTCATGGCCACCTCTTCCAGCGCGAGCAAAACTTGGTTGCCGAAGAACAATGATTCGCTATGATCGTGAAGATCAATTCCAAAATCACCCTGGCCTGGTCTATCCAGTCCAAATGTCAGGGTTTGACTCTCTCCCTGTTCTCTTGGGGTCGTCAAACTATCCTGCCTGTTGCTGATAACTGTCTTAGCTCCACGGAAGATATGATGCTTTGCAGTAACATACTGCTCGAGGTCTTTATACCGATCCATATGATCTGGAGTAATGTTGAGCAAGCCAACCGTAGCGCCGCGACTATCCGTTAGTAATTCTAGCTGAAAGCTCGATAGCTCTAAGACATACAGTTGTTGATTATCTGAAAGCAAATCAAGCATTGGCATTCCTAAATTACCGCCAACGCCGACATGTAGGCCGCTATCTTTCGCCATCTGGCCGAGCAGCGTAGTCACGGTACTCTTGCCATTTGATCCGCTGATTGCCACCACGGGCGCTTTTGCCTGGCTTAAAAATAATTCAAGATCACCAATAAAGGTAACGCCTTGCTGTCGAGCCTGTATAAGCGCCGGTTGATCCAACGCAATCCCCGGGCTGATTACGGCAAGGTCAATACCGGCAAATAGGGCTTCATTGAATTCGCCTAGTTGCATGGAAACCTGTGGAAAGCTATCTTTCACCTCGTTTAACCTAGGGGGCTGTTCACGACTATCCGCAAATATAAAGGGCTTTCCAATTGACGACAGAAACCTGGCCACAGATAGACCCGTGGCACCCATGCCAAGAATAGCTATTTTGCTATTAGTCAGTTCTAGCTCTGTCACAATTGGTTCCATTTTTATCTTATCTTCAGTGTGGCTAGGCCAACAAGGACTAGGACCACGGTAATGATCCAAAACCGAACAATGACGCGCGGTTCAGGCCAACCTTTTAATTCATAATGGTGATGTAAGGGGGCCATTCGAAAGATGCGTTTACCGGTTAGCTTGAATGAAGCCACCTGTAAAATGACCGATACGGTCTCAATAACAAAAACCCCACCCATAATCGCCAACACTATTTCTTGCCGAACAATCACTGCCATTACACCAAGTGCTGCTCCTAAGGCCAGAGCGCCGATGTCTCCCATAAAGACCATGGCGGGATAAGTGTTAAACCATAAAAAACCAAGCCCCGCTCCACAGAGCGCCGCAGCAACAATAAGTAATTCCCCCGCTCCACTGATAAAAGGGATGTGTAAATAATTGGCAAACTGATAGTTACCTGTTAAGTAGGCAATAACGCCCAAAGCACCGCCAACCAGAACTGCCGGCAAAATAGCTAGCCCATCAAGGCCATCTGTGAGATTTACCGCGTTACTGGTGCCAACAATGACTAAGTAGGTAAACAGGATATAAAAAGGACCCATAGTCAGGGCGATATTCTTGAAAAAGGGTACGATTAATTCTGTTTCAGCGGGAGTCTGGGCACCATAGTAAAGAACTAACGCCGCCCCAAGTCCAAACACAGACTGCCAAAAATACTTCCACCTAGCCGGCAATCCTCGAGGGTCTTTTTCAACAACCTTTCGATAATCATCAACCCAACCCACCAAGCCGAAGAAAAAAGTAGTGCCTAGAACTACCCAGACGTAACGATTTCCCAAGTCAGCCCATAGCAAGGTGCTAACAAAGATCGCTAATAAAATAAGCGCGCCGCCCATAGTTGGAGTTCCGGCCTTGCTTAAATGAGTCTGTGGGCCGTCACTGCGTATAACCTGACCCATCTGCAGTTGATTCAGTTTCCTAATGACTGCGGGGCCAAAAACCCAACTGATTACCAATGAGGTAATCACCGCTAAGATTCCCCTAAGCGTTAGGTACTGAAACACTGTAAAAAGGCTATAGAACTGACTTAGATAATCTGCAAGCCACACTAACATGATTTTTTATCTCCGCTGACTAACCGTTCAACAATCTCGTCCATACGCGCGCTTCGCGACCCCTTCACTAAAATGGTCACCTCTTCCTTGTCTGATTTAATTACTGCAATCTTTTCTTGCAAGGTATCGATCAATAAATGCTTGTCTTTAAAATGACAGCCACCAAAAGCAATAGCTGCCGATTCACTAAGGGTGCCCAGGGTATATATCTCATCTAGATTTGCGCGTTTGGCGTACTCGCCGACCTGTTGATGCAAGAGCCTTTCATCTGCGCCAAGTTCACCCATATCGCCCATCACCAAACATCGGTAGCCTGACATGTCGGCTAAAACATCAATGGCAGCTTTAAATGAATCAGGATTAGCGTTGTAGGTGTCGTCGATCACTAAAACGTCATCGTCTGTTACTTTGGACTCAAGACGCCCTGATACCGGCTTTGTCTTAGCTAGCCCCTTAGTTATTTGAGCAACCGAGGCACCGGCAGCTAATGCACAGGCAGCAGCAGCTAAGGCATTACTAAGGATATGAATTCCTGGGTGAGGCAACTCCACTGCCTGCTCAGCCGGTGCGGTTCCGGCTATCTCTCCAACACAAAGAATGAATCCATAGCACCCATTACCTAATGCTTTAATATCCTTGGCAAAAATATCTGCACTAGAGTCGTCGACTGAAAAGCTTATATATTGTCGTTCGCCGATCAATTCCAGCCACTGCTTAGCGTAGATTTCATCCAAATTTAATATGGCGATGCCGCTAGGTTTGAGTCCTCCAAATATTTCGCTTTTAGCCGCGGCAATGGCCTCAATACTGCCAAACCCTGCAATGTGGGCTCTCTGGATGTTATTTATCACCGCCACATCAGGTTGCGCCAAGGAACACAGGTAGGTAATTTCTCCCGCTGCGCTAGCCCCCATCTCAATAACGGCGATATCACACTGATCATCCATTTCTAGGAGAGTCAATGGAACGCCAATATGATTGTTCAGGTTACCCTTGGTCGCATGAACCATTACGCGCTCTCGCATTATGGCTGCGATCATTTCTTTCACCGAAGTTTTGCCCGAACTGCCAGTGACCGCTATGACTTGACCGGCAAAACTGTCTCTTTTTAACCGAGCAAGATCGCCGAGGGCCTGGGTAGTATCCTTTACCACCCACTGGGGAATTTCCAGACTACTATCCAATGCAGAAACAACCGCACCTGCAATTTTATTAGCGACAGATGGAATAAACGAATGGGCATCAAATCGTTCTCCAGACACCGCAATAAATAAATCTCCCTCATTAGTCGTGCGACTATCAATCGACACCATTGAAAAAACACAATCTGGGTTAACAAGAGTCCCACCAAATCGAATAGCCGCATCCGTGAGGCGCATATTTGACATCATGATTCACCTCCTAGCTTCTGCAAAGGCGACCGCTGATGAAGAGCTAAACGCGCTTCGGCCTGATCGCTAAAAGCGACCCGCTGCACGCCTAAAATCTGATAATTCTCATGGCCTTTACCGGCAATTAAGATCACGTCGCCAGGCTCTGCCCCCAGCACCGCTTTATTAATGGCCGCTCGCCGATCTGACTCAATACAACACTGCCCTTTAATACCCTTAACAATATGATCGATGATTTGGTCAGGCGATTCAGTTCGAGGATTATCCGAGGTGACGATCACTCGGTCTGCGTATTTGAAGGCTACGGCGCCCATCTCTGGCCGCTTACCTGTATCACGATCACCACCACAACCAAATACCACCCACAGACTTCCCTCACAGTGCAAACGTAAGGCCTGCAAGGCCTTTTCGAGAGCATCTGGTGTATGTGCGTAATCGACTATTACGGCGAAATCAGCACTATCACTGACCAACTCCATACGGCCTGGAACCGATTTCAACTTAGGCACTAAAGTTAAAATCTGCTGGAAATTGGTATGCCCCAGATCACCTTCATGAAGAGCCACCGCACCAATCACGGCGAGCAAATTAGAAAGATTAAATTTGCCTAGCAAGGGCGACTTTATTTTTCCTGAACCCCAGGGAGTTTGAATAACTGCATTCAAACCATCAGGGCAAAGATCTATTGATTGGCAGTGAATATCTGCGGTTATATTTTCAAGGCTGAAACTGAGACTACGTATACTAGGATCAAGATCTGCGAGGATAGTCTTTCCAAGATCATCATCAATGTTTATCACAGCATTTTTCAACCCAGGCATCTTAAAGAGAGATGCCTTTGCCGCTGCATAAGAATCAAGATCGCCGTGGTAATCAAGATGGTCTCGACTAAGATTAGTGAAAATAGCAGTGTCTATTTTTACCGCTGAAATGCGATTTTGCACCAAACTATGAGATGACACTTCGATTGCTACATCGCTACATCCAGTTTTCTCGAGCTCATCAAGAAGCCTTTGCATTGTGATAGCATCAGGAGTCGTCAGTGGAGCCTTGTCCATGACCCTATTTTCTGCTGGCTCATCATCGCAAATAGCGTCTGTATCACTGATAAGACCATGGCCGAGAGTCCCAATATAACCACAAGAATTGGTCGTCACCGATCCAGAATGGTTTTCCTTTAATTGTGATAAAAGATCGGCATACAACTGGCAACAGGTCGTTTTGCCATTAGTACCGGTTACTCCTGCAATACCTAATCGCTCAGAGGGGTCTCCATAAAAACGACTAGCGATAGCGGATACATTTTGAGATAGATTCTCAACACCTATAATAGGAATAGCGGCTTTAATAATTTCGATTGTGCCGCCAAGATTTTGCCTGTCTGTCTCTAAAAGCACTGCAACTGCACCGCGCTTTATTGCCTCTGGCACGAACTTGGTTCCGTCTAACTCAGATCCTTTAAGGGCAATAAATAAGCCACCAGGCATCAGCGCCCTGCTGTCCAAAGATATCCCTTTTATGACGGTGGAAGTACACTTTTTAGAGAGACTGAGCCCCTCAACCAATTGAGGCAACCTGAGGGCCGAGCGACTAAACAAGCTCATCATGAGTCTCCCCGCTTAACCCTTGTCGCTGGAATTACTGCTACCGAACGGTTTGTAGGCATTTGGTCTGGCGTAACCTGCAATAATCTCAGAGCATTTCCCGTCACATCAGAAAATACTGGCGCAGCGACAAGGCCTCCAAAATAGTCACCATCACGAGGCTCATCAATCACCACCACCGTCACTAACCGAGGGTTTTCAATAGGAGATAAGCCCGCAAAGGCTGACATGTAACGACTTTGATCGTAGCCGCCTCCTGGCTTAACTTTGTGTAACGTGCCCGTTTTACCACCAACGGAGTAACCGTCGATCATTGCTCTTTTGCCGGTACCCTTTAAACCACTCGCAGCTCGCAGCATATGGCGCACTTGTTGAGATATTTCTGAGTCGATAACGCGAACGCTTTCAGGTTCAGACTCTAAAGCAACCAAAGATACCTCTCGACGAACTCCATCATTCGCCAACACCGCATAAGCTCGAGCTAACTGTAGAGAGGACACACTTAGACCATAACCAAAAGCAAAGGTAGCCTGCGTAACGGGATCCCATTTCCGGTAGGCTGGCAGCCTGCCAGTTGTCTCGCCAGGAAATCCACTACCTACCGCCTCTCCAAACCCAACTCTTTGGAAAAGCTCTCGCGTTGAATCTGGATCTAAGGCCAATGCCACCTTGGTGGTACCTACTTGGCTTGACCTGGACAACACATCTGCCAATTTCAAGTCACCATAATTGGACGGGTCCACGAAGGTTTTATAGTCGACCTTTAAATATCCAGGGCTGGTACTGATGACGCTATCCGCGGAGAACTTACCACTTTCCAAAGCCGCCAAAATAGTAAAGGGCTTAACTGTGGAACCAGGCTCCATGATATCCGTCATGGCTCGATTGCGAGTCGAGTCGGATTTTAAATGAGAGCGGTCATTCGGGTTGAATGACGGTTGATTTACCATTGCCAAGACTTCACCGGTAATAACATCAAGCACTACCACCGAGCCAGACTTAGCGTGATGCTTTTGCACTGCCGCCTTTAATGCACGGTAGGCTGCATACTGGACTCTTAGATCAATACTAAGACGTAAATTCTCCCCTGAGCGAGCAGGCTTGATCAGTGAGATATCATTGATCACCCGGCCGGCACGATCCTTGACCACCTTCTTGGATCCAGACTCACCCGTTAGCCAAGTATCATAAGCAAGCTCCATACCCTCTTGCCCGCTATCATTAATATCAGTGAAACCGACCAATTGAGCGGTAACCTCACCGGCAGGATAGAATCGCTTATATTCTCTGCGCCCTGAGACACCAGGAATACCTAGATCTAAAATAGTCGCGGCCTGCTCGGTCGGTAGCTGGCGCGCTAAATACATAAATGACTTATTGCGATATCGCTTCAATCGAGCCCGGAGTTGCACCGATGACGTATTCATTGCCTTAGACAGTCGATCAAGGTCATGATCACGGATCTGTTGAGGATTGGCGATTATTGCTGTGACTGGCGTACTAATGGCTAGAGGCTCGCCATTTCTATCTGTGATAAGACCGCGATATGCTGGAACAACAACTTGTCGAATGGACCGATTGTCACCCTGAGCTTGGAGAAAATCGACGCCTCGCTCTTCATTTGGAATAATTTGTAATTGGGCCACCTTAGTCAAAAGTACCAGAGGCAGAGAGACCAGAGAGAGCATTACTAAATAGTAACGCCACCGTGGTATGACTGCATGCACCGATTTCTTGGCCACTTTTTTACTCTACCCTTCTATTAAAACTAAGACTTAATGTTTATCTAACCGCACCTATTAAGGTGCGCGAACAATCACAATCTCTTCAGGCTTAGGACTGCGCATATTAAGTTCAGCAACTGCCGACGTCTCAATGCGCTGCAGCGAGCCCCAAGCACTTTGCTCGAGTAAATACTTGCCGTAATCCACTTGCATCTGATTCGCATCTCTCTCCATCACCATTAGCTGCCCATACTTTTCACGACACAGGTGGCTTACATAGGCCACTGACAATCCACTAACAACAACTACTACCCAAAGAACTGCTATCTTTAATGAGTGCGGAAATGCCGACATCGCCGCAACAGCCTTCACCTCAAGCTACTCGCTCAGCAATCCGCATTACCGCACTGCGGGACCTAACATTTTCATCAACCTCAGAACGCTGAGGCTTAATAGCCTTACCTACTTTCTTTAGCTTTACACCGCGCTCAACATCCCTTATCGGCAGGTTTTTCGGCAATTTAATGCCACGCTCTTGATCACGAATAAATCGCTTAACGCGACGGTCTTCTAGAGAATGAAAACTAATCACCACCAAGCGACCGCCCACTTTTAGCGCATCGATAATTTGGTCAAGTAGCGATTCTAGGTCTTCGAGTTCTCTGTTAATAAAAATTCTGATCGCCTGAAACGCTTTGGTCGCTGGATGTCTGCCTCGCTCCCAAGCAGGATGAGCGGCGGCTAAGATTCCAGCCAGTTGGACAGTGCGGGTAATTGGTGTCTTCTCTCGTTCGCGAACCACCGCGCTTGCCATCCGGCGAGCAAACCTCTCCTCGCCATAGTCTTTGATCACCTGGGCAATATCTTTCTCGTCGGCCGAAGCAATCCACTCAGCTGCCGACAAACCTCGAGTTGTATCCATTCTCATATCTAAGGGACCATCTCGCATAAAACTGAATCCTCGCTCGGCCTCATCTAATTGCGGTGACGAGACGCCAAGGTCAAGTAATACACCCGACAACTCACCCACCTTGCCTTCAGCACTCAAGACAGTGGTTAAATCAGCAAAACTGCCATGAACAAACTTTAAACGCCCATCTTCCTGAAATCGCGCCCGCCCTTCAGAAATAGCCCGCGGATCCTTATCAATGGCCCAGACGACGGCATTCTCAGATAGACAAGAAAGCAATTCAGCTGTATGTCCGCCACGCCCAAATGTGCCGTCAATATAGAAACCGCTAGCATCGATCATCAAAGCCTCAACGGCTTCTTTTAATAAAACAGTCCTGTGCTCAGCCACCATGGACGGAATTCCTTACCAAGATAGATTTCTAAGGGCGTCAGACATATTGTCCCTATCAAGCAACATGCCTCGATAGTTTTCCTGAGACTTCTCGCGCTCAGCATTCCAATTATCTTCAGACCATATTTCTAGTCGCTGTGTACGACCCACTAAAATGATTTTTTTCTCAAGCTCTGCATATTCGCGCAGCTCTGACGGGATCAAAATTCGGCCACTTCCATCCAACTGCAAATCTTTGGCCTGACCAACAACAAAACGACTTAGCATCTCACCAAGGTCATCTAGCGCCGGCAAAGCTGCGACTTTTTCTTCGAATTTTTTCCACTCAGGTAGGGGTGATAAGGTCAAACAGGTAGATTTCATGTCGATGGTGATAACGAGATCTCCAGCGCACATATTTGCGAGCACGCCTCGGTAGCGAGTCGGAATTGCCATCCGACCCTTCGTATCCATATTAATTGGATCACTACCTCTAAACACTTTTACCCGCACCTCGCCACAAAATGACTTTTATTACCCACTTTTTACCACTTTTAGCCATATACGAACATTAGGCATAGCTGGCGGTGATGTCAAGGAGTGTTTAAGGGTAAAAACTTAATAAAATCAGTAGGTTCCGCTAATATTAGACAATTTTAATTTAGCCTTACCTAGGGTGGAAATAATTAGCGCTATAAAACAGACCAGTAAGACTACAACTTAAAGTAACTTCTAGATGTATTAGTTTTAAGAACAGTTAAGCCTAGTAGATTTATTTTTTTATAACTAAAAAGAATAAAAATTTGAGTTAAAGCCTGCAAAATCACATATTTACATGTACAACAAAAAGGCCGGCAAAAAATTACCGGCCTTTTTGTTCTTAAACATACTAAATAAGTGAGTCAACCGATAAGCCGGGTTCTGTCGTGGACAATCATTCATCTGGGACAAACGTCGCCGTTTGCCTCAAGCAACCTACCCGTTCCCAACGCGGGTCGCGCTATATGGGAACCTATTTGGTCTTGCTCCGAGTGGGGTTTACCCTGCCACCACTGTTACCAGTAGCGCGGTGCGCTCTTACCGCACCCTTTCACCCTTGCCTGTTTTCGCGAACGAATCATCGGCGGTCTACTTTCTGCGGCACTTTCCGTAGGCTTTCGCCCCCCAGGCGTTACCTGGCACTCTACCCTTTGGAGCCCGGACTTTCCTCTGCGATGCTCCCCAATAAACGCAAGCGAATAGTGGAGAATTCAGCACAGCGATTGCCTAGTCAACTCGGGGCGAAGAATAGCACAATCTCAGCCTTTCCAAGTGATTTAAATCACTATGGAAGTACTAAAATAATGTAACTTTTTGTACCGAGGCTACTTCAGTAAAGGATGGTCAGGCGGCAGTTGGCGGGATATCCATAATGCCAGTTTATGGCGCATATTAGGGTCGCTAATCTGATCTTTAGCAAGCGGCTGAATTAATTTATCTTCGGTAAGGACCCGATAAATAAATTCCACCTTCAACTTAAGGGAGTCTTGACTCTCAATCTCACCATAGGCTCTTTTTTTGGCATAAACAGCCCCTATTTGAAGAGCCTTTTTGACTAATTCTGCTTCGTTTTGAAGTTTGTTCATATCCTGATATCCCTATACCGGTATCTGGTTGCCAACTATCTTACACTACATACTTAATCGACAAATGTTCGCGCATTCCTAAAGAGACGCATCCAGCCACTATCTTCGCCCCACTCTGGCGGATGCCAAGAATTAAGCACCGTTCGGAACACTCTTTCAGGGTGGGGCATTAACAGAGTTACGCGACCATCCCTTGACGTTACCCCTGTAATTCCGTTAGGAGATCCATTAGGATTCGCTGGATATCGAGCAGCCACTTCTAGGGTGTTTTCTAAAAAACGCATGGCGATTTGATCGCTACCCTGAAGCTTTGTAAGGGCATTGCTTGATGAGAATTCAGCTCGCCCTTCGCCATGAGACACAGCAATCGGCAATACTGACCCGGCCATATCGCGAAGCAATATCGACGGTGATTTCTCCACCCGCACTAGGGACAAACGTGCTTCAAATTGTTCTGACTGGTTACGTACAAATCGAGGCCAAAGTTCTGCGCCGGGAACCAAAGATTTCAAATTACTCAACATTTGACAACCATTGCAGACACCCAAGCTAAAGGTATTAGAACGTTGGAAAAACCCCTGAAATTGATCCCGTAGCTGACTATTAAATAATACAGTCTTGGCCCAACCTTCACCCGCACCAAGCACATCACCATAGGAGAAACCTCCACAAGCAACCATGCCGCTAAATTCATCAAGCGACGCCCGGCCAGCTAATAAATCACTCATATGGACATCTACAGCAGCAAAACCTGCGCGATCGAATGCCGCTGCCATTTCCATTTGACTATTAACTCCCTGCTCTCGCACGATAGCAATAGAGGGCTTTACGCCTTTAAGGATATAAGGCGCAGAGATATCATCGCTTGGATCAAAACTGAGGTTAGCAGAAAGGCCTGGGTCAGGCGCGGAGACTCTAGCAAACTCTTGCTCGGCACATTCCGCGTTGTCCCGCAAGACTGCAACCCGGTGTGAAGTCTCACTCCAGGCAGCCTGTAATACCGTGCGCTTATCACTGAAGAAGGTTTTATCTTTGTAGTTAAATTCAATAGTGTCCTTGCTGTTTAGCCGACCGACCTTATGCACAGGAACCCCAGCGCCAGCGAACTTCTCAATGAACCTATCACTCAATTCAGACTTTACTTGAATGACCGCGCCCAGTTCTTCACTAAACAAAGCCCCATTAAGGTTAGCGTCTAAATCCAGCATGTCATCATTAATAACAGCTGTGATGCCGACATGACCAGCAAAACTCATTTCGGCCAAAGTTGTCACCAAACCACCATCAGATCGGTCGTGGTAGGCAAGTATATCGCCCTGCTCTATCGAATCCTGCATAACATTAAAGAAACCTAACAGCGCATCAGGATCATCGACATCAGGCACCGAGCTACCAAACTCAGAGTACACCTGTGCCAGTATCGAGCCTCCTAAACGATTAGCCATTTTACCCAAATCTACCAATAACAACTGAGTATCACCACAGTCAGTCTTTAATTGGGGTGTTAGCGTTTTTCGTACATCTAATACGGGAGAAAAACCGGTGATAATCAATGACAGTGGCGAGGTAACAGATTTATCTTCATCACCCACTTGCCACGCGGTGCGCATAGACATTGAATCTTTACCCACGGGGATGGTAAGACCTAATTTGGGGCAGAGGTCCATGCCAACCGACTCAACAGTCCGGAATAATTTTTCATCCTCTCCTGGGGACCCTGCAGCACACATCCAGTTTGCTGACAGTTTTATATCTTTTATATCACCAATACGGGCAGCGCATATGTTGGTCAACGCCTCACCAATGGCCATACGCCCCGAAGCGGGACCGCTAACTAATGCTAGGGGCGTTCGCTCGCCCATAGCCATAGCTTCTCCGGCATTACTATCATAGGTTAGAGTGGTCACAGCACAGTCGGCAACAGGTACTTGCCAAGGACCAACCATCTGGTCTCTTGCCACCATGCCAGTCACTGTTCTATCACCAATGGTGATTAAAAAGCTTTTACTGGCAACTGCTGGATGGCGTAAGACACGAAATATCGCCTCACCAACATCAATTCCTTCGGCGGTAAAATCATCACCAGCTTGATCCAGTTTCACAGCGCTACGATGCATTTTTGGGGTCTTTCCAAATAGGACAGACATCGGCAGGTCCACAGGTTTATCACCAAAATGTTGGTCAACTACCGTGATGCTTTTATCTTCTGTTGCCTCGCCAACTACCGCGAACGGACATCTCTCTCGCTCACAAATGGCAACGAATCTCGCTAAGTCATCAGGCGTTACTGCCAAAACATAACGCTCCTGAGCTTCGTTACACCATATTTCAACCGGCGACATACCAGGCTCATCATTAGGCACGGCTCTCAAGTTAAAGCGCCCGCCAGTGCCGCCATCTTTAACTAATTCTGGCAGCGCATTGGATAAACCACCAGCACCCACATCGTGGATAAAGGCGATAGGGTTACTATCCCCCAACTGCCAACATGAGTCGATTACTTCTTGGCAACGTCGTTCAATTTCTGGGTTTTGCCTCTGTACTGAGGCAAAGTCTAAATCTGCTGAGCTACTGCCCGTGGTCATGGACGATGCCGCACCACCACCCAACCCAATTAACATTGCGGGGCCACCTAATACGACTAATTGCGCGCCAGGTTCAAACTCTGGTTTATCAACATGATCTTCTCGAATGTTGCCATAACCGCCTGCGATCATGATTGGCTTATGATAACCACGGCGCTCGCCCGCAAAGTCCACCTCAAAGGTTCTAAAATAGCCACATATGTTCGGACGTCCGAACTCATTATTAAAAGCGGCTCCCCCGATAGGGCCTTCTGTCATAATGTCTAAAGCGGAAACGATTCTATCGGGCTTGCCGTAGTCCGTCTCCCAAGGCTGAATGTAATTTGGAATTTGCAAATTGGACACACTAAAGCCAACCAGCCCGACCTTTGGCTTTGAACCCCGTCCCACAGCGCCTTCATCACGAATCTCACCACCAGACCCTGTTCCAGCACCAGAATAAGGAGATATTGCTGTAGGATGATTGTGTGTTTCGACTTTGAGCAACATGTGAACAGGCTCTTGACTGTAACCATACTGCTTGGTCACTGGATCAGGATAAAAACGTCCACCTTGACCGTTAGCAATCACAGCCGCATTGTCAGAATACGCAGATAAAACATTGTCTCCACTAACGGCATTAGTGTTGCGAATCATGTCGAACAACGTGTTCTCCTGATCAACGTCATCGATCGTCCAACTCGCATTGAAAATCTTATGCCGGCAATGCTCTGAATTCGCCTGGGCAAACATCATTAATTCTGCATCAGAAGGATTGCGGTCCAAGTCGCGAAAACTTGCCACCAAGTAATCTACTTCATCATCGGCTAGAGCCAGGCCTAAACTCACATTGGCCAATCGAAGGGTTTCGGCACCACCACCTAAAACGTCAACCACCTTAACTGGAGCCGGCTGCTCGTGAGAAAATAAAGATTCAGATTGAGAAAAATCAGTCAGGACAGCTTCCACCATGCGATCACTGAGTAATTCTCCCAAAACCACTAACTGTTTATCGGAGAAAGGCGCGTCAGCTTGAAGATAATAAGCAATTCCACGCTCTACCCTCAGCACATGTTTTAAGCCGCAGTTATGAACGATGTCAGTCGCTTTACTAGACCATGGCGATATAGTGCCTGGACGGGGAACAACCAATAACAGCACCCCACCTTTGTCAACATCCTGCTCTTTGGGACCATACTGAAGCAGGGCCTCCAAAGTACTAGACTCATCCGCGGTCAACGTTTCACTCAGATCGGCAATATGAATATATTCGGCGCTTACCGACGTGACTAAAGGTACTACAGCCTGCAGTTTAGACAGTAATTTTTGACGCCGAAACGCAGAGAGAGAAGATGCGCCAGAAAGAATCATCATTAATTTGGATCTCGACATAATCAAGGTTGGAGAGATCGCATTCTAACGGAAAAACGCAGCTTTTGGCAGATTGAATTTGTCAAATAATGTACAATAATGTTCCATCATTTGTTATTCCTATAACAACATCATCTAAACCCTTGGGGCATGGACAGAAAATTGATGCGGCAACGATCAAAAAAAGTTAGAAGAATACGTAACCGCGCAGTTTTGGTGGTGCTTGCATTAGCCATCATATTTTATTTCTCCAGCAGCCAACAAATAACAGATTTAGAAAGAGTGCAAGAAAAAGGCGAGCTCGTCATGCTCACTGTGCCTGGTTCCACTACTTATTTTGAGGACGGAAGAGGCAGAAATGGCTTCGACTATTTAGTCGCTAAAGCCTTTGCCGAGAGTCTTGGTGTTGAGTTGCGAGTTCAATCAAAACTAAGCCTGCGAAATTTATTGGCGGCGGTGGGCGGTCCTCAAGGCGACTTTGCAGCTGCAAATTTAGTGCGAACAGAAAAGCGTAGCCAATCACTTAGATTCTCTGACCCCTATCTAGAGGTCACTCAACAACTGTTATATCGGCGAGGAACACCAAAACCAAAATCATTGTCAGATATTGACGGTGAACTCGTCGTCATTACCAGCTCATCTCATAGCGAACAGCTTAAAAGATTAAGCGTCGACATCCCTGAATTCAGCTGGCGTGAGCAGGACCAGATTGAAATGGGCGACTTGATCCGAATGGTCCACGCAGGCGAGATCGACTACACCGTGGTGGACTCGATCGCATACCTAGTTAACCGGCATATTTATCCCAATGCTGGCCTTGCTATGGATATTTCAACACCTCAAATGGTGTCCTGGGCCTTCCCCTCTCATGAGGACGGGTCACTGCTTAATGCTGCTAATGAATTTCTAACCAACTACACATCCTCCGGTCAAATGGAGCGCTTAAAAGAACAGCTTTTAGCGCAAAGTAACAACTTTTCTGTCGCCGACTCAAAACGCCTTGGGCAATTAGTCGCAAAGCGACTACCGACCTATGAGCTCCTATTCCGACAAACTGCTGCCAAGAATGATCTTAACTGGCATTTACTCGCCGCAGTGGCCTATCAAGAATCCCACTGGGACCCAAAAGCAAAATCACCCACTGGTGTTCGAGGGTTGATGATGTTGACCTTGGATACCGCCAAGGAGATGGGAGTTTCTAATCGACTTGACGGCAATCAAAGTATAAAAGGCGGGGCTGCTTATTTAGCAAAATTGCGCGCTAGACTGCCAGATAGAATCACTGAGCCAGATCGTACATTACTCGCTTTGGGCGCTTATAATGTGGGTTTTGGGCATCTAGAGGATGCACGCATCTTGACGCAGCGTGGCGGCAAAAATCCCGATTTATGGAAAGATGTAAGGCAATATTTACCACTGCTCAGTAAAAAGCAATTCTACTCAACCTTAAAACATGGTTATGCACGAGGCGCCGAGCCAGTGCTCTATGTCGATAATATCCAATACTATAGAAATTACTTAGAGCTTTATTCTCTGCACTTAAAAGATCTTCCATCAGAAAAAACAACTGATAGTGAAAGTCAGCCCGAATGGGAATCTAATAGCCTACCTAGTCTCTAATATTACGGCCGGTGAATTACTTTCTTTTTTCATGAAAAAAATTTCGCATAATCGCACCGCATTGATCAGCTAGAACACCCCCTTGCCAATCGATAGAATGATTGTAATGATCGCCATCCATTAACTGCAATTGACTTTGCAGCGCGCCGGCCCTAGCCTCAACTGCTCCAAAAATAATCCGCTTAATTCGAGCATGGACCATAGCACCCACACACATGGTACAAGGCTCTATGGTGACATAGAGGTCGCAACCTGTCAGACGATAGTTGTTCATAAAAGAAGCAGCATCGCGCAGAGCCATTATTTCGGCGTGGGCTGTAGGATCAGCGCAAGAAATAGGCTGGTTATAACCCTCTCCAATAATCTCTCCGTTTTTTACAATCACCGCACCCACTGGCACTTCTCCAGCCTCGGCAGCCTGCTGAGCTAATTCGAGTGCCCTAGCCATATAAATAATATCTGTGCTCAATCTAGTATCCATTTGCGGTGTATCGCCTAAAATCAAAATCTAACCATCACTGAACACTATCATGCCTGTGTCCTCAGGAAAAATCCCTTACCATAATCTACTGCAAGTTTTAGAAGTAAAGCCCAATTGAAAGCACCAACTAAGAGACTACAACATCGCCCCTGCTACCTGCATTTACTAGACTCTGTCCAAGGCGTTAACTATCTACCATGAAATCCAAGCCATATTGTCTAGCGTTGCACTATATAGGCTCGCACAAGAGATCCTTGATGTGGCCTCTAAAACAGAAGTAAATTATCGCTCAATCTCCATATTTCTTATATTTATCGCTTTTTTACTCTATTTTATCTTGTATTGGCCCAAAAATTTAGCTTTAGCTACCATTTATGTTAATCTGCCGCCTTGCGCTGTAATGTGGTTTTAGGCGCAAATTCAACTAAATAATTTCTCTAGGGGAGAATTATGAAAATAAACAATATTTGGAAAATTAACTCGATTGCAGCAGCAATCATTGCTGGTGGCATTGCGTTACCAACAGTGGCAACTGCCGCCCAAGCGACGCTAGAAGAGGTCGTTGTAGTAGGTTCTCGCGGAGCACCTCGCTCTGTAGGAGATTCACCGGTACCTGTTGACGTGATCAACGCTGAAGAACTTGGCAAAGCAGGCAGCAATGACCTTCTTATGCAACTTCAAAGTGCAGTACCTTCATTAAATGTTCACTTACAGCCTATCAGTGATGCGGCAAGTATGATTCGTCCCGCTAACCTGCGTGGTCTGTCATCTGACAGCACCCTGGTTATGGTTAACGGCAAGCGTCGTCACCGTGCATCAGTTATCGCCTTCCAAGGCGGTGGTGTTAATGACGGTTCACAGGGTCCAGATATTTCTGTGATTCCAAGTATCGCGCTTAAGAGAGTTGAAATTTTGCGTGATGGTGCTGCGGCACAGTATGGTTCTGACGCAGTTGCTGGCGTAATCAACTTTGTCTTAGATGATTCATCTGAAGGCGGAAGTTTGACTATTAAGCAGGGTGAGTACAGCAAAGGTGATGGCGCAACAACAGTTATAGCCGGTAAAATTGGCATGTCACTAACTGATGCTGGCTTTATGAACCTTAGCTTCCAGATGAAAGATAATGATGCGACTTCGCGCAGCCTTCAGCGTCCAGATGCTCAGGCTCTTATCGACGCAGGTAACACCTCTGTTACTCTTCCAGCTCAAATCTGGGGTGCTCCTGAGATTGATGATGATGTAACTTTCTTCTTTAACTCTGGTTTAGACCTTGGTAATGGCGCAAAAGCCTACGCTTTCGGTAACTACTCTGAGCGCGATATCGATGGCGGTTTTTACTTCCGTAATCCTGATGGTCGTGGCGGCGTATTCACCAAAGGTGATGGTACTCGTCTGATTGCTGACGTTACAGGCGATATGTCTGGTAACTGCCCAACTGCTCTTGCTCCATCTGATTATGCCGGACGAGATGCTGTTATCGCAGATCCAAATTGCTACATTCTCAACCAAGCGGCTCCTGGTGGCTATACGCCTCGCTTTACAGGCAACATCACTGACTCATCTTTCACTATGGGAAGAAGCGGAGAGATTGCTGCAGGACCAATGGCCGGCACTGCGTATGACGTTAGTGGTTCGGTTGGTCGTAACGAAGCTTCATTTGGTTTAAACAACACCTTTAACCCATCTATGGGTCCTGACTCTCCACGTAACTTTGAAACTGGTAGCTACATCCAGTTAGCAAAAACCTTCAATTTAGATATGTCGAAGGAATACGGTTCTATGAGCGTTGGTTACGGTGCTGAATGGCGCGAAACTACTTTCTCTGTAATCTCAGGTGAAGAGTCATCTTGGAAAGCTGGTAAGTATGCGACTCAAGGTTTCAACGTAGGTTCTCACGGTTTTGCAGGTTTCTCACCTGACTCAGCTGGTGCGTTCTCTCGTCGTAACTACGCAATGTATGTTGACGTTTCAAACCAAGTATCTGACAACTTATTAGTTCAGGGTGCGGTTCGTTACGAAGACTACACAAGCTTCGGCGACACTACTAACTACAAGCTAGCGTTCAACCTTCAGTTGACTGATAACGTTGCACTGCGTGGATCTCACAGTACTGGTTTCCGAGCTCCAACTCAGGGCCAGGCTAACGTAGTTAACACTCAGACTACTCTTGTAGACGGTCAGTTGACTCAAGCTCAAACGCTACCTGGCTTTAAGTTGGGCGCAGGCGATCTGCAACCAGAAGAGTCTACAAGTTTTGCAATGGGTATCGTTGCTACACTTGGTGAAGTTGAGTTAACGGCTGACTGGTTCAACATTGAAGTAGAAGACCGTATTGCTCTAACAAGTAATGCTGCACCTACTGCTGCTCAGCGAGCTGCTATGGGCGCTGCCGGTGTTCCTAACCCAGAGTTGATTGGTGAAGTAAACTACTTTACTAATGACTTTAACACTGAAACTTCAGGATTAGATATCGTAGCAACTTACGGCACTAACCTTTTCGGCGGATCAACTGACTTTAGCGCAGCGTATAACTACACTGACACTGAAGTTTCTGATCAGGGTAATGTGACGAGTGATAGCAAGGTGAAGCGTCTAGAAGAAGGACTGCCAAATCATCGTGCAACTTTCACTATGAATCAGCAATGGGAAGACATCAGTGCATTTGTTCGTACTAACTACTTCGGTGAGTACTATGCAGTACACGCTGACTGGTTTGGTACTGACGCTGACGCAGCTGTTACAGTTGACGTAGAAGTGACTTACAACCTCACTGAAAACTTCAACGTTTCTCTTGGTGCTCAAAACATCTTTGATCAAAAAGCAGAGCGTATCGAAGGCTCATCTGGCGCAGTAGGTGAAGGCGTACCAGGTAACGTACTTGGTGCAATCTACTACGAGACTTCGCCAATGGGTATTGAAGGTGCTTTCTGGTATATGAGTGCAGGATACAACTTCTAATTGATTCTTAATGAATCGATAGAAGCTTAAGCCAGACCTTCGGGTCTGACTTAAAGTCCACTAAAAGGGATGCCGTCTGGCATCCCTTTTTCTTTGTGGTTAGAAACAGCTATTCCCGCTTTGAATCATAAAATTACATTAATCACTTGCAGATTTAATATTTTCGTATACCCTGCAGGGGTATGAAGAGCTTAATTTTTGCCATAATAATGCTAGCCGCATTACAAACTCAAGCGCGACCCATCTCATATGTAGGTGGTCATACTCTTATGTTCAATACAGGCGAGCAGTCAGATAATATCTATTGGCACTACACGCCTAACATAAACTACTCCATAGGCCTCGATTACCAGCAAGACAAAGTAAGCAACGAGTATTTTCCCTCAGCCCGGTTTACCTACCTGGTGAATCGAAAGAACACAGCAACATCTCAACGCAATCTATATATCAAAACAGGATTGGGCTTAACCAATAGTGATAATCATTTTTACGCCCTGACTGGTGACTGGGAGACAAGACGACTATTTTCGGGCTTCTCCGCCAAACAGATCTCCGGTGTCGGCTATGATCTATTTGAGCACTCAGTAAAGATTGGTGTCGCGCCTTATCTTGGCGATTACGGCGATCTTCATACTTGGCTCATGATTGAGACAAAAAAAGATGATCTCGATAACAAGCGAACAACTTACCCAGTATTAAGATTATTTAAAAGCGGCGCACTGATTGAAGTGGCCTATCATAAGTCCACCGATTGGACCGTCCATCTAATGTATCGCTTTTAAACCCCATTAAACTAAGAGAGAAAATTATGAAAAAAATACTAATCGCAACAAGCTTTCTTCTGGCGACAACAGTCGCTCAGGCTGGCCATCACGAGATGGACGATATGCACTCACATGAAGGGCATCTGCATGAAACGATGATTGATGGCAAAGAGATCGTAGTAGACCCGCAGCGCTTCGATATATTTGTCACTGGCCTAGATAATAGTCAGATTGCTTTAGTTAGTGTCCAAGGAATGGTCTGTGACTTTTGTGCGCGCGGAATAGAGAAGACTTTTGGCAAAGACAAATCAGTGAGCAAAATCGATGTTGATCTAGCCTCTGGCAAAGTACTTTTGGCCTATCCCGCGGGCGTTAAGATTGATCTAGCCGAGATCAAGAAAAAAATTCTCAATAACGGTCTTAACGCGACTGATATTCAGATTATGGGGATTTAGAGTGGAGGACAAGACTAGTAATTATTTCTCGTTATTTGCCTCTACATCCACGTTGATTTGCTGTGCGTTACCTGCAGTATTTGTAACCTTAGGTGCCGGAGCAACTTTTGCCAGTTTAGTAAGCGCCGCCCCCTTTTTGGTCACCCTGTCGCAGTACAAAATATCAATTAGTCTTTTTGCCTTAGTGATGATTGTCGTCGCGGGAATTATCAACTATCGCACCGCTAGACTACCTTGCCCCTTAGACCCTGAACTTGGCAAGACTTGCATGCAAACTCGCCGACGATCACAAAGGCTCTACTTTATATCAACGGGTATTTTTGTATTTGCCAGCTTTTTCACCTACGTTGTCCCACTGATAATATAGTCCAAGGACCTATTATGAAGTCATCTTGTCACAAGCCACTTATTCCTAATTTGAACCGCATTAGCGGCCAAATTAAAGGCGTCGCCAGGATGGTCGATGAAGGTCAATATTGTATCGACATACTTGACCAATTAAGGGCCGCGAAGTCAGCCATAACCACGGTGGAGAACAAAATTCTCGAGAAGCACATTCAAGAATGTGTCACGGTTTCGCTTCAATCTCAAGAGAATATTGATACCAAGATTCAGGAACTAATGCGAGTACTCAAGCGTAAATAAAAGAGACACCTCAGTTCCTGTCACTTTGGGTTTACCGTATCGACGGAGTAACTTGCGCGCGTGCCTGATGCTCAAAGGCAAAACTCAAAGAGAACACACTGATGACACTGGCCATCACTATCAACTTCTGAATTATTGCCTGTCTAACCATCTCTTCAGCACTGTCAAAGGGGTTTCCACCCATCATCTGATAAATCACATAAGCAACGACACAAACTAAATAAACCCCAGTCACTAAAGCAAAGCGATTATCTACCGAACTACGTAATAACACGATGAGGTAGAGCATAGATGCGGGAACCAGAAATCTAAACGCGTTCACTGCGAAAAACACATGTAGGTCAAGATACAGATCATAGGGTGTTAGGCCGACTCCGGAAAAAAAAGCCGTACCAAACAAAAACAATGCAGAGCCCAGCAAGGCCAAACGATAATTGACTCTATCTTCTTTAAACAAAGCCGGCACATACAAAAATCCGATGCCAACCGCGGCAAAGAAAAACATGCCTGCATTAAAAAAGAACGACGAAATAAAGTTCACCTCGCCAGAATGAGATTGGTAGCCCCCTAAATCACTCAAAAAATTGTGGCTAAAAGAATAACCAATTTGGTCAGGGTTATGAATATTACCCCCCGGATAACTAAAAATGCCAATACATACCGCGATGACAAAAAAACTTGGGACAAAACGCAAAACCAATACCGTCCAAAACCTACTCATACAACCTACTCCCCACTGAATGATCTAAGGGTACCAGAGGAACCCTCACTAATCAGTAAGGGTTACTTGCTTTTTTTGCGTAAATGATAATAATAACCGTTCTCATATAGTTTTAGACAGGACGTTGTAATGCACAAACCTTTTTTGCCCCTGAATGCCAGCTTTGGCGTAGTATTTATGATTGCAGCTTTTATGACTGCGCCAACATTATCCTACGGCGATGAGCTGAATATTTATTCCGCACGTCAGGAGTCATTGATCAAACCTTTACTAGATCGTTTTACGGCTCTTACAGGCACCAAAGTAAACTTGGTGACAGGCAAGGGGGATGCGCTGCTGACCCGATTAAAAAGCGAAGGATTAAACTCACCTGCAGATGTCTTGCTAACCTCAGATGCCGGTCGTCTTTATCGGGCTCAACAAGCGGGCGTGCTACAGGCGTTTTCTTCTCAGGAACTTAACGCCGCTATACCAGCTCATCTTAGAAGCTCTGAGGGCCAATGGTATGGTTTAAGTGTTCGAGCGCGCGTCATCGTCTATGCGCAGGAACGCGTTGAACCAGCGGAACTAAGTACATATGAGGCCCTTTCAGATCCCTCATGGAAAGGCAGAGTCTGTATTCGCTCATCAAACAATATCTACAACCAATCTTTAGTAGCCAGCATGATCGCGTCGCAGGGTCTTGAGAAAACTGAAGTCTGGCTGAAAGATTTTGTGACTAATTTTTCCCGCCCTCCTGCTGGTGGGGACCGAGATCAAATTAAAGCTGTTGCTGCAGGGCAGTGCGATGTAGCGATTGTTAACAGCTACTACCTTGGCGGAATGATTACCTCCGAGGATAATCGGCAGCAAGAGGCCGCCTCAAAAGTGAGTTTATTTTGGCCCAACCAAAAAGGCCGCGGCACCCACATCAATATATCGGGGGCAGGTATTACTCAATCGGCAAAACACCTAGTATCAGCCAAACGGCTACTGGCTTTTTTAGCTACCGATGAGAGTCAACAGTGGTACGGAGAGAAAAATAACGAGTTTCCAGTGCGGGCTGCGGTAGATATTAGTGAAACATTAAAGGCCTGGGGCCCTTTTATTGCTGACCAGCTAAATGTTAGTGAGCTAGGTCGCTACAACGCTGAGGCTATTATGGCTATGGATCGTGCTGGTTGGAAATAAATTCTGCAATCTCAGGTTCCAAGGCTGCCAGCCCATATTCAGGGAGAAGTTGGCGGCTAGGCTTGTTAATTGTCACTATGATTATTGCAATACCAGTTTTGGTCATTGTTGCTAGTCTTAGCCAACCCTTCTCAAGTGCATGGCAACACCTCTTTGATACCGTACTAAGCGACTATATAAGCAACTCTTTGCTGCTCATGGCTGGAGTAGGCTTTGGTACCCTACTTTTAGGTGTCAGTGCCGCATGGCTGACTGCAATGTGTGACTTTCCGGGACGTAAAATATTGTCTTGGGCCTTTCTATTACCCATGGCAATGCCTGCCTATATTATCGCCTACACCTACACCGGCATATTAGATTTTGCCGGGCCCATTCAAAGTATCCTTAGAGGAATATTTGGTTGGAGCTACGGTGACTACTACTTCCCCCAAATTCGTTCCCTCGGTGGCGCTATTTGTATGCTCTCCTTGGTGCTTTACCCCTATGTGTACATGCTGGTTCGAATCGCCTTTTTAGAGCAGTCTACAGCGGTACTAGAAGCCAGCCGTAATCTAGGTAAAAAACCCTGGGAGACACTTTTTTTGGTGGCGCTGCCAATATCTAGACCGGCGATAGTCGCGGGCGTTAGCCTGGCGTTAATGGAGACCCTGGCAGATTACGGTACCGTCGCCTATTTTGGCGTGAGCGCCTTTACAACGGGCATCTTTCGTACTTGGTATGGCCTGGGTGAATTAACCACTGCAGCCCAATTATGTGCCTTCCTATTATTGTTTGTTTTTGCCCTTATTATGGCAGAGCGTTGGTCCAGACAGCGTTTGCGTTTTCACCATAATTCCGCGAACAAAAAATTGGTACGCATGCAACTTAAAGGCTGGCATGCCTATATTGCACTGCTAATCGGTTGCTTGATCGTCGGAGTAGGTTTTGTTATTCCAGCCACTCAACTCCTAATATGGGCGTCCAGTCGGTGGCAAGAAAATCTTAATGGCGCATTTTTAAGCTTACTCTTCAACAGTTTCTCTCTTGCCGCGATTGCCGCGATTTGTTGCGTGATAGTAGCGACCTTTTTGGCGTACACCAAACGAGTATTTAACTCGCGTTTAGAGCTTGGTGCGGTGGGAGTTGCCAGCCTTGGTTACGCAGTACCTGGCACAGTAATCGCAGTAGGCGTGTTAATTCCAGTAGCATGGCTGGATAATAAAATAGATTTTTTTAGTAGGGCTTGGTTTGATATTCCAACAGGTCTGCTGCTAAGCGGGACCATTGGTATTCTAGTGTTCGCCTATGTCGTGCGCTTTCTCTCGGTCTCTTTAAACACGGTAGAATCTGGCTTGAGCGCCATAAAACCAAGCATAGATGAATCAGCTCGCTCCCTTGGGGCCAGACCTGCGCAGGTACTGAAACGGGTACACCTACCTATTTTGCGTAGTAGTTTGCTGACTGCGACGCTACTGGTATTTGTCGACGTCTTGAAGGAACTGCCAACTACGCTTATCCTTAGACCGTTCAATTTTAACACGCTAGCGGTTCGCACCTATGAGTTAGCATCTGATGAACGACTTGTTGACGCAGCCCTGCCCGCGTTAGCTATTGTGGTCATAGGTCTTTTACCTGTGCTATTAATTACCAAAAGTATTCTTAATGAACGAGCCCGTCATGAATGATCAACTTGTCATCGATAAAGTTACCGTTACCTACGACAATGTCGCCGCAATATTAAAGGCGTCATTCTCCCTTGCTGAGGGTGAAATAGGTTGTTTGTTGGGGCCCTCTGGATGCGGGAAGACCACACTCCTCAGAGCTATTGCAGGCTTTGAGCCGGTAATTGAGGGCAGCGTAAGTCTTCATGGGAAGTCTATTAGTACAGCCAAATATACTCAGGCCCCAGAAGACAGAGCTGTGGGAATGGTATTCCAAGACTTTGCCCTTTTCCCACACCTTAATGTCAGTAAAAATATTGGCTTTGGGTTAAGTAAAATGCCCGCTAAACAAAGAGATGACCGCATTAACAAAATGCTAGCACTGGTTAGTTTGGGTGATTCTGCCGAGAAATTTCCGCACGAACTATCAGGTGGCCAACAACAGCGTGTTGCGCTAGCAAGAGCTCTAGCCCCCAACCCACAAATTCTTTTATTAGATGAACCCTTTTCAAACCTCGACGCTGAATTGCGGACTCAACTTGCCACTGAAGTGCGAACCCTGCTTAAAGAAAATAAAGTAACGGCACTAATGGTTACCCATGATCAGGACGAGGCCTTTGCCATGGCAGATAAAATCGCCTTATTAAATGGAGGGAAAATCGTTCAGGTCGATGCGCCCTACCAGCTTTACCACAAGCCTTCGAGCTTGTTTGCTGCTGACTTTATTGGCAAAGGATCAGTTATCAATGTTGGTATTGATGCCGCAGGGCTACTAGGTAATAATTTGGGCAGCCTATCGATCCAGACATTGCCAAAAGACCTTGGCAATACGGTTAAATTGCTGGTCCGCCCAGATGATGTCACCTACGATAAAACCTCTGACACCAAATTACCTATTATTTCGAAAGCCTTTCTAGGGCCCAATTATCTATATGAATTGGCGTTAACAGATGGCCAGTGTGTCCCATGCCTAACCCAAAGCCATATTGACATCCCTATTGGCGAAACGTTGCCAGTGCGTTTTGACCTTCGCCATGTAGTCATTTTCAACGGAGAGTGAGGGTTACCCTGATGCTCTTGTTCGTCGGTGCGGCCATCACCTAAAACGTAGATTATTGGACGACAGTTCAGGGATTGATTTAACACCCATGAGACGCATGTCGCGCTCAATTTCAATGCGCATCAAATCTAGTGCTCGCTCGACTCCCGGTTGTCCCGCTGCAGCAAGGGCATACAAATAGAAGCGCCCACCTCCAACCGCCTTAGCCCCTAAAGACAGCGCTTTAAGGACATGACTGCCCCTTTGAATGCCACTATCCATAACGATATCAATTTGATCCCCAACCGCATTAACAATTTCAGCAAGCTGATCAAACGGTGATCGGCTGCCATCTAGCTGTCGGCCGCCATGATTTGAAATCACAATACCGGTGCAGCCTATGTCCACTGCGCGCTTTGCATCCTCAACACTCATTATACCTTTCAGGCAAAATTGGCCGTCCCATAGCTTTACCATTTCAGCAACGTCATCCCAATTCATAGAAGGGTCGAGCATTTCATTAAGATATTGGCCAACTGATATTGCGCCACCAGTCATATCAACAAAGTCTTCAATTTGCGGTAATGAAAACTTAGCATGAGTAAGATAGTTAATCGCCCACCGAGGCTTTATGACGAATTGGTATGCCCCCGCTAAGGTAAGTTTCAGCGGCATCGAGAACCCTGTGCGCAGATCTCTCTCTCGATTACCCGCAGTAATGGTGTCAACTGTCAGCATCATCACATCAACACCTGAGGCTTTGGCAGTCTCCAGCATAGCCTTGTTCAGACCCCGGTCTTTGTGGAAATAAAACTGATAAAATTGCGGCGTAGAATGCTTCGCTCTCAATTCTTTTAAGCTCACCGTGCCCATAGAAGAGACGCCAAACATGGTGCCAAATTTATTGGCTGCAGCCGCTACTGCATGCTCCCCCTCGTGGTGGAATAACCGTTGCAAGGCAGTCGGTGAGCAATAGATGGGCATCTCAAGTTTTTGACCCATCACCGTGACTGACATATCGACAGTTTCAACACCGCGTAATACGTTAGGTACCAAGTCACAGTCATCAAAACTTGCGCTATTTCTACCGTGGGTTATTTCATCGTCAGCCGCGCCATCAATATAATCAAAAATAGGCCCTGGCAAACGCTTGCGCGCAAGCGATCGAAAATCATGAAAGTTATGACACTGCTTTAAACCCATAATGACACTCTTCGTGGTAAGGGATCGTCAGACTCGTATTCTGTGGGCGGGCAGCTAACAATTGAGTATTACGACAGCCTTACTCTACTATAGATGACCGAGTAGGAATATAGATGCGGGAGCTGGTTCTTCGATTAAACCGTGCTGAATTATTCTATCTTGGTGACCCCTAGAGAGGCCCCTGAACAACAAACGCTAAAGGTCTAAATAATAAAGCCGCCTGTAACGGCGGCTTTATCAAAATCAAT
>JAPKEJ010000016.1 GCA_028822155.1 Porticoccaceae bacterium
CCATCTCCGTCAGAATCTGTTGTTTCATTTGGATCATTAGGGAAGGCATCACTCGCATCTGCTACGCCGTCCCCATCAGAATCTGGAGGTGTACTGCTACCGCCACCGCCACAGCCCGCTAGAGCGATCAGTAAAAAGGCGACAAGCATTTTTGATAAAATTGAATTGGTGATCATGATTATTCCTTTGTTAATATAAAGTCTCAAAAAAAGTACAGTTGGTTCAAGCTGACCTAGATCAGACAAGTAGCCTTCTATTTGGAGGCGGAGAGATTTTTAATACTACGGAAATCGCTTCTCCCATAACCCGATGAGAATAATAATCACTCTTATTTAAATAGTCAATAAGAATCATTATCATTATCATTAGTATTTAGGAAGTGCTATTGCTACGCCTTAGTCTTTATGTGGACTTGTATCTGTAAGGAACAATTACAAGAGCGCTAATCACGATTAATTAGCGTCTTCTTTACTAAGCTCTTCATCTAACAATTCTTTCAGCTCGCCTTTTTCCTGCATCTCTATGACGATATCACAGCCACCGATCAACTCTCCACCCACCCACAACTGAGGAAAGGTAGGCCAATTGCCGTAGAGCGGTAAATTCGCCCTTATCTCTGGATTAGATAGAATATCTACGTAGGCGAAACGATGACCACAGGACATTAGAGCCTGCACTGTCTGAGAAGAAAACCCACACTGAGGCTGATTGGGAGAACCTTTCATATAAAGAAGTACTGAGTTATTTTCTACTTGGTCACGGATGGTTTCCATTATGTCCATTACGTCTTGCCTATATTGGTGATTGCCTGTGGGTAGACTATTTTAAACCTTTTCAATCTCCGGTAACACTATTGAGCCTGTTTATTTTAAATCTAATGCTTAAAATAAATAATGCTTAGCCCTGATTAACGCATTTTAGTACTAAACAGCCTTATAAAGCTAAATTTCGTGGCTGTTGCGAGTCTAAACAAAGCAAGCTATCATTTACTACCAAGTAAAGGGGCAGCGTAGCTGCCTTTTTTTATTCCAGTCATAAATAGGAAAGGCTAAAGTTTTTCATGATATCGCCCGTATTAATGAATACGTATGGTCCCAGAGCCGCTACCCTTGTTAAAGGTGAGGGTGCTTGGTTGTGGGATGACAAAGGTAAAAAATATCTTGATGCTCTTTCTGGTATCGCTGTTTGTGGACTCGGCCATTCGCATCCATCTGTTGCCAAAGCAATTGCTGAACAAGCTAACGTGTTAACCCATTGTTCAAACTTTTTTGCTATTCCGAATCAAGAGGCGTTAGCTGAAAAACTATGTCTCGCATCGGGTATGAGTAAGGTCTTTTTCGGCAACTCGGGAGCCGAAGCAAATGAAGCGGCCATTAAAATGGCTCGTCTTTTCGGTAACAAAAAGGGCCTAAAATTGCCCACCGTGTTGGTGATGGATAATGCTTTTCATGGCCGTACATTGGCCACTCTAAGCGCCTCTGGTGGTCGGCGAGTGCAGGCTGGCTTTGAACCCTTAGTGAGCGGATTTGTACGAGCACCTTTTAACGATATTGAGTGTCTCAGTATAATAGCTGACAACAATCCCAACATTTGTGCGATTTTCGTCGAACCTATTCAGGGTGAAGGTGGAATACGAATTGTCTCAGATGATTACCTAAGTAAATTACGTGAGTTCTGCGATGAAAAAGACTGGTTACTCATGTTGGATGAAGTCCAAACTGGTAATGGTAGAACAGGGCAATATTTTTGCTATCAGCATAGTGGGATCACCCCCGATGTGGTAACGACCTCAAAGGGTTTAGGTAATGGTATGCCTATTGGAGCCTGTCTCGCATCAGGAAAGGCAGCCGATCTATTACAGCCAGGTAATCACGGTTCCACTTTTGGCGGTAACCCGCTAGCCTGCGCGGCTGCACTAGCTACTATTAATACGATCCAAGCTGACGGATTACTCGATCGGGCAACTGTGGTGGGAGAGCGCATTATGTCGGGTCTTCGTTCTGAACTTGCTGGTGTAGAGCATGTTAAAGACATCCGCGGTCTCGGCTGTATGATAGGTATTGAACTAAATAAACCCTGTAAATCACTGTTTGGTATGGCCATGTCCAAAGGCCTCGTAATCAACGTTACTGCAGAGTCAGTTATCAGACTGTTACCGCCATTTATTATGACAGATGATGAAGCAGATCTGTTGGTTGCTATTTTGGCCCCGCTGATTAAAGCCTTTAATAAGGACTAATTTATGACTATTAGACACTTCCTTACTCTACGCGATCTTAATGCTGCTGAGTTCAATCACATTATCAAGCTTGCTATTGAGATGAAAGCTGCACGTCGGGAAGGTCGTGAAGAGCAGATTTTTAAGGGCAAAGTGCTGGCTATGGTTTTTGAAAAGTCATCAACCCGAACCAGAGTTTCATTTGAAGCGGGTATGGCACAGTTAGGCGGCGACGCTTTGTTTCTATCGCCCGTTGATTCGCAACTGGGGCGCGGCGAACCCATTGAAGATTCTGCCCGTGTAATATCACGCATGGTTGATATAGTGATGATTAGAACCTTTGGTCACGACATCATCGAGCGCTTTGCTCAATATTCAAAAGTGCCTGTAATTAATGCTCTCACTGATCAGTATCACCCCTGCCAGCTACTGGCCGACATTCAAACTTATACTGAACACCGCGGTCCGATTGAGGGTAAGACGGTAGCCTGGATTGGTGATGGTAATAATATGTGTCACTCATGGATTAACGCCGCCATAGTACTCGGCTTTCAATTAAATATTGCCTGCCCAGAGGGCTATGAGCCCAATGCAAAACTGGTCGCTGAGGCTGGTGATCGAGTAACAATTACACGTAACCCAGTAGAAGCTGTAAGCGGAGCAAGTCTCGTCACCACTGATGTCTTCACCTCTATGGGTCAGGATTCTGAACTGCACGTTAGACTGGAAAAATTTGCTGGCTTTCAGGTCAACCATGAACTGATGGCACATGCCGCTGATAAGGCAATCTTTATGCATTGCCTGCCTGCGCATCGTGAGGAAGAGGTTTCTGGAGCGCTACTGGAAGATGAAAATATTTCGGTAGTTTGGGATGAAGCCGAAAATCGCTTACACGCACAAAAAGCGTTGATGGTATTTTTACTGTCAGCTAATACTTAAACGTTACGCTTATTTGTAAACCACATCGTCAATTTCATATTCGACATCACCACTGGGTGCTTTAACTACGACAACATCACCGATTTCCTTACTGATTAGAGCCCGTGCAATTGGTGACTGATAGGAAATTTTTCCCATTTTCACGTCAGCTTCGTCGTCACCGACAAGCCGATAACTGACCGTTTCCTCGGTATCGACATTGATGATGGTGACTAACGAACCAAAAATCACACGGTCACCCTGAGGCATCTTGGATATATCAATAATCTGTGAGTTTGATAGTTTGCCTTCGACATCTTGAATACGACCTTCAGCAAAACTCTGCTGCTCACGCGCGGCATGATACTCGGCATTTTCTTTAAGATCACCATGCTCACGAGCAGTGGCGATAGCCTCAATAATTCCTGGACGCACCACTTTAATAAGATGATTTAACTCTTTTCGTAAAGCGGCTTCACCCTCTACTGTCATTGCATTTTTTTGCATTAGCTAATTTCCTTGTGCAGCGACTGTAAGCTGCGCACTTTAATTTTACCTTCAACCGCTCGGCTAAATCCTAGCGCTTCACAAACTGCACTGCCACCGGCCATGGTGGTGGTGTAATAAACGCGATGTTGTTCGGCGCTGGAGCGAATAGTCGATGAGTCAGAGATTGCCTGACGCCCTTCAGTGGTATTGACGATTAGATCAATCTTATCACTTTTGATCATATCGACAATATGTGGTCGCCCCTCTTTCACTTTATTGACAATCTGCACAGTACAGCCGGACTTCTCGATAACCTCTGCCGAGCCCTTGGTTGCAATCAACTTAAACCCAAGATTATGAAACTTTTTAGCCAGCGCTGGGAGCTGTTCTTTATCGCGCTCACGAACACTTATTAAGACCGTGCCCTTAGCCGGAATTTCGTCGCTAGCGCCCAGTTCTGCTTTGCCATAGGCCTCTGCAAAGGTTTCGCCAACGCCCATCACTTCACCGGTAGACTTCATCTCTGGTCCAAGAATGGGGTCGATGCCGGGAAATTTATTGAATGGAAAAACTGCTTCTTTAACACTGAAGTATGGTGGAATAATTTCTTTGGTAAAGTTCTGCGATTCAAGGGTCTGGCCAACCATACAACGAGCCGCTACTTTTGCTAATGAAGCACCAATACACTTAGATACGAAGGGCACTGTGCGCGAGGCGCGAGGGTTAACTTCAATCACATAGATCTTGCCATCTTGCAATGCTAATTGAACATTCATCAGTCCGCGCACACCTAACTCAACAGCCATCTTACGACACACTTCACGCATATTATTTTGAATATCTTCACTGATGCTGTAAGGCGGCAGTGAACAGGCAGAATCACCGGAGTGAATGCCGGCCTGTTCAATATGCTGCATAATCGCGCCAATCACTACCTGTTTACCATCACTGACGGCATCCACATCCATCTCAATGGCATTGGGCAGGAAGAAATCGAGCAGTACGGGACTATCATCAGATACCTGCACCGCAGTCTTCATATAATGACGCAACTCATCTTCTTTGTAGACGATTTCCATGGCGCGGCCACCCAGTACATAGGACGGGCGTACAACCAATGGATAACCAATTTCTTTAGCTAACTCAACAGCCTGGTCTGGGCTGCGGGCAGTTGCATTACGTGGCTGCAAAAGACCGAGCTTGTCGATCATGTGCTGGAAGCGTTCACGATCTTCGGCGCGGTCAATAGCATCTGGCGTAGTACCTACTATAGGTACGCCTGCAGCTTCAAGGGCTCGCGCCAGCTTAAGTGGCGTCTGGCCGCCGAACTGAACAACCACACCTTTGGGTTTTTCTACGCGTACAATTTCTAGTACATCTTCTAAAGTAACAGGCTCAAAGAACAATCGATCTGAGGTGTCGTAATCTGTGGATACGGTCTCTGGATTACAGTTGACCATAATGGTTTCATAACCATCTTCGCGCATAGCCAGAGCCGCGTGAACACAGCAGTAATCAAACTCAATACCTTGACCTATCCTATTGGGACCGCCACCTAAGATCATAATTTTATCTTTGTCACTGGGGCGCGCTTCGCACTCTTCCTCGTAAGTAGAGTACATATAAGCTGTATCTGTTGCGAACTCGGCAGCACAGGTATCAACCCGTTTATACACTGGATGCATGTCAAAGCCGTAACGGACTTCACGCATTTGGGTTTCGCTGCAACCTAAAATATCGGCCAATCGACGGTCGGCAAAACCTTTGCGTTTAAGACGGTAAAGCGCCTGTTTGGTGAGATCGGCAAGTACTGTACCCTGCAAACTCATCTCATCTTTAATAATGTCTTCAATCTGCACTAGGAACCAACGATCAACCTTAGTGATGGAAAAAATTTCTTCTACACTCATGCCCTGACGGAATCCGTCGGCGAGATACCAGATGCGATCTGGACCCGCTACTGCAAGTTCATTTCTCAACACTGCTGCGGAGTTTTCATCGTCTAGATCGAGCACAGGGTCGAATCCAGCAACACCCACTTCCAGACCACGCAATGCCTTTTGCATGGATTCCTGAAAAGTTCGACCAATAGCCATAACCTCGCCCACAGATTTCATCTGTGTGGTTAAACTCTGGTCTGCCTGGTCAAATTTCTCAAAGGCAAAACGTGGAATCTTGGTCACTACATAGTCGATGCTAGGCTCAAATGAAGCCGGCGTAGCACCCCCAGTGATTTCATTTTGTAATTCATCGAGGGTATAACCCACAGCCAGCTTGGCTGCTACTCGCGCAATTGGGAAGCCAGTAGCTTTTGAGGCCAGCGCTGATGAACGAGATACTCTGGGGTTCATCTCAATAACGATCAGTCGACCATCATCAGGATTGACGGCAAACTGTACATTGGACCCGCCCGTCTCTACCCCAATCTCACGCAATACCTTAATCGAGGCATTACGCATGATTTGATATTCTTTGTCGGTCAGTGTCTGCGCGGGTGCAACGGTAATTGAGTCACCAGTATGAATACCCATAGGGTCTAGGTTTTCGATAGCGCAGACAATAATACAATTGTCTTTGCGGTCGCGAACCACTTCCATTTCAAACTCTTTCCAACCAATCAGAGACTCATCGATGAGCAGTTCGTTAGTTGGTGAAAGGTCAAGACCACGACGACAAATTGTTTCGAATTCTTCGCGGTTATAGGCAATGCCTCCGCCGGAACCACCCATGGTAAAGGATGGTCGAATAATGCAAGGAAAGCCAAATCGGTCAGCAACTTGGACGGCTTCTTCCAAGCTATGAGCTATACCCGAATTAGGCGTATCCAAGTCAATCGCTTTCATAGCTTTGTCAAAGCGCTCACGATCTTCGGCTTTATCGATCGCATCGGCGTTGGCGCCAATCATCTCTACATCGAATTCATCCAGCACACCATGCTTGGCAAGATCCAGCGCACAGTTCAGTGCCGTCTGACCACCCATAGTGGGTAGTAATGCATCTGGCCGCTCCTGTTTAATAATACGTGCCACGGTGCGCCATTCTACCGGCTCAATGTAGGTGGCATCGGCCATCGCCGGATCAGTCATAATCGTTGCTGGATTAGAGTTCACCAGAATTACCCTAAAGCCTTCTTCACGAAGCGCTTTACAGGCCTGGGCGCCGGAGTAGTCAAACTCACAGGCCTGACCAATAATAATTGGACCAGCGCCAAGTATTAGGATGCTTTTTATGTCAGTTCTTTTTGGCATGTTTTCTCCGCAAGCGCCTAGCGTTTGGCTTCCATTAGTTCGATAAAGTGGTCAAACAGTACTGCTGCTTCATGGGGGCCAGGGCTAGCTTCAGGGTGACCCTGGAAGCTAAATGCTGGTTTGTCAGTACGATGAATACCCTGCAGCGAACCATCAAATAACGAGCGATGCGTAGCAACCAGGTTAGCTGGTAAACTGGATTCATCAACGGCAAAACCGTGATTTTGGCTGGTGATCATTACCACCTTATGTTTAAGATCTTCAACTGGATGGTTAGCACCATGGTGGCCAAACTTCATCTTTACCGTTGTGGCGCCCGAGGCCAGCGCTAAAAGTTGGTGGCCCAAACATATGCCAAAAACTGGAATATCGGTTTCGAGGATTTCAGTAATAGCCTGAATAGCATAGTCGCAAGGCTCTGGATCGCCAGGGCCATTAGACAGGAATATACCATCGGGATTCATTGCCAGAACATCTGCCGCGGACGTCTGTGCTGGAACAACGATCAGTTCGCAGCTACGATCGACAAGCATACGTAGAATATTGCGCTTAACGCCGTAATCGTAAGCCACAACCTTAAATTTAGTGGTGCTAGCCTCTTGGCTTTTGTGGCCAACACCCAATTCCCAACTGTGCTCAGACCATTGATAGCTAGTGACGGTAGTCACTTCTTTAGCCAGGTCCATACCTTTGAGACCAGCAAACTGTTTAGCAGAAGCAAGTGCCTGCTCATCACTGACCTCGCCGGCCATAATGCAACCGCTCTGGGCGCCAGTTTCACGTAGTATGCGCGTCAACTTGCGGGTGTCGATATCGGCGATTCCAAGAATGCCTTTTTCTTTCAAGTAGTCATCGAGGTTCTGTTCACTACGAAAATTTGAAACCAATAGTGGCAAGTCTCGAATAACAAGGCCCGCTGCCCAGATCTGATCTGACTCCTCATCTTCCTTATTCACACCGACGTTGCCGATATGGGGATAAGTAAGCGTTACGATCTGACGAGCATATGAGGGATCAGTAAGAATTTCCTGATATCCCGAAAGGGCTGTATTAAAAACGATTTCACCAACAGAGGACCCATCTGCACCAATGGCAGTTCCTCTGAAAATTGTTCCGTCTGCTAGCGCAAGTACGGCTTCCCGGTAAGTCTGGGAATTCACACAACCTCCTAAATAGTAGATGTTTCGCTTATATTAGCCAACGCTATATAAACAAATCCGAAAGTGGTAGCAGAGTTTTACCTATTTTTGCAAAAAAGCGAGATGAAACAATTTGTCTCATCTCGCTTAATTAAAATATTCTGCTGTACGCTAACCTCTCAGAACGAGACCGCTTTTTAGTGCTGCGGTGTTAGCCGAACAGTATAGGGAAAGGGGGGTATATTGTCTATTTATCTGTATGAAAAATTCACTCTTAAATTAAGATGAACCGGTAAATCGCGTTTTTTACTTGAGACCCAAGACGTCCTGCATATCAAATAAGCCCACTGGTTGCTTATCTATCCATTTAGATGCGCGGATTGCACCAAGAGCGAAGGCCATACGACTAGAAGCTTTATGCGTAATTTCGACACGCTCCCCTTCAGACGCAAACAACACAGTATGATCACCCACGATATCGCCAGCCCTAACAACCGAAAATCCGATAGCTTCGCTCCCTCGAACACTGGTCAGATCTTGCCGGTCATAAACAGCAACTTCATCTAAATTTCGACCCAAAGCACCAGCCACAGATTCACCAAGGGATAATGCTGTACCGGACGGAGCATCTATTTTATTCCGATGGTGAGCTTCGCTAATTTCAACATCAGCATCAGCCCCAAGCACTGAGGCTGCTAATGCAGCTAGCTTGAAACATAAATTTACACCAGTGGAAAAATTCGAAGCCATGCAGATAGCTGTATAATCACTAGCCTGTTGAATGATCTGGACTTGATCAGTCGATAGACCAGTAGTACCGATCACCATCTTTTTGCCATGGCGCCGACAAAACTCAGCATTCTCAACTGTAGCTACTGGAACACTGAAATCGATTAGAACATCAAATGAATCAGCAAGCTCTTCTAAGGAGCTCACCACTGCCACGTTATTGCGCCCTAGACCAGAAGCTTCACCTGCGTCAACGCCAATGAGTGAACTCTCCGAATGTTCAACAGCGACAGTAAGTTGCATGCCATCAGTGCCTGCAATAGCCTCAATCAAGGCTTTACCCATCCGGCCACCGGCCCCAGTAATAGCGATATTGCTCACAACAAAACTCCCAAAGAGATATTAACGGACTTTAGGTTTTCACCAAGCCCAACACTTTACCTTCATCTGGTTAGATTATCGAAAAAACTTTTTACACCGTCGAACCAGCTTGTACTGCGAGGTGAATGCTTACTATTTCCAGCTAGACTATCGTCGAAGGTTTTTAATAGTTCACACTGTTCTGCACTTAAATTAACTGGCGTCTCAACTACCACACGACACAATAAATCGCCCTGAGCCCCACCCCTAACGGGCGCAACACCCTTACCTCGCAAACGGAATAATTTGCTACTTTGAGTTTCCGCTGGAATCTTTAGCTTCACTTTCCCAGAGAGGGTTGGAACTTCAAGGTCACCCCCTAACGCGGCCTGAGCAAAGCTAATTGGAACTTCACAATGCAAATGACTACCATCACGAACAAAAATAGAATGCTCACGAACATGCATCTCAACGTAGAGGTCGCCTTCCGGCCCTCCTTGTGGTCCCGCCTCACCCTTTCCAGCAAGCCGAATACGATCACCTGTATCAACCCCAGCAGGGATTTTAACCGACAGGGTCTTTCGCTCTTCCTTTACACCCTGGCCATGACAACTTCCACAGGGATCTGAAATCATCTTTCCTCGGCCTCGGCATTTTGGGCATGCCTGCTGAACCGAAAAGAATCCTTGGGACATACGTACCTGGCCAGCACCGCCGCAGGTATCACAGGTAATGGGAGAAGTCCCTTTTCTTGCTCCTGAGCCACCACAGGGATCGCAGTGCGTCATTGTTGGAACGTCGATCTGAATGGTCTTACCTTTAACTGCGTCTTCTAAATCTAACTGAAGGTCATAGCGCAAATCGGAACCTCGAGCCGGTCCACCACGGCCACGCCCGCCACCGCCACCGCCACCGCCAAAAATATCACCAAATACATCTCCAAATACATCACTGAACCCAGCAGCACCATGTCCACCGCCATTTTGATCAACACCGGCGTGACCGAAACGGTCGTAAGCGGATTTCTTCTCTTCGTCACCTAAAACCTCATAGGCTTCTTGTGCTTCTTTGAATTTTTGATCGGAGTTTTTGTCATCAGAATTGCGGTCGGGATGAAACTTCATCGCTATACGACGAAATGCCTTCTTTACTTCCTGATCAGAGGCATTCTTATCAACTCCTAGCACTTCGTAATAATCGCGTTTTGCCATAATTTAAACGTCTTCCCAAACTGAATGGCCAAATCTTATTGGCTGACTATAAAACCTTAAAAAAATAAGCGCGAAAGTCCTCTCGAAACTCTCTTCGAAATTCTTTTCACGCCTAATTAGAGACAGGGTAAGATACTTACCGATAGTAGTTACTTACTATCTTCTTTTGTATCCTCTTCTTTCTCATCTTTAACTTCTTCAAACTCTGCATCCATTGCATCATCACCTGCCGGCTCTTCGCCTGCTGCTTGCTCACCCGCTTCAGCTTGCTCTGCATACATCTTCTGGGCTAAACCAGATGATGCTTCAGATAGAACTTTAGCTGCTTCATCGATGGCCTCTTTATCATCGCCCTGAACAGCTTCTTCAACCTGCTTAATGGCGGCTTCGATGGCCGACTTCTCTTCGTCAGAGGCCTTATCTCCAGCTTCCTCAAGAGTTTTCTTGGCGGCGTGAGCCAAACCATCGGCGGTATTACGTGCTTGAACCACCTCTTCAAACTTCTGATCTTCAGCTGCATTAGCTTCGGCATCCTTTACCATTGCATCGATTTCTTCATCAGACAATCCCGAGGACGCCTTGATAATGATCGACTGCTCTTTACCAGTGGCTTTATCCTTAGCACCAACATGCAGAATACCGTTAGCATCAATATCAAAGGTCACTTCAATCTGCGGCATCCCGCGCGGAGCCGGTGGAATATCGGCTAAGTCGAAACGACCCAATGATTTATTACCTGTTGCTTGCTTGCGCTCACCCTGAACAACGTGAATAGTTACGGCAGACTGGTTGTCATCAGCGGTAGAGAAAATTTGTGATTTTTTGGTCGGGATCGTCGTGTTTTTCTCGATCACTGGTGTCGCCACACCACCCATAGTTTCTATACCCAAGCTTAAGGGAGTTACATCAAGTAACAATACGTCAGTCACATCACCAGACAAGACTGCACCCTGTAACGCAGCACCAACGGCGACTGCTTCGTCGGGATTAACATCTTTTCGCGGCTCTTTTCCGAAAAAGGCGGTTACTTTTTCTTGCACCAAAGGCATACGAGTCTGACCGCCCACTAAGATAATTTCATCTATCTTATTTTTCCCAAGCTTTGCATCGTCTAGAGCGACCTGGAGCGGTTTCAATGAACGTTCAACCAAATCTAAGACCAATGATTCAAGCTTGGCGCGAGTCAACTTAACAACCAAGTGCTTTGGGCCGGTAGCATCAGCGGTAATATAAGGTAAATTAACTTCCGTTTGCTGGCTCGACGACAACTCGATTTTTGCTTTCTCGGCAGACTCTTTTAGACGCTGCATTGCCAATGGATCGCCATGTAAATCAATGCCACTGTCTTTCTTGAATTCATCTGATAAATGCTCGATCAAGCGCATATCGAAGTCTTCACCACCTAGAAATGTGTCACCATTAGTTGCTAATACTTCAAATTGCTTTTCACCGTCGACATCAGCTATTTCAATGATCGAGATGTCAAAAGTGCCACCACCCAGATCGTAAACAGCAACAACACTATCACCTGCACTTTTATCCATACCATAAGCCAACGCCGCAGCTGTTGGCTCATTAATAATACGCTTTACGTCTAATCCAGCTATTCGCCCAGCATCTTTGGTTGCTTGACGTTGTGAGTCATTAAAATAAGCTGGAACGGTAATAACCGCCTCAGTTACTTTTTCACCCAGATAGTCTTCAGCCGTTTTCTTCATCTTCTTTAGGATTTCAGCAGAAATCTGCGGCGCAGCTTTGCTATCGCCCTTAATCTCAACCCATGCATCGCCGTTATCAGCTTTGACGATTTTATAAGGCACCATTTTAATATCTTTTTTAACCACTTTATCTTCAAAGCGACGGCCAATTAGACGCTTAACTGCATAAACCGTATTTTCCGGATTCGTCACAGCCTGTCGTTTAGCAGACTGGCCAACCAAGATCTCGCCACCGTCAACATAGGCAACCACAGATGGAGTAGTGCGCGCACCCTCCGAATTTTCAATTACCTTGGGTTTATCTCCTTCGAGCACGGCAACACATGAATTCGTCGTTCCCAAATCAATTCCGATAATCTTTCCCATCACTTCTCTCTCCGTTACTTGTCATAAAGCCTGTTTAAGGCATTGTCTTTAAAAATTTATTGCTTGGTCTTTATGTGGGTGCATTTTTAGTAAATTCAAGGGCACCTAAACCAATAATTCAATTAACTTGCTTTGGATACCACTACCATGGCCGGCCTAACCAAACGACCATTCAAGGTGTAACCTTTCTGAAACACGTCCAACACAGTATTGGGCTCCACATCAGTATTAGGGACCATACTCACTGCTTGGTGAAGGTCCGCGTCAAATGGTTGACCGGCAGGATCGATGGCTTCAATTTTAAAACGAGTAAAAACATCAAAGAATGACTTTAACGTCAACTCTAAACCTGTAGAAACCGCCTGTTGAGCCTTATCAGAATCTTCAATCGTGCCTAGAGCGCGCTCTAGGTTGTCGACGACCGGCAATAGCTCAGCTGTGAATTTATCCAATGCAAATTTATGTGCATTTTCCACATCACGCTCGGCTCTACGTCGCATATTCTGCATTTCGGCCTGAATCCGCAGTACCTGGTCATTTGCGTTACTAACTTGTTCTTGCAGGTTTTCCGCCTCGGTCAACACATCATCATTGAGAAGCTCTTCAACAATTTCTGCATTAATTTTCTCAGTTTGAGTTGCAGTATCCTCAGCGGGAGCTTCGGAAGAGTCGACCGTTTTTTCCTCACCACTATTTACTTCATCTTGCATGCTTTTTTCCTCGATTTCTTTGTCACTAAATACACTAATGTTCAAGATTATTGATTAGATGCTTGGTTACCATTACCCTATGGCTACATATATTGGGACAAACTCCCAAGTTTCAAGCGATGACCGCTGATTAATCTACTCTGATGGGCATCTATTAACTATTTGGTGATAAAATTTTGCTTGTTTCAATTAATATCCGTAATTACACCTTAGTAGAATCCCTTGAAATTGAATTTTTTAAGGGTACGACTGCTATTACCGGTGAAACCGGTGCTGGAAAATCACTGGTGCTCGACGCGTTGGGTATGGCTCTGGGGGATCGAGCAGACAGCGGGACCATTCGCCATGGAAAAGAACGTGCAGAAATCACCGCAAGCTTTGACATCAGTGCTATAGAGGACGCTCAACTGTGGATGGAATTTCACGACTTTGATATCGATGAAAGTTGTATTCTACGCCGTATTTATACCTCAGAGGGCCGCTCAAGAGGTTATATTAACGGCCAACCCTGCACCATGCAGCAGCTCCAGCAGTTGGGCGATATGGTGGCGGATATTCATAGCCAGCATGAGCATCAGTCTCTATTGCGCAAAGAGACCCACCGCAAATTAGTAGATGAATATGCTTCTGCAGGGGATTTAGCGATACAAGTCGGCGAACATTTTCGTGAATGGCATAAAGTTGAAAAAAAGTTATCAGAATTGATGAATCGCGCAGATGAACTGCTCGCACGTAAAGATTTACTCAGCTTTCAGGTCAATGAGCTGAAAGAACTCGATCTAGATCCTAGCGTACTAAAAAAGCTCGAAACTGAGCAGCAAACTCTCGCAAATGCCGAACAGATATTGCAAGACAGCCACAGCCTGCTGGCAATCTGCGACCAAACCGAAGGTTTTAATATACGCGATGGCCTCAACCGAGCCATTGCTATTTTAACTGGGCTCAAACACAAGCCTGAAGCATTAGTAAGTGCTGAAGAATTACTTCAGAGCGGCCTTATTCAAGTTGAGGAGGCCACTAGGGAAATAGAACATCATGTCGATCGATTCGAAGCAAACCCTGAACGGCTTCAACTGGTAGAAGACCAGCTATCAGTTATTTTTCAATTAGCCCGCAAACATAGAGTTAACCCTGACCAATTAGCTGACACTCTTAGTACGCTAGGAACAGAACTAAGTAGCTTAATGGGTGGTAGCGATAATGTTGAATCACTGCAACATCAGCTCGCCGAATTAGCATCCACCTACGAAAGAGCCGCTAAAAAACTTAGTACCGCCCGAAATAAAGCTGCAATAACAATGGCCTTAGAAATAAACGAGCAGCTGCATCGATTATCTATGGAAGGTGCAGAATTATTAATACAGCTTACCCCCGCCAATACTGGAGAATATCGCTCGAGTGGCCTCGAAGAAATTGAGTTCCTGCTAGCGACGAACCCAGGACAACCGCACAAAATGTTGGCCAAAATAGCCTCAGGGGGAGAGCTCTCTCGCGTTAGTCTAGCCATTCAGGTGGTTGCCGCCAGTCACTCGAAAATTCCAACCCTCGTATTTGATGAGGTCGATGTCGGTATTGGCGGAAGTACCGCGGATATTGTTGGGCAGCTACTCAAGCAATTAGGTGAACGTGGCCAGGTTATCAGTGTTACTCACCAGCCCCAGGTGGCGGCGCATGCCCACCACCATTATAGAGCCAGTAAAGTCATTGAAGAGAATAGTGCAGAATCACTCATGTCGCCCCTTGACCATCAACAGCGAGTCGAAGAACTAGCTCGCATGCTGGGGGGTGCTAAAGTCACCGATCAATCCCTCTCGCATGCGTCAGAGCTGCTGAGCTTAGCTTCAACCTAGTTCTCTTAAATTGAGGAAGTGCCAAATTATAAGCAAAAAAAACCCCAGTTAAATACTGGGGTTTTATAAATAACAAGATCCTATGCGTCCGGCTCTTGCTCTTTCTCTGCAGCTTCAGTTGGTGCTGCTTCAACTGGCGCTGTTTCAGGCACTGTGCCCTCTTCAAGTTGTGCTTCTTTGATTGATAGCTTCACACGGCCACGGTTGTCGATCTCTGTCACTTTGACCCTAATATCTTGGCCTTCGGTCAAGTAATCAGTAACCTTAGCGACACGCTCTTGAGCGATCTGTGAGATATGCACAAGTCCATCTGTACCCGGCATAAAGTTAACGAAGGCGCCAAAATCAACAATTCGAACAACTTTACCATCGTAAATAGTGCCCGGCACAGGATCAGCAACAATTGCCTTGATGGCGTCCATTGCAGCATTAAGACCCTCAGTATCTTCTGAGTAAATTTTCACTGCTCCGTCATCATTAATATCGATAGTCGAATTATGCTCTTCACACAGACCACGGATAGTCGCGCCACCTTTGCCAATCACATCACGAATCTTATCTGAATCAATTTGCAGCATACCCATACGCGGCGCTGTTTCTGCCACTTCATCCCGACCCGAACTAAGTACTTTGTTCATCTCGTCAAGAATATAGAGGCGCGCTTCCATAGCCTGTTCAAGGGCAATTTCCATAATCTCTTCAGTGATACCTTCAATTTTGATATCCATCTGTAAAGCAGTTATGCCCGCAGCAGTTCCGGCGACTTTAAAGTCCATATCACCAAGATGATCCTCATCACCCAGAATATCAGTCAGTACGGCAAATCCTTCATCTTCTTTAACCAGACCCATAGCGATACCAGCAACAGGCGCTTTAAGAGGTACACCAGCGTCCATTAATGCCAGGCTTGAACCACACACAGATGCCATAGAGCTAGAGCCATTTGACTCAGTGATCTCTGACACTACGCGAATGGCGTAAGGAAAGTCTTCAGGGTTAGGCAATACGGCATTAATGCCGCGACGAGCCAATCGACCATGGCCTACTTCACGACGGCTAGTAAAACCGATGCGGCCACACTCACCTACTGAGTAAGGAGGGAAATTATAGTGCAACATGAAAGGATCATCACGACGACCCTCAAGAGCATCAATCATCTGCGCATCACGCGTAGAACCAAGTGTCGCAGCAACAATTGCCTGAGTCTCGCCACGGGTAAACAGTGCCGATCCATGAACTCGATCAAGAATACCCACTTCAACATTAATCCCACGAACGGTCTTGGTGTCACGTCCATCAATACGCGGCTCACCGCGAATAATTCGGCCACGAACAATATTTTTCTCGAGCTTCTTAAACGCATCTTTTAAATCGTCTTTAGAATGGCCATCTTCTGATGTTAATTCAGCTGTAGCACGGTCGCGAAGAGCATTAACGCTGACCACACGAGCCTGCTTGTCAACCACCTGATAGGCAGCATCCAATTCAGTGCCAACAGAAGCAGTTAATGCCGCCTTAAGGTCAGCGTTCTCTTCTTCGAGCTGCCAATCCCAGCGCGGCTTACCTGCTTCAGCAACAAGTTCTTCAATAACACTAATTACAGCCTGCATTTCTTGGTGAGCAAATAACACACCGCCCAACATAGTATCTTCTGATAGCTCGCTAGCTTCAGATTCAACCATTAGAACTGCGTCCTTAGTGCCGGCTACAATCATATCCAATGAAGAATCAGCGAGTTCGCTATAAGTTGGATTGAGCAGATAACCTTGCTCGTCTGTATATCCCACTCGAGCACCGCCGATTGGGCCATTAAAAGGAATACCAGAAATAGAAAGTGCAGCTGAAGTACCAATCATTGCTGCAATATCTGGATCAATATTTTTCTCAGCAGACATTACCGTACAGACAACCTGTACTTCATTCTTAAAGCCGTTGGGGAAAAGAGGACGGATAGGTCGATCAATAAGACGTGAAGTCAGCGTCTCTTTCTCATTTGGACGACCTTCGCGCTTAAAGAAACCACCGGGGATTTTCCCTGCAGCGTACGCTTTCTCAACGTAGTGAACGCCAAGCGGGAAAAAATCCATACCTGCTTTGGCTTCTCTTGCACCAACAACAGTACAAAGTACTGAGGTATTATCAATTGAACATAACACTGCACCGGTTGCCTGTCGGGCAATGCGGCCAGTCTCTAAAGTAACGGTATGATTACCGTATTGAAACTTCTTAATTAAAGGATTCATAATTTTACCTTTGTTTGTTTACCTTATGGCGCCTTACTGAGGTCCTGATAGTGCGCTGCTCGGGTTACTTATAGCGACCAGAAAATGGTAGTCATAAGTAACTCGATCAGCATAGACACAGACATCCTGTTCAGACAATTAAATTATGCGCTCATTAACAGTGCGGCCCCGATTGAAGGAGCCGCACCATGAACACTTATCGTCGTAAACCAAGCTTCTTAATTAGCTGGCCATACCGCTCGATATTCTTACTCTTCAAATAATCAAGTAATTTACGACGCTGATTAACCATACGAATTAAACCACGACGTGAATGGTGATCTTTTTTGTGATCGCCAAAATGGCCCTGTAGCTTATTGATATTTACGGTGAGCAATGCAACCTGAACTTCAGGTGAACCTGTATCATTTTCACAGGTAGCATATTCCGCTACGATTGCTGCTTTTTCTTCTGCACTTAGTGCCATGATGATTTTCTCCAACATGCGATTAAAAAAAATTCAGGCTTGCCCGCGCATATTTACAGACAACCTAACTTGAAATCTGACGCTAATGCGTCAGCATTTATAAGGTAATAGACTTTCTATTACCTAAATACTATATTCTTCAATTACTAACTTTAAGGGCCTTGTGGTGGGGCTCTAAGCCCCCTCAACCACCAAACGTTTTGGCGCTACTTTTCCATCATCAGTCACTTCACCAACACCCAAAAAGTCCCCGCCTTCGCGAAAGACGCGCACTATATCCCCTTCTTGGCCATTACGAAAGGCCTGTGGCGACATTACTGCTTGCCCTAACTGAAAATAACTGGCCACAATTGGAGATAAATCAACCGCCATCCTGTCTGCAACAGCAATATCCATCGGTTTTAGCAAGTAATCTAGCCCACTGGGTTCTATATTTTCTCGAATTATTTCCAACGCCTCAAGGGTCATTGTCTGATCATCGGTAAAAGGCCCTGCAACATGCCGATGTAGCGCGCTAACATGAGCGCCACAACCCAGTAGCTCTCCAAGATCTTCCGCCAAACTTCGAACATAGGTACCCTTACTAACATGCACTTCAACATCCATCTGTGCCGTTTGACCTGGCCGGAACGCGAGTATTTTATAGCTAAAAACATTAATGGCCCTAGCTTCTCGCTCTACTACAATACCCTGACGAGCCAGCTTATATAGCGGCTGCCCATTATGTTTTAGAGCTGAATACATAGAGGGTATTTGCCAAATCTCTCCCCTAAACGTGTCAACGGTATTTTCGATTTGGCTGAGCGTGATCGAAGAAGCATCCTGTTCTCCACGAATCTGGCCATCACTATCACCGGTCTCTGTGCTAACGCCCAAAGTGAAAGTACTAAGATAATGTTTGTCCGAATCCAATAGAAACTGACTAAACTTCGTCGCTTCTCCCAAGCAAATTGGCAGAACACCCGTCGCTAAAGGATCGAGACTTCCAGTGTGTCCAGCTTTATTCGCGTCAAATAGATTCTTTACTCTCTGCAGTGCTTGATTGGAGGACAATCCCAGAGGTTTATTAAGTAAAAATATACCATTGATCGAACGACCACGATTACGTCTACGAGCCAAGCTTATTAACCCTCTTGGTCTGCATCTGATTGCGTTGAGATAGCATAATCAATCAACGCGGATAAATGCTGCCCACGGCGACCGCTCTCATCGAATAGAAAAGTAAGTTTGGGCGTAATGCGCAACTTTATACTGGCGGCAAGTAATTTGCGTAAATACCCTGAAGCACCATTCAGCGCAGCCATGGCCTCATCAATTTCTTTTTGAGTATGGTCGCCTATAAAGGTAACGTGTATTTTGGCGTAAGCTAGATCTCGACTAACATCAACATCAGTGACGCTTACCATACCCACTCGTGGATCACGAACTTCATCGCGAATCAGTACAGCCAACTCTTGTTGGACAGCGTCTGAAACACGCTCTGCTCGGGTAAATTCTCTTGGCATGGCAGTCTTTAATTACACCTGATTGAATGTCGTTTACGAAGCATCACTTAAAGAGAGCGCTTCACTTCAGTAACGTCATATACTTCAATGAGATCACCAGTCTTAACATCATTGTAATCTTTGACTCCGATACCACATTCCATACCGTTACGAACTTCAGTAGCTTCATCCTTAAACCGACGCAAAGATTCCAGCTCACCTTGATAGATCACCACGTCATCGCGCAGAACACGTATTGGCTTGTTTCGGAAAACAGAGCCCTCGGTAACCATGCAGCCAGCAATAGCACCAAACTTAGGCGAACGGAACACATCACGCACCTGAGCTATACCAACAATCTCTTCGCGAGTCTCTGGAGCCAGCATTCCTGAGAGAGCTAACTTCACTTCGTCTAGAAGGTTATAAATAATACTGTAGTAGCGAACCTCAACTGCTTCTTTTTCAGCCAGTGCTTTGGCTGAGCCACCAGCTCTCACGTTAAAGCCTAGAACGATGGCCCCAGTTGTCAGAGCTAGGTTAATATCTGATTCGGTAATGCCACCTACGCCCGACGCGACGATATCAACGGCAACTTCATCAGTAGCAAAGTCGTTCAGCGCACTATTAATAGCTTCCAGAGATCCGCGAACGTCAGTCTTGACAATCAAGTTTAACTTGCTTACCTGATCAGCGCCCATATCAGTGAACATATTTTCTAGTTTAGCGGCCTGTTGTCTAGACATGCGATCATGACGAGATTTAGTCACGCGCAAATCAGCAATTTCTTTCGCTTTGCGTTCATCTTCAACAACAAAAAACTCATCGCCCGCATTAGGAGTCTCATCCAAACCTAATATCTCAACGGGTATTGAAGGGCCAGCATCGGTGATCGGGGTTTTCATTTCATCTGTCATAGCACGAATCTTACCGACACTTTCACCAGCCAACATGAAATCACCCTTACGCAAAGTGCCTTGCTGCACTAACGCCGTAGCAACAACTCCTCTGCCTTTGTCCACTCGCGCTTCAACAATAACGCCGCGCGCTGGCACATCAACAGGTGCTGTTAACTCGAGTAATTCAGCTTGCAACAGCACAGCTTCGAGTAATTCATCAATGCCATCGCCGGTCTCTGCGGAGACTTTAATAAACTGAGTATCACCACCCCACTCTTCAGGGATAACATCTTTGGCACCCAATTCACTGGTAACTCTCTCAGAATCAGCGCCTTCTTTATCCATTTTATTAATAGCGACCACCAAAGGTACTCCAGCAGCACGCGCATGTTGGATAGCTTCTTCTGTTTGCGGCATAACGCCATCATCAGCTGCCACCACCAAGATAACTACATCGGTAGCCTGAGCGCCCCGGGCCCGCATTGCAGTAAAGGCTGCGTGACCTGGAGTATCTAAGAATGTGACCATCCCTTTGGGAGTGTTCACATGATAGGCGCCAATATGTTGGGTGATACCACCCGCTTCACCTGAGGCTACATGGGTCTTTTTAATCCGATCTAGTAATGACGTTTTACCATGATCAACATGGCCCATCACTGTAACTATGGGAGCTCTCGGCTCACCATTAGTTTGACTTTCAGCGACCTCAAACTGCTTAGCTAATTCATCTTCAACGGTGTCCTCAACAGCAGCAGCCGGACGATGACCTAGTTCTTCGATAACCAAAAAAGCCGTCTCTTGGTCGATCACCTGATTAATGTCGGCCATAACACCCAATTTCATCAGCTCTCTAACAACTAATCCCCCCTTAATTGACATTCTTAGGGCAAGATCAGATACCGTTAATTCCTCTGGCACTGCGACGTCCAGAATCTTTTTCCCAACGGGTCTTTGAAATGTGTGCTTGTTATCTATCTTTAAGGCCGCACCTGTTGTTCTAAAGCGACCTCCTTTATTCCTATCTTCCCTGACATCATCTAGCTGCAAGCGTCCTTTCTTTTTAGAGGGCTTACCAAGAGGTTTTTTAGCTTTTTTGGCTAATTTATCTTCATCATCATCAACTGGCTTGCCGTGTCTGCGTCCCTTATCTTGCACTGGCTCAGATGCGGGTGCAGCAACATACTTAGTTGTTTTCCCAACTTTCTTAGCCTCGTCACTCTCAAGTGCTGAAGCGGCCTCTGTAGCTTTACGAGACTCCTCTTCGAGCTTTTCCTTAGCTTCATTTTCAACAGCGACTAAGGCATCGTTTTCAACTTTACGCCGATTGGCAATAGCCGCAAGACGCTGTTCTTCGATATCATCCGTTCCAGAGCCCTTCTTAACTAATGGCTCTTCCAATGCCGCTTGTGCAGCAGCCTCTGCTTCTTGTCGCGCCTTGACTTCAATCTCTATAACGGCCTGCGCTTGCAATTCTTCGTCGCTACGTTTGACATAAGTACGCTTTTTACGCACTTCAATATTTACCGTTTTACGGTTTCCAGATCTCAGGGTACTTACCGTCTTGCGTCGCAGAGTGATTTTCTTAGGCTCAGCGGTATTTTCGCCGTGGAGTCCTTTTAAATAAACCAATAAGGTCTGCTTTTCTTCATCAGAGACATTAGCGTCAGCAGAGCTATGGTTAAGCCCTGCCTCTTTCATTTGCATAAGCAAACGATCGACAGATGCGCCCACGGTTTTTGCTAATTCAGTTACTGTAACTTCAGCCATCAGTTATCCTCTAGTACCGCCGGATTAATTACTCACCTTGCTCTTCAGCAAACCAAGGTGCACGTGCAGTCATAATTAATGCTGCGGCTTTTTCTTCATCCATCTCTTCAACATCCATAAGCTCATCAACGGCTTGCTCAGCGAGATCTTCCATAGTGATGATATTTTTTGCAGCTAACTTATAGGCTAATGCTTTATCCATGCCCTCCATTGCTAACAAGTCATCAGCTGGTTCAGCGTTAGATAACTCTTCTTCGCTGGTCAAAGCTCTGGTAAGCAAAGCGTCTTTTGCTCTAGCACGCAATTCCTCGGCAATATCCTCATCAAAGCCTTCGATAGCACTGATCTCTTCGAGGGGCACATAGGCCACCTCTTCAATGCTGGTAAAGCCCTCTTCGACAAGAACCACCGCAACATCTTCATCAACATCCAGCGCTTTCATCAAGCTTTCAACAAAGTTGGAAGATTCGGCGTCTTGCTTCTCTAACGCATCTTCGACCGTCATTACGTTAATTGTCCAACCCGTCAATTCAGAGGCAAGACGAACGTTCTGACCGCCCTTACCAATAGCTTGAGCTAAGTTGTCAGCTTGCACCGCAACATCCATAGAGTGAGTATCTTCATCTACGATCAAGGACTCAACTTCTGCCGGGGCCATCGCATTGATGACCAACTGTGCAGGGTTATCATCCCACAAGATAATATCAACTCGCTCATCGTCCAAGTCATTTGAAACTGCTTGAACCCGAGCTCCACGCATACCGACGCATGCGCCAACTGGGTCAACGCGCGCATCCTTACTCTTAACAGCAATTTTAGCCCGCTGACCGGGATCTCTAGCTGCGGCTTTGATCTCGATGATACCTTCAGAAATCTCAGGCACTTCAATCTCAAACAACTGGATTAGCATCTCAGGTGTAGCCCGAGACACTAACAATTGTGGCCCGCGAGTTTCCTCTCTAATGCCGAGCAAAATAACTCTAGTTCGATCATTAATACGAAATATTTCCCGCCCTACCAACTCTTCACGAGGCAACATACCTTCGGCATTTTCACCAAAATCTACCACAATGTGATCACGTGTCACCTTTTTAACAGTACCGTTAAGTAGCTCTCCAACACGGTCCTTAAAGCGATTAACAATCAACTCGCGCTCAGCATCTTTTACGCGCTGCACAATTACTTGTTTAGCTGTTTGAGCCGCTATACGGCCGAAAGCAATATTATCAACAGCTTCCTCAAAAGTGTCGCCCACCTTTAAAGTCGGATCTTTTTCGATCGCTTCTTCAGTAGTAAATTGGGTGCCAAGTTCCGCCATCACATCGTCTGCAACAACATCCCACCAACGGAAAGACTCATAATCACCAGTCTCTCGATCGATCACTACGCGCACGTTAGCACCTTCTTCGTAGCGTTTTTTTGTCGCTGTTGCCAATGCCTGCTCAATCGCTTCAAAAATTATCTCTTGGCTCACACCCTTTTCGTTGGATACGGCCTCTGCAACCATTAAAATTTCTTTACTCATTTATTAAACTCCACATGTCTCAAAACTGAGGAACCACGTTAGCCTTTTCTATCGCTTCAATTGGAAACAGAAATTCATGATCTGTCGCCACCATAACAATTTCATCGCCATCAACTGATGTTAAACGGCCCTTAAAGTTGCGTCGCCCCTCGTAAGGAAATCGCAATTTAAGTGAAATGTCTTCACCAATATACTTCTGGTAATGTCCGATCTCGTACAACGGACGGTCCATCCCCGGTGAAGATACCTCTAAGATATATTCACCATTAATAACATCTTCAACGTCGAGAATACTACTAGATTGACGACTGACTTTTTCGCAATCTTCAATTCCGATTACGCCACCTTCCCGATCGATGAAAACTCTCAACAATTTCGTCTTAGCCCCAGATTGCAAGTCGATACCCCAAAGCTGGCAACCCAAAGCCTCAATCACCGGCTGCAGTAACTCTTTTATCTTACCGTCGGCCGCAGCCATAGCAAACTCCTGACAAACAAAAAATGGGCCGTGGCCCATTTATCTTCTGCTAAAGAAAAGCCCCAATATGGGGCTCCTCGATTTGCGTCAGACCTGACGCGGATATTCAGCGTAGAAAATGTCATGCTTAACAAGCGAGACCCCTTTTTCTACTGGCGTAATGCAAGCATAGACAAAAATTACTCTATTCACATTACTTTTTGGTGTCAATTTATTAAAAATTGGTAGCGGGAGCTGGATTTGAACCAACGACCTTCGGGTTATGAGCCCGACGAGCTACCAGACTGCTCCATCCCGCACCGACACCGTGGTTTTAAACAATAAACCACCCTCCTTAAGAGGTCGAGCATTATAGGTAGGCACTGCAGTGAGGTCAACAAAGCATTATTAATAATCGCACTTTTATTTCTAGCTAAATTAAGCTGAGACTAGTTATGGTTAATTAACTATGGTTCTTTGCGTTGTTTGATAATTAAATCATAGGCTACTTGAATCTCTTGGGTCTTCTGTGTAGCAAGACTAATCATGTCTTCAGGCATTCCCTGGCCAATTAGTTTATCTGGGTGATTCTGACTCATCAGCTTTCGATAAGCCTTTTTGATCTCCCCGCTAGAGCTACTAGCTAAGACGCCTAGCGCCTGGTAAGCATCCGCAAGTTGATCTTGCGAAGGCCTGCTGTGACCACCAGACCCTGAACCCCTAAACTGAGATTGAGCTTTAATCATCTGAATAAATTGATCAAACAAAGCAGCTGAAAAACCAAGATGACTTGCTACTTTTCGCAGGACATCCTGCTCACTTTTGTGTAAATCTCCGTCGGCCATGGCTAAAGATATAAGGCAATTCAGAAGCTGTTGCTTAAGATTATTATTTCTACCGCAGACCGACATAAATCGTTGCATGACGTCATCAACCGAAAAATTCGCTCCAGATCCTTCTTTAAATAGATCAATGGCCCGACGTCTAGCAATTGGGTCCAAATTCATTTTGGCCATTAGGCTTTCCGCCTGAGAAACCTCTACGCTAGAAACGCGCCCATCGGCCTTAGCGACATTCCCTAATAAACTGAATACCGTTTCAAAAAAAGCCTCGCTAATACGTGCCTGCTCTGCGGTGGAAACAGGACGAGAAAAACCGCCCACGCCACGATCAAATTGGTGTCCAACATACATTCCCAGTACTGCACCAAAAGGTCCCGCCACCATGTACCCAAGGCTACCGGCAACTAGTTTTCCCAACATCATTGAAATATCCTAAAAAGTATTTTTATTTGAAATGCTATTGTAAATAGTTTTTTGCCAATTGCATTCAATATCCTTAGAAAGTGCTAAGCCAAGGAGCTTGAGAAATATTTCTACGCTAATATGAAGACTACTACTATTGGGGTTCAAGAAAATAGGATGCCTACTTTATTACTCGACCTGGATTTAAAATACCCTTGGGATCCATCGTAGACTTCAGCGTTTTCATAAGAGCAATTTCGCTTTCAGAGCGAGTTTGAGATAAATAATCTCGCTTCAAAACACCTATCCCATGCTCAGCAGTAATAGCGCCCGAATATTCACCTATCATCAACATAATGTCGTGATTGATTTTGAATTTATCTTCTTCAAGACCGGTGTAGGCAACGGCATGCAAATTGTTATCGCCAATATGTCCAAACAACAACAAATCTATATTGGCGTACTTCGCGACTAAGCGCTCTTTTAAATCCTTAGCAAAAGCACCAATTTCGCTAATTGGTAGACTAACATCTTGATTTGATACGGGACCCAGAACCTGCAAAAGCTCACCTATACCATCACGTATTTGCCAAAAAACGGCTGCATCTTGATGTGATTTTGCAATCACAGCATCTACAATGACTCCCAACTCTAACTGCTGAAAGAGAGCCGATTCAAAACGCTCAGCACCCAACTCAGCATTATTATCTTTATATTCAACCAATAGATAAAAGGGAAATTTACCCTCTAATGGATCAGTTAAGTCAGTCACCGTTGCCAATACTTTATGGTAATAATTATCCCACATTAACTCAAAACCAGTGAGTCCTGACCCAAGGCTTCGCTTTAGTTCAACGAGTAATTGGGTCGCAGACTCATAACTACTGAGTCCGCAGAGTGCCGTATGAGAACTGCCCGCCTTCGGTTGTAACTGAAGAACAACCCGAGTCACGATACCTAATGTCCCTTCAGACCCTATAAATAAATGCTTAAGATCATAACCTGAGTTATTCTTAACCATTTTGTTCATTGCTGTTATCACCGTGCCATCAGCCAGAACGGCCTCCAAGCCCAACACTAGAGACCTTGTCATGCCATAACGAATGACTTCCGTCCCACCCGCGTTAGTCGAAACATTACCACCTATCTGGCAACTACCGCGAGCTCCCAAATCTAAGGGCAAGGATAAATTATGCTCATCAGCAGTATCTTGTAGCACCTGTAAGGGGGTTCCAGCGAGCGCAGTTAAGGTCATAGCAACGGGATCTATTTCTTCAATACCCTGCATTCTCTCCAGAGAAACGGCGAGTTCTCCGTCTAAGGGTGTTGCACCGCCGGCCAAGCCGGTCAATCCGCCTTGGACCACTACAGCCTGATCATGCTGATGGCACAAGGCCATAACTTTAGATAGCTGGTCGGTAGTCTTTGGTTTAACCAATACCGCCGGAGCACAAGCATCTGCGCCACTCCAGTCAGCATAGTATTTTTCACTAATATCATCGCCGAGAAAAAGCGAAGATACACCCAGAAGGGCAGAAAGTTCATCAATCAAAGTACGCATTAAGGTCTCGTCGCTAGCTCATTAGAAAGCTGACACGGGCTATCAGCGTCAGCTAGCTACCACTTATTATCAGAGGTTTCTAATCTATCAAAAGCATCGCCGATAAGCACGCCTAATTCACGATCCTCGCCCTCTTTAAGATGAACAGCTGGGCGGCCATGGGCAAAGCGATAATTACAAATGAGCGCTACATCCCCGACTTTCCAGGCAATAGGAATACCATAATCATCATACACATCGAGGAATAGTTTCTTTTCGTCATAGGTCATTTCAGAACCATCACCAAAAGTCATCTTCAATGGACGCTCATTTATCGGCACATGCTGCACCAAAGGCCAAGTATCAAACCAAGCACTATCGTCGGCCATACTGCTGTAGAGCAAATTTCTATCCAATTGGGGGAAATACTCAAACGCTGAAACAGTATATCGAGTCTTTAATAAACCATGATATCCCCATTCAGCATCCAAACCACGCTTGCGTGCTTCTGCTATTGCTTCGTCTGGGTCTTCAGTCATCATTGACTGCTGCCAATGGTTATAAACACCAATTTCGGGAACGCCTACAAACTCGCTACGGTCAGTCAAATTTCGGTGATAACAAATACCAAGCTCTTTGAGTTTTTGACCAAAGGGAGTTGCTAGGATGGCATTAGTGGCCTGAATATTATCTGAAACATAGGTATAGCCGCCTTCACTAGGCATTTTATGGCACAGGAACCCCAACATTGTGGTGCTAGATCCTATATATGCCATTTCGTGATGATAATGCAGCCACGCCTCAAGAGGCGCCCCTACTTCGTAAACATTAGCCCCTATGCTCTTTCGTGGATTAGCCCCACCTTCATAGTCACGCTGAGTTTTGAGGACCTGGGTAGCAATGAGACGCATTGACTGGAGCTCATCCAAACCCGTGTTGATGACATGTACAAGACCGACATCATCAAAGGTTTTTTGCATCCGCTCAGACAACGCTTTACTAGGCTCAAGAGGAGCACCGTCCACACGGAATTCATTACCGTCAATGGTGAACAACTCTATTGATAATGCTGGCGCACCTGTCCACCATCTTGGTTCTGACAAGTTGGGTAAGGGGGCAAAATCTGCGTTTAAAAGTGCACTGTTCATATGTCTAGATGTTTAGATGGCTAAATGGAAGGCTATTCTAATCCCTAAATTATGTTTGGACAAGTAAATAAATAGATAAAACAGACATAATCACTCAAATATAAGCGCCAAATGAGAAAGTCAGCATTGAGAAATTACATATTCAGGCTAATATGTGGCTATTAGAACCTAATATTCTTTTACCAAGGGGTATTTTATATAGCCTGATAGGCCTCACCAAAAGTCTGACGAAAGACATAACACGGAATTATTTTAATCATGCGTCGCTTCTATTTAGACCCCGCGTTCCTCATTATGCTGTTATGCCCAGTTCCAATATGGATCTTTTTATATATCCAAAGCGGTTTCTTAGACGGCATGGAAATCAAGATTTTCTTAGCTTTAGTTTTTGTGTACCCAATAGCAGAGGAGATTATCTTTAGGGGGTTATTGCAACCGACCCTGGCGAAGTATTTCAGTCAGAACTGGTCTGCACTATCCGCTGCTAATTTATTAACAAGCCTAGCATTCGCTTTAATGCACTTTATTAACCACTCTCCGATTTGGGCTCTAGCAACCGTTATACCGTCTCTCGCATTTGGTTATAGCATGGAGCGAGCAAAAAATCTTAGCGCACCAATCACACTACACTGCACCTATAATGCTGGTTACTTTTTGTTTTTTGTATAACCTCTGGTTGCCAAAGTAGTTCGAGATGAAAAGGGCTATTATCTATACGGTATAATTTTAGTAGCGAAAAAACTACCGCGAAAACTAGAGTCTGCGGTCAATAATATGCACTACGACTGTTTAAGCTTTAACCCGTCAATAGCGCACAACTCAGCAAGCCCAGTACCAACATAAATGCTCAAGGTTAGTAGTATTTTTTATCGCATAGATTCGCTAGTATAGGAAAAAATAAAATAATAATAATCGGGAGAAGTTCTTGTACCCCCCCTCAGAAATAAACACCTATCCACCCCAAAAACAGGCGCGCAATGCCGTATTGATTCTTACACTGGCAAATATCCTAGCCTTTATTGATCGCCAAATACCTGCAATGTTAGTTGAGCCAATTAAACAGGATTTTGGTCTTTCAGATTCTCAAATTGCTCTTTTGGGCGGGGCAGCCTTCTCGTTATTCTACGCATTAATGGCGCTTCCCATCGGCTATGCGGTAGATCATATGAAAAGAACAAGAGTGCTGGGTACTGGTATCTTTCTTTGGTCTTTTATGACGGTATCAGCAATATTTACCAATACATTTTCTCAACTATTTGGCGCACGTATAGGTGTCGCAGTAGGCGAGGCGGTTGTAGCCCCAACCACCGTGTCTCTTATAGGTGATTATTATCCTCCAAATAAACGCGGCACCCCCATGGCGATCATTACTTCTGGTGTCTACTTAGGGATAGGTATCAGCCTACTGGGTGGAGGCTATTTAATTGACTACTTAACCGAGATCGGCGGTATAACATTGCCTGTGATCGGATATATTAAACCCTGGCAAGCCGTATTTATGATCGCAGGTGCACCTGGATTATTTCTTGCGGCTGCGGCTTTCTCTTTTACGGAGCCTGCGCGAAGTCATGCGGGACAAACCACAGAATCACAACAGACTAAAAAGGCAATCATTACCCACCTCAGCAATCACAAGGCTACCTTAGCTCCGATGTTTGCAGGGTTCATTTTTATGTCCATGATCTTTTACTCGTTCTCCTTTTGGGGCCCGACTATGATGCTACGGACATTTGACTTAACCCTAACGGAAGTAGGCGCGACGTTGGGTATTGTGACAATCTTATGCTCAATCGCGGGTACTTTTTTAGCCGGATTTACAGTGGACTGGTTAAGCGCCAGAGGCTACAAGGATGCGCCAGTACGCGCAGCAATCTATGCTAGCCTGCTGGCATTGCCAATGATCTTTCTGGCGCCTCTTATGCCCTCAGCATTTCTCTCATGGTGTTTGATAGGACTGTATCTTATGTTTATTAGCGCCTATGCAACCCTGGGCTTGCTAGCGGTGGGTGGTGTAGCAGCACCCAACGTAAGAGGTCAGTTAACGGCAGTATTTGCGTTATTTATGATGATATTTGGATTGACACTAGGGCCTCAGTTAACGGCCTTTATAACCGATTTTATACTTGCCGATGCCAGCTCATTGAATTGGTCCATTTCGCTCACGGGCGGTCTAACACTTCCCATTGCCGCATGGCTTTTTAAAATATCTTTACCTCATTACAAGGCATCGGTAGAGCGACTGGATAAATAGCTTATTCGAAGACACGGCCTCGATTGAGAATGGCCTTGGGGTCCATAGCAACTTTTAAAGTCTTCATTAACGCGATTTCGGCAGCACTTCTCGATAACGGGAGATAATCGCGTTTCAAAACACCTACACCATGTTCTGCCGTGATGGCTCCAGAATATTCGCCAATCAACTGCATAATGTCATGACTTATCTTAGTCTTATCTTCCTCGCGGCCAGTATAGGCGCAGATATGCATATTGTTATCACCAATATGACCAAATAGTAAAACTGAAATACCTGGGTATTTAGCTTTTAATCGCCGCTCAAGGTCAGTGGCAAATAAACCAATATCTGCAACAGGGAGACTGACATCTTGGTTGGATACCGGACCTAGCACTTGAAATAGTTCCCCAATACCATCGCGTATCTGCCAAAATTTCTCTGCATCTTGGTAGGATTTAGCAATAACTGCGTCCTGTAAAACCCCTAACTCCAACTGTTTATACAACACGGCCTCGAATCGATCTGCTCCCAACTGTTGATCATTGTCGAGGTATTCCACCAATAAATAAAATGGAAATTGGCCCTCTAAAGGACTCGACAATGCAGGAATTACCTCTAGTACCTTTTCGTAATAGTTATCCCACATGAGCTCAAAACCGGTCAGCCCGGGGCCGAGACTACGCTTAAGTTGAACTAATAATTTAATAACTGATGAATAGTCCGCCACTGCACAGAGTGCGGTATGAGTACTACGAGCTTTCGGCTGCAGCTGCAATACGACGCGAGTTACAATGCCCAAGGTCCCCTCTGAGCCAATAAAAAGATGTTTAAGGTCGTAACCCGAATTGTTTTTGACTAATGTGTTCATGGCATTAATCTGGGTGCCGTCGGCCAAGACAGCCTCCAAACCTAAAACCAGCGCGCGAGTCATGCCATAGCGAATGACTTCAGTGCCCCCCGCGTTGGTAGATACATTTCCACCGATTTGACAACTCCCTCGAGCGCCTAAATCTAACGGCAACGAGAGATTATGATCATCCGCTGCGTCTTGTAAAACCTGCAACGGTGTTCCCGCTAGTGCAGTCAATGTCATCCCAGAAGGATCGATAGTTTCTATTCCCCGCATTCTCTCAAGAGAAATTGCTAATTCTCCGGCTAGAGGAGTTGCACCGCCAGCCAGGCCGGTCAAACCACCCTGAATGACGACGGGCTGGTCATATTCAAAACACAGGGCCATTATCTCAGAGAGTTGATCTGTTGTTTTGGGCTTTAATAAAACAGATGGCGCACAGGGATCTGCGCCACTCCAGTCTGCATGATATTTTTCACTAATATCCTCACCAAGGGAGAGGCTTGGACGGTCTAAAATCGCTGAGAGTTTGTCAATTAAATTACTCATGAAATCTTCACTTTAAATCAATTAAAATATATCAAGGCCCAAAACCTTAGCGGCCGCTATTAAACAGCCTGCCGTTTCATCGTGTAACTGTTGTTGTTAGTCTTTATCGATAAGGGTTGTGGGTTTGCCATAAAACATCAGTTAACACTCAAAATCCATGGCCAGAATATCAGCATTCTTAACCAGCTTTTTACCAACAGCTACATGCGCAGGATGACTAATATAAGCTTGGAGAGCCCGTTGATCGGCCACCGTCACTATAATGCCGTGAGTAAAGCCATCAGCGCGATCAGTTATATTTATGCCACTATTAACACTTTGTATCTCTGAAATAACGTTTGCCAAACTGCAGACTTCGTCTAGCAGAACTTGCATCTGTTGTTGACTGCAATAATCTTTTTTCTTTAACCACACTATATGTTGAAGGGGCATAAGGTCTCTCAAGCACTACTAAACGTAAAAATTAAAGCCGCCGCTAATTATTAACGGCGGCTAGTGGTGGCCCACACAAGATAGTCTCGATTGTTAAAAGCCAAACATGCCTTGGCTTAGGCCTGCACCTTTAACATAGTGGACGCCAATAGCGTTGTATCATTGGGATTCGCACTAGGAATTAACTCCACGCCAAAGGCTGCTGCCAGCTCTTTATACTCTATCCATGAGAGCACGGCAGAGACAGGCGTGCCTTTCCCTTCATCAAAAATAAGCGGGCCGTAGACATTGGCTGTATAAATCAAATCTTCATCGGTCACCCGTTGAGTGGCATCGTGACGAGCGCCTGATGGCTCAAAAAACCATACGCCTGGGCCATAACCCTCTGGAGGCCCAGCGCGATAACCAATGTGTCCATTAAGAACAAGAAAATCACTAGAACCAATGTGGGTGTGCCCCGACGCAACTCCATTCTGTCGCACAATCAACGAGATATAACCATTGTCTTCACTAACACGCAGAATTTTCAAGCCTATATCGGGTAGGTCTGGGAGAATTACCCAGGGCACCTGTCTAGTGTCTACGAAGTGCGGATGATTGAAGCCACCAGTACCTGCAGCTTCACTCTCCACAGAGTCAACCAATTTTTGCCCATTTGTACCTGTAATAGCCAGCGGCTCAGGACTATTTTTTAGTTCTTCTGGTCGATCCTGTATGCAAGCTGATAGTGTACTAGGCACCAAGGTCACACCATATTGTCGAGCCAAACGCATAATATCAAGACTAGTTAGAATACTTGCTATCGATTGCTGGTCATCTAAAAAAGCGACAGCGCCATAAAAATTCGCAAGAAACTCCGACTCCTCATCCGCACGCATTTCCGCAACCTTTGAGTTTGCTGAAATATAGCCCCAGGTGCCTGGTATCAAACGACTTTCCTGATCATCCTGCCTATAGGTAATTTGGCCCGATAATAATGTTAGATCCATACCACTTAAATAAACCGCAGCTGGCATTTTTGATCCAGCATCGAGTTTTACGATAACTGAATAGGAACCCGTTTCGGCACTCGCTCTCATGGTCTTTAAAGACATGCCAGGCACTTCTTTGATCGCGATCCATGGCAACAGGTTGGTATCGACACCACCTTCTATGCCGGTAGGGTTATAATCTGGATTAAATTGCTCTGTAACTTGACTCATGGGTTCCCTCGCGTAGTTGTTTCTTATTGATAATATTTCCACTAAAAATTTAAACTAACACTAGTCGCTATAGGTAGTAGATGAGTACTACCTAAAGTGCTTTTTATGCTGAGGATACAAACCTCTACTTTTAAAAAATTAGCCCTTAAATTTCTCTCATGAACGGTCCCTGCATCTCATCAGTTGCCAACCACTGCGCTGGTAATAATATTAGAGGTCCCCTCTGCAGATAGTACCTCTATCCAATAACCATCGGGATCCTTTATAAATGCTAATCCCTTCATTGCGCCATCGTCTGGCCGCTTAACGTACTCTACACCTAGTTCATCGAAGCGCTCACAGGCGGCGTAAACATCCGGCACCGTGATACCAATATGTCCAAACCCCTTAGGTTCTTCATTGCCCGAATGATAACCACCAAAATCATTATCTGCTTCAGTGCCCCAATTATGCGTCAGCTCGATGGTACCTATCTGATTGAACACCCAAACAACCTTAGCCGGCCCGGCTGCTGGTGGCTCGCCAACCAGCCCGTTCTCGTAAGCGAGAAAATAGAGTGAAAACTCCATGCTGTCGAAGTCATAACGATCGAGCAAGGTCATCCCTAGTACATCGCGATAAAAAGGAATTGAAACCGCCGGATCTTTGATCCGCAGCATCGTTTGGGTTAGCTTGTAATCTTGCGTATTGGTATTGGTCATTATTTAAGGCCACTCATTATTATTACTCCAAATATGCCGTGTTAGAGATTGATCAAGTAACACAACATAACCTTTTACAACTAGCGATGATACGCAGTGCTATTAACTACTCTCGAGGAAGATGCGCAAACACACTGTTCGTTACGCCTCCATCAACAACCATTTCATTGCCTGTTATGTATTTAGCCGCTTCAGAATCTAAAAATAACACCGCATTGGTGATATCACTAGCATCCCCCAATGAACGCAATGGCACTCCACTACTGCGCTTCTCTCGTACTTTTGGGTCTTCAAAGAAGGGTTTTGACATTCCTGCATCGATAAATCCAGGGGCTATAGAGTTGACTCGAATGCCCAGGGGACCCCATTCAATTGACATTAATTGAGTCAAAGAATGCAGTGCGGCCTTGGTAGCCGCATATAGCCCGACCCCTGGTGCGGGATGGACTCCATTGACTGACGTTATGTTAATAATATGTCCCGACCCCCTAGTAATCATGCCCTTAACAGCAACTCGCGAGCATAGACATGGGCCAAGTAGATTCGTTTCTATCACCTGGGTGTAATCTGAGACAGCCTGCTCATGCAGCGGGCCGATGCGAACAATCCCAGCATTGTTGATCAACAGATCGGGAGCCTCACCGAACGCTGTAAAGGCTGCTTCGACCGCATCATTATCACTAACACTGGCAATTAGTGGTATTGCATTACCAAGCCGACTGGCGGTCGCTTCAGTTTGCCGCTTATCCAGGTCCATAATACCGACTTGATAGCCAGCTTTGACTAAGGCAGCGGCCATATCCGCCCCCAAACCTGTGGCGCCGCCGGTTACAATCGCTCGTCTCATAAAACTACTCCTCGGGCTCTGATTTCACTCATTGGTTGATACGCAATAAACGTCTGGCATTGTCGGCAAGTAACTTCAACCAGGCAGTATCACTACCCAAATTGTGCTGATCCCAGCCAGCAAAATTAGTACCTAAAAGAAGATGGTCGGTGCCCAGTACATTGACCGCAAAATCCAGTACCCGCGGATCATGAACATGATTATCAAACCATAATTTTGATAAATAGGCTTCGAAGGCACCGTCTTTACGCAACGCTTCGCTAGCCCAAGGGCGGCGCATTCCAGCCTCATTGAGTCTGCCTATTAACATAGGAATGGCGCCGCCAGCATGACTAAAGCAAATATCTAAATTTGGATGCCTTTCCAATACACCGCCATAGATAAGGGTGGCTATAGCAAGTGTCTCTTGGGAGGCAAAGCCCGTTAATATATCCAAGTCATACTGAGTTAAATTAGGGTCGCCTTTGGGCCCATCAAGACCAGCTGGGGCAGGATGAATAAAGAGTGGTACATCGAGCGCAACTAATTTTTCATAGAATGGATCTAGATCTGAACTGTCCAGATGGTGCCCAATATCAGTTCCTATATAGGCGCCGATTAGGCCCAATTCCATTACGGCTCGCTCTAATTCATCGCAGGCTGCGGCAATATCCTGCATGGGCAACGCAGCTAAACCGCGAAAGCGATCAGGATAGGCTTTGATGCGGGATTGCAGTGCATTATTGTGCTGCTGGCAAAAGTTAATGGCATCGCTAGCTTCGATAAAATGAAAGTAACTCAATGGATTTGGCGACAAAATTTGGCAATCTATTCCAGCTAAGTCCATTCCCCTTAGTCGAATCTCCATATCCATAAAAGCACTGTTCTCATACTTCACACCATGCAAGTAATAATCTCCAACGCGGAACCAGGGCTTGTTATTCTCATCGCAACCAATTTCAGGACCAAACTCACCCGCCTGATGCATGCTCTCGACTAGCACGATATGTGCGTGCACATCGATAGTTTTGGCATTGTTCATTGTGATAGTCACGACGTCTCCTAAACCGTTTGCGCGCAGCCGCCATCGACTGGTATAGCAGCACCAGTAATATAACTAGCTGCCGGTGAGGCAAGAAAAAGAGCCACTGCAGCTATTTCTTCTGGCTGGGCCAAACGCTGCAGAGGTATTTTTGAGATGATTTGGTTGGCAAGCTCTCGCGGATCTACACCCTGTGCATCAGCGCGCACCTCAAGTAATTGATCAACACGCTGAGTCTGCGTCCAGCCTGTGCAGATGGTATTAACCAAGATATTGTATTGTCCAACTTCATTAGACAAGGTCTTAGCCCACCCCAGTGCAGCAAGACGCAGACTGTTGGATAACAGCATAGAGTCCATTGGCTGTTTTACCGAATATGATGACAAATTAATGATTCGACCACCGCCGGAGGCTTTCATACCCGGCAAGACTAGGTTAGTCAGGCGAACCGCAGAACGTAAGGTTAAATCAAATGCGGCGCCCCACTGCTCATCATTGATACTGTCATGATTGCCTGATGGTGGCCCACCAGCATTATTAATCAACACATCGACCGTACCCCATTGGCCGAGAAGGTCATCCATCATATTACCAATATCTGCCGCCACACTGAGATCGGCAACAAATGCTAGTACCGGCTTACCCGTCTTAGCTTCAATTTCCTGCTGAGCCTCTTTTAATTGTTCTTCTCCGCGCGCACAGATGGCAACCTGCGCACCAGCCAGTTGAAAGGCACACGCTGTTGCCTTACCAATACCACTACTGGCAGCACTCACTAAAACCCTTTGTGTCGATGTGTCGGTGCTCATAGGTTACTCTCTCGATTGGGTCACAGACCCGCGGTAATCCTTCATTTTTTATGGGCCAAATCATAGGTCAAAATGTCCGTTGAATACTGCCCAGCTCGCCAGCCTGGGATATTCCAATCACCAGACAATGGCTGGTCCATATTCACTAGTTTGCCAGCCTTGAAGACCGCACGAATATTAGTCTTTTCCCCTAGTAAATTAATATCTGCCTCTAAGTCTCCCTCAACTAGGACTAGGTCGGCGATATAGTTTTCTTCAATGCGACCCAATTCGTTTTGCAGACCAAAAATACTCGCTCCAGCTTCTGTGGCACAGGCAATGGCCTCCAACGGAGTGAGTCCCAGATGCTCCACAAACAGACCCATTTCTCGGTAGTGCCAGTCGCCATAAGGGGTGACTGAAAAACCACTCTCGCTACCACACATTAGCGGGACCCCCGCGTCATAGGCGCGACGTAACATAGCGGAGCTCTGCGCGATCTCATTACGAAATATATTTTGCAGCGCCGGGTTTGAGCCAATTTTATCGCCATAATCAATTAAGTTAGCTAAGAATGTGAACGTAGGCACCAGAGAGACACCCTTATCAATCACCACCCCTAGTGCCTCTTCATCCATATAAGAGGCGTGTAATATCATATCGAAACCTGCGAGCGCAGCATCTCTAGTGCTAGACGCGTTGCGGCAATGGCCCACGACAGGCACCCCTAGGGCATGCGCTGTGTCACAAACAAGCCGCAATTCATCCAATGTCCAAGCTTGAATCTCGCCGTCGCCGTGCATTGGCGTTTTACGTACCGGAAGGCCGCTGACATGGACCTTGATCCAATCACAGCCCGCTTTTACTTGGCAACGAATTTCACGAACAATCTCGTCAGCAGTCTGGACGATAACCGCGTAACCCAGCTTACCACTATCGGGTAATAGCCGGCCAGCCGTGCCACCTACGCTAGTGATCAACACATTACCTCCAGTCGCCATACGAGGGCCTTCTACAACCCCTGCTTCCATCGCATCTCTCAGATCAATACCCACATCGAATATGCAGTCAGCGTCGAAAAAACTTGTTACCCCAGCGCGCAATACTTTTTGGGCATTAACCGAGGCCACAATACTGGCGAGACCAGGCCGACGATGAAAGAATAATTCATCGTTGGACTTAGGCCGATCAAAGCTAATATGGCAGTGCGCATCGATGAGGCCAGGAATCAGAGTGCAACCTCTGCCGTCGACAACATTAACCGACTCATCCGCGGCCGAAATTGCTTTATCGCCAAGGGCTACAATACGATCTTGCTCAATAAGTACGGAGCTAAGAGACTGCTGACCCCCTGAAATGATCTTGGTGTTTTTAATCAGATAAGCGCTATTCATAGGTTTAATCTCATGCAGTTATTGTCCGCAGTTTAAGGTAAGAATATCGATACTATACGATCTGTATGACCAATTAGTTTTCATAAGATCTGCGTTTAGGCCGCTGCCAGCTATTATTTTTTGAATCCATAAATTTCGCTATCCAGCGATGGTAATTCTGAACGGCAGGCTCGTTACGACCAAATAAGAAGTGGTCATTAGCGCCAGACTCTAGACCTGACTGTATGGAAAAACCAATACCATAGTCTTCTTCTTGCACAGCCTTTAACGTCAACGCACTAAACTCGTTAGTTGCTTTAAGTTGTTCCGACGTTTCTGGTTTCTTTGCTACTAAAATAGTTTGGCGCGTAATGGTGGTAGCAGGGGTTTCGCCTGGAAATACCTGACTCACTAAACAATGGTCACCGAGAATGCCAGATATTGAGAGGTTCGGGAACCCAGAATGGATAAGGCGGATATGTTCATCGGGACACCATTGGTCGCGAGGTTGGTCAATTAGATCACGTAGTGATTTACGTCCAAAAGTGAGTCTCTGGTGAGGGCCATAAGTATCCAAAACCAGAAGATTGCCCACAGTATATTTGCCCACCGTCTCGCGGTGCACTAACTGGTGATGGTAGGCTTCCAGATATCCGTCCATGGTCACTTTCCAACCGGGGCCAGGTAAATCGCGCTGTTCATGCATATGCCAGTTGGCTAGATCTAGGGTGCTTAACTCATCGCCAAAGTCGCCCAACCAGGTGTCGATATTAAATACTTCTCCCGCTGTCAGACAAACCCAGACAATGCCTGCTTTTTCCTCGCAATGAAGTAAGGTTAAACCATATTGATCGTTTTCTATATCGCCAAAAGTCGTGCCGCCATAGCGACCGACTAAGTCTCCCTTCTGGTTATAGCTCCAAGCGTGATAAGGGCAGGTAATCATTTGCCGACTGCCTGCACCTTCTTTACACAGCTGAGCACCCCGGTGACTGCATACATTAAGCATGGCCCTAACCTGCATATCTTCGCCTCGGATGAGCAATATTGGTACACCCATTAGCGTCATTGCGCGGTAGTTGCCCGCTTCGGGTAACTCAAGACTGAGTGCCGCAGCAAGTGGTAGATGCTTGAAAATACGCTCAACTTCAACGTCGTATCTACCTGCGTCACGATAAGCCGACAGCGGAATCTCCATTGTTGATTCAGCTTGATCCGTAGTTTTATCAGCAAAGTGGCGGAGCGCCCTTGCCGCTAGCGCCAGCGTTTCCTTGTTCATAATGCGTCTTCTGACGCAAAGCGTTGCCAGCTCTCTAGACTCTCAGGAAAATCTGCAGCATGCCAGGCACCCTCTATAAAAACTCTATCTGTCTGATTAAGACCCTCATTATATTTGGTCACTGGAACATAGTAGAAAAAATTAATCTCCCGTCGACTAAAACGCCAAACTCCATCTTCGCGCACATAGCTATCTTTGTATTTCATTGCCGCTAGGCTGACAACACCGTTTGGCGTCGTTTCCGCGTGACTATAAACTAGCCCAGTAGCGCGATCGACATTATCAGAGTCGATAGTGGCATGCACATCATGTGTCCAATGAAATCCAGGGCCTCGCGTTTTCAGTATGACGCTAAACATATCGCGAATAGCATCGCGGCCAGTGGATACCATGGCGCCGTTTGGCGAGCAAAAAACCGCATCCTCAGAGAATAAATCAGCCAGCCTAGGAATATCATGCTCATCACAGGCAATCGCATAAGCTGTAGCTAATGTCCGGATCGATTGGTGTGACTCAAGACAATCTAATCGCCGTAAAATACTCTCTAGGTCTATCATCGTGATTTCCTTTGACTTACATCGATAACATGTTTAATTAAAGTATCCGTTTAGAATACCCTAATAACTACTAATATTGGCCAAGTTAGCCCCGCTCGCATAGCACTAAATCTAAACCCTGTAAGGCTCTGACGCAACCAGTTTTCCTCAGTATACTTAGATTTTTCATATGCTCAGTAATACTAGCCATGGGCAGTTTATTTTTGGTAGTACCTGACTGCTACTTTATAGGCCCTTTTACCATGATGTTCAAGGTTGCATGCTCGGTCGGTTAAGATTAATATCTAGAGGTGAAGAATTGGAATTAAAGAGGTGATTTATGTGTGAAATTTTCTTACGCGGGGATTCAGCTTTATTTGAAAAAAGATCTCGTTCAATGCGTATTGACGGACACGTCACCAGTGTATGTGTCGAAGTTATATTTTGGGATCTGTTAGAGCGAGTATCCAGCGAACAAAATCTGAAATTATCGCAGTTTGTATCAGAATTATATCGCGAAGGGCTTGTAAAGACGGGTGAGGTAAATAATCTAAGTTCGGTACTGCGTGTGGCATGCCTTAACTATCTAACCCATGAAGATACCGTCTTGCCTAACACCCAGACGACGCTTCAGGCCACTATGGCGAGTTAGCTTTATACACTAGCCGAAAGACCAAATCGTCTAGAGCAATTTTTCCCCTCAATTTACCCCTTCAATTTAATAGGGTAACGCATAGCCTAAACATCCTCAATGCTAGCTAGGCCACCATTAATAGTTGGCTTTAGGTGTGATCACAAATGTCATTATCCAGCTAAACAGTAGTAATCATTTACTACCCTAAAACTATGTTCTCTCGCTAGGATTGTTATTTGGAGGATCGTGTAGGGCAATCCTAAACTTATTTCCTTTGCCCTTGACGCTCCCATTTAACTGCGCAGTACCGTCTAAGACAAATCTAACTAGGTGGCATATTGCGTATAAAATCTATATTTAATTTAAAAAGAGTAGTTACAATAATTTAAAAGGGGTAGTTCTAATGAATCATAAAAATATAAAAACTAATATTTGGTCTCTGACCGCCATGAGTTTAGCTATAAGCACCTTCTCTGGCGTCACTATGGCTGAGGACATTTCTCTGCAACTCGAGGAAATTGTTGTCACCGCACGTAAACGTAACGAAAGCATGCTGGAAATTCCAGACTCAATTAAGATGATTACTGGTGAATCTGCGGCTAGACAGAATATTAAAGGCCTTAATAAGATTGGTTTGGCTGTACCTAATGTGAATCTTTCGATGCGTGCTGATAGTTATCCCAACGTCTCTATTCGGGGTATTGGAGCGTTTGGTTTGACACAGGGTGTTGGTTTTCATGTTGACGACGTACAAATCTACAAGGGCGACGCATCCTCAAGATTTGGCGACATAGAGCGTATTGAAGTTCTAAAAGGACCTCAGGGCACTATGTATGGCGGAAGCAACATTGGTGGTGCAATCAAGTACGTAACCAAACGTCCTACGACGGATGAAATGTCTGGCCGAGTTAAATTATTAGCAGGTGGACAAGGCATAGTCGACGGCGAGGTTAGTCTTAATCTACCGCTTAATGACGATTGGGCGATGAGGGTGTTTGGTTATAACCGAACTGATGACGGTTTTATGACTAATCCCAACTCTCCTTCGCCAGTGTTCGGCGAAATATCGAATCACCCAAAAAACATTACTCAATACGATGAGAGTGCCTTAAGACTTTCATTGGCTGGCGACGTGAGTGATACATTTTCGATCTATGCTACGGCGCGTTACAGCAAGTATGATGGACCAGCAAACAATTGGTCACGAGAGTTAATCGATGGTGCTGCTTACTCAAACACAGGTAATGTGCCAGCCAATATGCAGTACTCCAATATATTGGATGTCAATAATCTTCCAGAGCATGATCGAGAAACGGTGGGTGCCTCGCTAGAGATGGTGTGGGAGAGAGACGGATATGATATAGCATCAATCACGTCCTACTCTGACACAGACAGCCTACGAAAGACCGATGTCGATGGCACACAACTTTGGTTTATTTATACCAATCGCCCCGAAACCTATAAGTTTACAACCCAAGAGCTACGTGTCACCTCTAATAATGACGGTAACGTGCAATGGATGGGTGGCCTCTACATGAGCGAAGGCAAAACAAGTATGCGCTCAACGCTAGACCTAGGATGGCTAATCTTAGGAGCGGATGAATTTATGAATTTCGCGGTGCCTTTTGAAACTAGTGACCAGACGGACAGTAAGTTAGCTGGTTTTGGTAATGTTACTGTTGACCTCGGAGAGTGGGAAATAGCTTTAGGTCTGCGACTAGACCGTTGGAAAGCTGAGAGAGAAGCAGTAGATATCGGCCATAAAGCCTCTCAATCAGATACTCAGGTTCTTGGTAATTTCTCGATGACTAAAACCATCTCTGATGATGCTATCGGGTACTTCTCAGTAGCGCAGGGCTATGAGCCCGGTCAGTGGAATGGTATCGCAGACGGTGCACCACCAGTATTTGGACCCAATGGTGAGAAAACACTCCTTGGGATCGATCCTGAGGAGCTAATCCAATATGAGCTAGGTTGGAAAGCCTCGGGGATGGATGGTCGTGGAAGCCTTACAGCGGCAATTTTCTATAGCAACTACAATGATCGCATTTATCAATATGTAGTGGCCAACCCAGACGGAAGCGGGACTCTGATGGAAGCGCTCTTGAACGTCGGTGACTCTACTCAAAAGGGTATTGAGCTTGAAGCCAGTATCAAAGCCAATGAGTTCTTGCAAATATCTGGCTCATTAGGGTGGATCGATGCCACATGGGATAATGGCACAATGGTTGGTGATCTAGATCTTAG
>JAPKEJ010000057.1 GCA_028822155.1 Porticoccaceae bacterium
GCAAATACCTAAAACATGTGGAAGACTTCGTCTAATACCAAAGTTAACGCCAGATGCCATAATCATTATGTTATTAGGTCCGGGGGTGATGCTGGCCGTTGCGGTAAACAACAGTATTGCTAGGTAGAACTCCATCGCCCTGTTGTTCCTTTTCCCACTGGGTAAGATTGTTAATTGGCAGTATCTTAATCAGCCCACGCATTACTTCAAAGCTTTTTACCCAACCTTTTTTCGGGTTTTTTCTCCCAATCAGGGCCAAAGAGATTAAATACTTCAAATACGGCGGGCCGTGTGATAAAAGCCCTATGCCGGTGGAGAGGTTTTTAGGCCATAATCTTGTTGCTACCAACGACATTTACACGACTTTGTTTTGGTGTGTGTCCGTATTTTAGTTTTCCAGTGCCGGTAAAATAGATTCTTGGTACACACTACGCGATAGCCCTTCACCGTAGATGTTCCAGCCGGTAAAAACCACCACCGTGTCGTGTTCTCGGTCAATCAATAGCAGCTGGCCGCCGTAGCCTCGGCCTGCCATGAGCATTGAACTCGAATCGTTACCAAGAGGAGAGAACCACCATTGAAAGCCGTAGCCGGGTTTACTGACTTCTCCGCCCTCGGCATGCGGTTGAGTCATCTTGCTCATCCAATCCGGCGATACCAACTGCTTTTGGTTCCAGAGGCCGCCGTTTAACATCAATTGCCCCAACTTAGCCAGATCACTGCCGGTAATGTAAAGCCCCTCCTGCCCATCGCTTACACCCTGGGGTGTTTTCTTCCAATAGAAGTCTGTAATCCCCATGGGCTGGAACAGGTGCTCCCCGCCGTAACTCGCCACATCGGTTCCCGTGATTTTTTGAAAAATGGCAGACAACACCAGAGAAACACCGCTGTTATAAAAGAACTCCTCACCCGGCTCATAGGCCATGGGTAAATCGAGGACGTACTTCACCCAGTCATCAGAGAGCGTCATCAGGAGAAATGCGTTTTCCGCGTCGTTGTACGCCGTGGAGCTTTCATCCCAATCGAAACCGGCGCGCATGTTGAGCATGTGTCGAAGAGTGATATTTTTCTTTCGCGCATCCACATTGGCAATTTCGTAGTCCTGGAAATAGCTAAGAATCGATTTATCCAGATCGAAGGCAAAACCATTTTGCATCGCCACGCCAAAAATAGCCGATTGAACACTCTTGGTGGTTGACTGCATCGAGTGCAAGCGGGTGTCCTGATAGAACGGATGATACTTGGGAGAATAGTAGTTGTAGATATCAACCGCCGGATTTTGTCCCTTATTTATGGCGACATAGTCTCTTTCATAGTGCTTCTCATAAACCATCTTCCCATGTCGAATAATCAGCATGCTGTCGACGTGACCTAGGTCACCGGAGCCAATTTTCTGGTGCAGGTCATCCAGCAGTGTTTGATTGATACCGACAACTGCGGGTGTTGCTGTCTCCCACCCATCTGTGGTTTCAGGCTGTCCATAAACGGGAACACTACTTAAAAGTACCAGCAACAAAATATTGGTCGCCCGTTTGGTGAAATTTAATTTTGTAAAAAGGTTCATTTTCATAGTCCCGTTACTTATGCATCGCAGCTAATGAATCTTAGTCTGTCGTCAACAATTCCCAATTTCTTAGCTCTTACTGAATACCACTTTTTCAAGTGCGGTGGTGGTTAGGGCAACCACACTCTGACTTCCTTCGCAAAAATTGATCCGCGGGAAACATGCTACCTTATGACCGTCGTGAATACTAAGCTTGTTTTGCTCAGCAGTCCTTACCTATTCAAGGGAAAATTATAGCTTTTCTTAAATCTCATATGTGCCAAATCTTTTTTCTTTAGCCTCTAAAGTATGAGTCATTTAGTCGGACGCATACGTCAGTCTTTAGCCCTAAAGTCGACCAAGTAACTCATTGTTGCGATCAAACAAGCTTTCTCTAAGACATAACTATTGCATGAAGTTCTATCACCACTTATCCTCCAGAACTGGGAAAATTCTAACAATCAATAATACATTTTTAGGGGTTATAAATGGCGAGTTCAAACACAGATAGTTCTGCAACAACAGCGGCCAGTGGCCAGCAAAAAGAAACTCAAACGTTCGCGTTTATCGCAATGACATGTTTGTTCTTTTTCTGGGGCTTTATCACGGTTCTTAATGATATTTTAATTCCGTTTCTAAAAGAATCATTTGACCTTAATTATACCCAAGCAATGTTAGTGCAATTCTGTTTCTTTGGCGCCTACTTCATTGTCTCGCCGTTTGCGGGGAGGTTAATTGACAAGGTCGGCTTCCAGATGGGTATTGTCATTGGACTGCTAACCACCGCATTCGGTTGCATACTTTTTTATCCCTCAGCAGATCTTCATATTTATGCTCTATTCTTGTTTGCGTTCTTTGTATTGGCCAGTGGTATTACTATTCTACAGGTGGCGGCTAATCCTTATGTTGCAGCATTGGGGCCGGAAAAAACCGCGGCCAGTCGTCTTAACTTGGCCCAGGCGGCCAATTCTCTTGGTACTACCGTAGGGCCGTTCGTTGGCTCTATGCTGATTTTGGGTGTCGTTGCTGCCGATGCGTCTGCGGTGCAGATGCCTTACCTAATGATCGCTGCAGTACTTATTGCTGCGGCTCTATTATTCAGAGGCATTAAGTTACCAAAACTCGCTCACGTTGAAACCAATGATGATGTTTCAGGTGATAGTGTTTGGAATCATCGATCGCTAGTACTCGGCGCTCTTGCGATCTTTATGTATGTCGGAGGAGAAGTATCGATAGGCAGTTTTTTGGTGAATTATTTTGCTGAAAGTTCTATTGCGGGGATGGAAATAGCAGAGGCCGGTGAAATGGTAGCCTACTATTGGGGGGCTGCAATGGTTGGTCGCTTGGTGGGTGCTGCGCTCATGAACTTTATAGCTTCTACAAAATACCTTGCAGTGAATGCATTGATCGCGATTGTGATGATAATTGTCAGCATGAATACCTCTGGAAATGTAGCGATGTGGTCTATTTTGGCCGTGGGGTTCTTTAACTCTATTATGTTCCCAACTATTTTCACCTTAGCTGTTAAGGGTTTAGGTGCTATGACCAGTAAGGGTTCTGGCCTTGTGTGCCAGGGTATTGTCGGCGGTGCATTGGTACCCCTGATTCAGGGAGTTGCTGCTGATAGCATAGGTATTCAATTGAGCTTTATTGTGCCAATGATGTGCTACATCTACATTGGTTGGTATGCTCTAAAGGGTGCTGATCAGACTTAAGTTATAGCATTATTAGTTGAGAGAACAAAAGGCAACTTTCGGATACCGAGAGTTGCCTTTTTCTGTTTTAATGACGCCCTCAACCTAGGAACGCACCTAGGATCGTAAAGTCAGTCGCGTAAAAATAGCGACACTAATTATGTTTGGAATTACTTCGATGATGGATGTCGTCACAGATATTGGCTTGTTACAGCTTATGTTTATATGGGCTGTGGTGATTTTTGCCTCGCTATTGCGTTCATTCACTGGCTTTGGTTTTGCGTTGACAGCAGTGCCGGTCTTTTCTTTATTGTTATCGCCCACTGATGCAGTTGTCCTTAGCGCCGCTTTGACCTTATGCAGTAATTTACTGGGTGTCCGGACCTACTGGGGAGTAGTGCCCCTAAGACCAATGTTGCCCCTCGTAGTGATGGCTATCATTGGAACCGTCCTCGGAACGTTGTTGTTGAGTATTATTTCCCCCCAACAGTTCCAAATCTGGGCGGGAGTCGCAGTCATTGTTGCCTGCGTGGTGCTGATGTCATACAAGCCGTCCACTTACAGAGTTAGCCCTCTATTGACCAAGATCACAGGTCTGGTCTCTGGACTAATGAATGGGGCGCTGGCAATTCCAGGCCCACCAATGATTATCTATGTCATGCTTACCGAGCCTAAACCTGAGCGCAGTCGCGCCCTGTTAATCACCTTCTTTTTAGTCTCGGCGGCAGTAGCCTTGGTATCATTTGGTGTGGCAGGGTTTATCTCTGAGCAGTCATTTTGGTACTTGCTATTGGCATTTCCCGCTATGGTTTTGGGAGATAAGCTAGGGTTTTATCTGTTCTTGCGCTTCGGTGGGCGACTGTATCGCCGGATAGCCATCACTGGCCTGCTGGCCATCGGAGTCACTATTACTCTACGCGCAATACTGTAGCTGATCAGATCAGCTAGAACAGAGCTTAAGTTGTTTAGACTTTACTCAACCTTATTAACGTACCCTCAAAACCCGATAAGACAGCGATCGATTTCTTAAGTTGGTAATGTTGAGGTAGCAATATTTTGAACCTAAGCAGCGCTTAGAAAAGACTGCTTAGGTCCTATTTCTTACTCGCTTGCAGGTACAGAGGCGTTGGCAACTACAAGCCATTTGTCACCCTGCTTTTGAAAGACATGCATGCTCGAGTGAGGGTCTGAGCCAGCTGCAGAATGCACCATGACTGCAATATCTTCGCTTAGAAATTTAACTTGGTAACCACTGACTGTGTAGATTTCATCTGAAGGAATCGCAGACGCCTGAGCGAGCATCTCACTAATACCGACGATACCGTTTGGACCTATTGCAATGACATCATCTGAAACAAAGCCAGAGGGTCCGCCAGCATTACCCCATTGTTTATCTAATTCGATCAATCCAGCGCTATCACCTGCAAACGCAAATGTAGAAAATACAGTGATGAAAACTATAGATACTTTTTTAAAGAGTCGCATAATAAAATTGTCCTGTTAAATGAGTTAGTAAAACATCGATGGTAGATCTATCAGTATAATCATAAATTCCAAAAATGGGGACATGACCTATTATGACCCTGCAACTGCGTGTGCCTAGAATCGCTTTAGAGTGCAGGGATTTATAGGTTAATACTCAAAGTCACAGGTCATGTTGTCCATACCTATGGGTGATCCATCAGGCACCTTAACGGGGTTTTGAGGATTTATTTCCATTGGTAAGTTGATAAAAGCATCGATTTTGTCGGTTAGATATTGCGCATGCATGCCAGATGTAGAGTTTATTCTTCCTTGACCTACTAAGCCCCTAGAACCCGTGCTTTTACCACCATTTTTAAGCGCTTTTAAATGGGCTCTTACTGTCGCGCGCACCGAATTTGAAATCTGTTGGTTATTGGCCAACACAATTAAATGATCCACCAGTTTAGCTTGGGTCATCCTCTTTATTTCGGCGGATATGCCCTTGAGGGATTTGCCAGAAAAAACTGCGCCACTAAGTTGTTGCAGTAGTTCATTCAATCCAAGCAGGCTGTCGTCTTGAAGTTGTTGTATATAAACACGATTAGCTCGGCCGCCTTCAAGTAGGAATTTAAACGCGACATCTACGACATTTTCTGCGGGTGCTATAGGGTCAAATATGGGGCCCATTCGTGAAACGAAAGTCTCTCTGTTACGTGGATAACCGAAAGGGCGCGGAGGAATTAAGGCCAAAATATGTTCTGGCACCTCTAGTTGGTCAGGCTCTATAGCTAAGAGTAAGGCATCCAAAGAGTCTTGTTGAATAGCCCCGGAAACCCAGCCTTGGTTTGGTTGGTTGTCACCTTTTATTTTATAGCTATAGTCCATGCCGCCAATAAGTTTGGTGGTGGCTTCTAGTTGATAACGATGCATTAGGTAGAGAGGCACAAAGACTTCTTCTAGGGTTGCTTCGGGCTGGCCAGTGGGTATTGCATTTAGATTAAAGCTAGCCATCTTAGCGTCGCGCAGAGCAAGCATTCGTTTTAGTTCATCGGCCGCTGAAGCGCCATTGTCCCAGAGGTGCGATCGAGGATGTACCCCGCTGGAATCTCGAGCATCTGCATCTGTAATAAACTCATAACCATCGGCATAGGTATCCTGTAATGATTTTTCTAAATAGGAAGCTTCATCGATGCCCTCAGTTGGGTAGCTATAACCATAACTGATTGCCCGCTTATCCCAGATACCGATCTTGTCGTCATAGGCGTTGCTTAAACTAATATTTCCTTCAGTATCTAGATTAGTAAGAGGGTAGGGGTAATCCATAACTGAGGCCCTGCCAACAGCTGAGGATGCAAAGTTATGCGCTAGCCCGATGGTGTGCCCAATTTCATGCGCAGACAATTGTTTTAGTCGTGCCACAGCTAGTTCGAGCATTCGATTATCCGCTGTACCGCCTTCTCCAAAAGGCTGCAAAAGACCTTGGGCAATCAGGTAATCCTGCCTAACGCGCAATGATCCTAGTGATACATGACCTTTTAATATTTCACCGGTTCTAGGGTCTCTCACGCTAGCACCATAAGACCAGCCGCGGGTTGAGCGATGCACCCATTGAATAACGTTGTAACGAACATCAAGAAAGTCCATGCCTTGGGGCGCGATCTCAACGCGAAATGCATTTTTAAATCCGGCTGATTCAAAAGCTTGATTCCACCAGTTTCCCCCTTCAAGTAAGGCGGACTTGACCGGTTCGGGAGTGCCAGGATCAAGGTAATAAACAATCGGTTCTACAGCCTCAGAGAGTGCTGAGCTAGGATCTTTTTTGATTAACCTATGACGGGTGATATAACGCTTTTTGATAGGCTCGGCGATGGGTGTTGCAAAATCCATAAACGTCACCCTATTAAAGCCAGCTCTAGGGTCAAATAATCTAGGAGTGTATTCATCATCGGGCAGTTGCACAAAAGAGTGTCGTTGACGCACTGTGATTGAATTAGGGCTAGGTACCACTGACTTAACATAGGCGCCCGCCGCTTTCCCAGTGAGGGTAATAGTTGCTTCTACCTCAGTATTTTTTGGGAAATTTTTAACCATTGGGAAATGTAAGCCCGATCGGCTGGCATCAGGCTTATAGGTGCCTTGATCGGTGCGACTTAACCGTTGTACTACCCCATGAGTATCTTGTAAATAAAACTTTGTGGCCTCAACAATTAGGCTGTCACCCTCTTTTTGTAAGATATCAAAGCCCCATAGAATAGACTCTGCAAAAGCATCTTGTATTGATTGCACCTCATCGACATTATCCGAGGAGGCGCGAAAAGCCATGTTTTTGTGGACCAAAAATACTTTGTTACCACTTTTCCGGAATGCCACTACCCGAGTGCCGCCTAACTGGCCACGGTCCAGTCCAATATCATTAGATCCAATACCTGATGTAAGTGCGCTTAGATACAAAAAGTCTTCATCAAGATTGTTAATGGCTAAAAAGATCTTTCCCTGGTCTTCGTCTAAATAAAAATTAATAAAACCCTCTTTCTTAACCAACTCATCAAGAGCGATTTCATCCCCACAGGCAATATTAGAAAAACTAAAAAAAAGTACAAGAGTAAAGAGCAGGCGATTCATAGAGCACGTATCCTTGGTTTGGTTGGGCCACAGCTTTAAAATTGAGTAATCTTTGTTTGTTACATTACAGCACGCGAAATGTTTTTTAATCGCTTGTGCAAGAATAAACAAAACTAACTGTGGTGGAAAGCATCATTACCTTAGGTTGCGCTGGATTCACGATTTTGCATTACTAGGCTAACCGCTTACACTGGATTTAACGGTCAAACTTAGATTTAAAATGGAGTTATTGTTATGTCGGACTTAAATGATAGGGTTGTTGATTCTTTGGGTAAAACCAAAGATATTTTTGCATGGCCTTTTCTGGGCTGCGCTGTGCTTGGGTTAATTGCTAGCAGTATGGTCCTCAGTGCCGATGAACGTGCCGATCCGATCAAGATCTTAGTTGATCGGTTAACGCTGGATAGTTATAAAACTACACTTAAAGGCCTGACTCAATTTGGCGATCGTCGCCAAGGTACGGCGCGTAATCGCAGTGCAATCGATTGGATTGAGCAACGGTTACAGGAGGTTGGTTGTGATAATGTAGAGCGAATTACCTATTTCTTTAGTCCAGAGCCGAGGGCACCGAGGACCCGCAAGCCGGTTGTTAATGACCCAGCTCAACTGCAGACCTCAACCGGAGGGGAGGTAGGCCGCAATGGCAGTGGCCCTGGTGGTGCATCGATTTATGGTTATCGTGCAGAAACTGGCGTCAATCGCGATTTGGCTGCACAGCCTTATCAGCGAATTCAGGCGATTAATACTGAGGAGCCGGTTAATGGGGAGCGGCAGCAAGTCTATTGCACTAAAGTCGGTACTACCCATCCAGAAGAAATGTATATAGTCGGTGCTCATATGGACGGTCATGGAGTGAATGAGGCGGTCAACGACGACGGTTCTGGCACCGCATTAGTAATGGAGCTAGCACGCATATTCAGCGCCCCTGATGTAAGCACTGAGCGCTCAATTCGCTTTGCCATTTGGAATAATGAAGAAACTGGATTAAATGGGTCCAGAGCCTATGTGGAGCAACGCCAACATTTACAGGGTATCGAGAATCCAGTCGGTTCTGGTATTTATCCTGAACCTCGATGGCTAGGTATGATTCAGCATGACATGATGCTTTGGGACCATGGCGCACCCCGTGCTGATGGGACAGTTAGTGCCGAGCAGCGACCAGAGGCAGATGTGAACATTGAGTTTCAATCTAATTCTGGCCTTGCAGAGCAGTCCATGAGGTTAGCCTTTTTATTTAAGGCAGCGGCTGATGCCTACAACACCGATTACCCCGCCACAGTTGGGCCGCACATGACCAACACAGATTCCACACCGTTTATGAACATTGTTCCCTCTATTAGCCTGCGGGAAAATGAGCGTGGAGCGCATACGGGCGCAGGGTGGAACCCAACCTGGCATACACCGCTTGATGTCTGGACAACTTTTAGCGACAAGGACTTTAGATTGGGCCTGAATGCCGCTCAAACTACTCTTTCTGCAGTTTCACAGTTAACTGGTGCTGACACTAATGTTGAGATAAAAGAATAACATCCGTTAGGCTACTCAATGGTCACGCTGTCCTTTAATTTTTAAATCTAACGACAGATAACTTTATTTCTCCGTCTTCTTTTCTCTTTAGTATTAACTCGTCTCTGCCATCGTTGTTGAGATCAGAAACTATAAATCCAGTTTGACTTTTTGGTAATTTTAATTTCAGTTTAATGGGTTTGGGGGCGAACATAGTCAAACCTCTTTGCCCAGGATATACCAATAAAGTATTGTCACCTTTTTGGACTAAAAGGTCTTTTTGACCGTCGCCTGTAATATCAGCTCCCAATACTGCGGGCACAAAAAGCTCTCCAGACCCAAAATCAAAACGTGCCGAAATATTTTTCTTAACATTAGGCTTATCAGGAAAATGACCATTGGCCATTCTATAGATAGAAATATCCACAGATACTGACCGGCTAATTAGTACTCTTATGACTGCACCAATACTTATATCCACTGAGGTAATGACAAACTCTTGATTTCCATCGCCCGAGAGATCTAAATGCTCATTATTAAACTGAAATCCATCAGTACGGACAACAGATGAAGGCACTCCAAGAAACTCGAGTCGATTATCTGCTGTTGGCCGACCTAGGTATATCTCATATTCGGATTCCCAGCCAAAGATACCCTCAGCCTTTATTCTTTTAACTATCAGATCACTATAGCCATCATTGTTTAAATCTAGAACATCATCGAGTAGTCGAGTTTTCCCCTTGTTGTTGTCAACGTTTTCACCCACGCTGATCTGTGAATACCCGCTCAACATATCTTTTAGATTAACATCGAGGATATTTTTGAGTGGGGAGAATCCGCCCTGATTATTCTGTCTATATACTGAAAACGAGCCATCTTTCCAAAAAGCGATGTCTTTCAGACCATCGGTATTCTCATCCAGTAAAAAAGCCTCTTCAGCTCGGTAGGCTGTATATAAAGCTGATTCTGAGAAAGTCATACTCGGCAGCGGGCCGAGTGTTTGGAGAGGTCTGAATCCAACATTAGTCTGCAGCGCGATCTGCCAGCCCTCGAAGCTTGGAATTAAAAAATCGTCTAAGCCATCATTATTAAGATCGACAAACATATTCACTAGTGGTGATGATCCCCAACTGACGCCAGAAAAAACCGATGGGCTTTCTAAAAGTTTCTCAAAATTTCTGGTGGTCTTGTTAAGATAAAGTAATTGAGAATTTTGATAGCCGACCAATTCAATACCCTTAGGCGTCCGGACGGTATCGATTAAATCCATAGAATCTTCTAAATCTTTACTTAGATGCAGGCGCCAGCCTGAGGGGCTATAACGGAATATTTTTACTCGCCTAATGGGCTCATTATTCAACCCTCTGATCTGTTTTTTGAGCTGATCAACATCAGGTGTTTCGATGATTAAAATTTCTTCTGAGGCTGAATTTTCAGTAATAAAGGGTATAACATCGATGTTGTGTTCAGGTCTAATTTCGATGGTTTCAATGTCATAGGTCAATGCGCTTAAATTGATAGAAATAGCGATACCTATTAGTGTGCTAATTAGTCTAATTCGCATGGCAGTGGGTTTCATGTAGCTTAAATTCATAAGTTTTCCGCAAATAATTTCAATTAGGACGAGATATGTTCAGCTTTTAGATTCATAGGAATAAGCTGTCATTATTATGCCTTCAAATTCCACAAAAAAGCTAAGCAATATTATTGATCGTTCGATGGCTTTATTGCCAAATTAGACTAGAGTCCTAGGCTTAATATAAGGCTA
>JAPKEJ010000017.1 GCA_028822155.1 Porticoccaceae bacterium
CTGCTTCTTGGAGTGATTGATCCATGCTGGATAAACGAGATTGCACAACCACCGCGACATAGGCCATGGAAAAGGTGATATGGGCAATGGTAATAGTGCTAGCGCCCCGTGACACCGGCCAGCCAATCAGTTCTTGTAGACTAACAAACATTAATAATAGTGATAGCCCCGTAATGACCTCAGGCATCACCAAGGGCGCAGCGATTAAACCGGTGAAGATCAGCCTGCCTCGGTAGCGTCCCATTTGGGTTAAAGCCAGTCCTGCCATAGTCCCCAAAATGGTCGCGAAAGTGGCACTGGTCGCGGCAATTTTTAAGCTTAGTATGGCCGCCTCAATAATTTGCTCATTGTTAAATAGCGCCGTATACCATCGCAGCGAAAAACCTCCCCAAACTGATGAAATAGCCGATTGATTAAAGGAATAAATAATCAATACCAATATTGGTATGTATAGAAAGGCAAAGCCAAAGCATAATGACGAGAATACAAAGCGAGAGGACGTTTTCATGGTTACTGTTTCTCCTGCTGACTGCGTTGAAACAGCATGATCGGTATAACGATAATGATCAGTAAGATAGTGGCAACCGCTGACGCTAGCGGCCAGTCACGATTAACAAAAAACTCGTCGTAAAGCGTGCGACCAATCATCAGTGAGTCGATACCACCGAGAAGCGCTGGAATAACATATTCGCCAATCGCTGGTATGAAGACTAATAGTGAGCCAGCAATAATGCCTGGCATAGATAAGGGCAGTGTGACATCAATGAAGGTCTGCCATGGCTTGGCGCCTAAATCGGCCGCGGCATCATGGAGACTGAGATCCATTTTCTCTAAGGTCGCATAGAGCGGTAAAATCATGAATGGGATGTAGGTATAGACAATGCCCACATACACGGCAGCATCGGTGTAGAGCATTTGCATAGGCGTATCAATCAGGCCCAAATTAATGAGTGCTGAGTTAACGATTCCATTTTTACCTAAAAGTCCCATCCATGCATAAACTCGCAGTAAGAACGATGTCCAGAAGGGCAGTATCACCAACATCAATAAAATATTGCGCGTTGTTGGTGCGGCGCGCGCGATTCCATAGGCCATGGGATAGCCAACGAGTAGGCAAATTAGTGTTGAGATGGACGCGATCTTGATTGATTTAAAGTAGCTGATCCAATACAGATTATCTTCGGTAAGAAAACGATAATTATCCCATGTAGCCAACACCCACTGACTGGCACTGGCACTAAAATCAAACAGTTGAGTGAAGGGTGGTTGAGCTACGATGGGGGTGGCGAAGCTTATCTTTAGAACGATGGCAAACGGTGCTAGGAAAAATAGCAGTAACCAAAAGTAGGGCAGGCCAATCACAAAGTTACGCCATAGAATGTCCTTAAACGGCAGGCGATAGGTTTTTACTGCGCTTTTGGTTGCTAAACTAGCGCTGGAATCTCTCATTTAGAGAGCACCACGTTACAGCTGGAGTCCCAAGACAGATAGACTTCATCATCCCATTCCAATGCCAATTGTTCAGAGCGTTGATGATTTTGTGCACTGACCTGAATAATACGGCCAGATTGGCTACGAACCCTATAAATACTGCGATTTCCATAGTAGGCGAGATCTTCTACTGTACCTTTGGTTACTGTTAGGTGATCTCCTTTGGGGGGCTTTTGGGTAACGCTAATTTTTTCAGGGCGCACCGCGATGGTGACTTCATCGCCAGTGTTAAAAGTGCCGTCGGTAGTAGCCTCTAGTTTAGTTCCGGTTGTCTCCAAGGCAGCACATAAAGTTTTCGTCTCAGTATCAGCGGTGAGAACGGTTGCATTGAAAAAGTTAATAGTGCCAAAAAAGTCAGCAACAAAACGGTTGCTGGGGGATTCATAGACTTGAGACGGAGTACCGATTTGAACAAACTTGCCGGCATCCATTACCGCGACCCGGCTTGATAATGTCATCGCTTCTTCTTGATCATGCGTGACTACCACAAAGGTAATGCCCAATTCATATTGTAAATTCATTAGCTCAAATTGGGTTTGCTCTCGGAGTTTTTTGTCCAGTGCCGCTAAGGGTTCATCTAGCAGTAAGACCTTGGGTTGCTTAATCAGCGCGCGAGCAAGCGCTACACGCTGACGTTGACCGCCAGAAAGTTGATTAGGTTTGCGCTTAGCGAGCTCACTGAGTTGCACCAGTTCCAGCATGTCTTTTACACGAGAGGCAATCTCAGCTTTAGCAAGGTTGTCTTTTTTTAGACCATAGCTAATGTTTTGCTCCACCGTCATGTGTGGAAAAACTGCATAGGACTGGAACATCATATTAATTGGGCGGTCATAGGCAGGGATATTGGCCATATCGATGCCATCAATAATTATTTGCCCAGCATTGGGCGTTTCAAAACCGGCCAGCATACGAAGAAGCGTCGATTTGCCGCAACCAGAGCCACCGAGAATGGTAAACAACTCTCCTTTATAGATATTTAGATCAACATTATCGACCGCTGAGAAGTCATCGAATTGTTTACTGAGGCCTTTAATTTGAATAAATGGCACGGCTTCTGGATCCAGCCAAGGCGTTTCCGCCACATAGGGCTTTGCAGATTGATTGGCCTTGATTGTATTCTCATTGTTCATAGGCTATTCCATGACGTAGTAGTTACAGTCCAGTTTTAATTTTGGTCCAGGTACGTGATCGCTTGCGCTCTTCTTGTGGTGCTAAGACCTCAGTTGTGTGAAGCCTTTGTCGTGTTTCTGCATCCGGATAAATAGCAATATTCCCAGTCAGACTTGGATCTACTAGTGGCGTGGCTGACTTGTTGGCATTAGCGTAGCCAATGTAGTTACTCGAGGCTGCGATCACTTCAGGGCGTAACATATAGTTGAGGAAAAGATACGCATTTTCACGATGGGGTGCGTCTTCGGGAATGTACATATTATCAAACCACATGCCAGCGCCTTCCTTGGGAAGAATATAGTCCAAGTTAATATCGATACCCGCTTCCTTGGCCCGATTAGTTGCTACCGAGTAGTCACCAGACCAGCTCATAGCAATGCAGACTTCTTCGCTGGGTAAATCTAGGAGCATTTTAGTAGAGCTGAAATAGGTAATATAAGGACGCACCGCCTTGACCAGTGCTTCTACTTCTTTGAGTTGCTGCAGATCTACTGAATTAGAAGGGTAGCCTAGATACAGCATAGCCATAGGAATGACCGACGTCGGATCATCTAAAAAGGAAATGCCGCAGTCAGTAAATTTGGAGATTATTTCTGGATCAAAGATCAGCGCTGAACTGTCTAACGGAGCATTCGGCATGCGTTCATTAATCAGATCTACGTTGTATGCAATACCTGAGGTACCCCAGAAAAAAGGCACACCCTGCAATCCGTTAGAGTACCTTTCATTCGCTTTGCTGACCAAATCTTGATCTAGATGATGCCAGTTGGGTAGTTTGTCAAAGTCTACTGGATGAAAAATACCAGCTGGCACGAGCCGAGCCGTGAACGAGGCGGCATGGACGACTACATCATAGCCACTGCGACCGGTCATAAGTTTGGTGTCCACAATTTCACTTGAGTCATAGATATCATAGGTGATATCTATGCCGAACTCTTCTTCGAAGTTAGTGATCGCCTCTGGATCTATGTAGTCTGCCCAGTTATAGATATTAAGTATTTTCGGTGTGCCCTTTGCGGCATCAATAAGGTCTTGCTCAGAGGCTGCAGTGGCCATTGGACTGGCAATAATAAGCAGTGCTAACCAAATCCATTCGACTAGTTCACGGGAAAAACGATAGGACCGTTTAGATGTCAGCACATTACATTCCTTTTAAGCCTCTTTTTTGCAGTGCTCTGGCAATGACCATGCGCTGCATCTCGCTGCTACCCTCCCAAATGCGATCGACCCTAACCTCTCGATAAAAGCGCTCTACCGCGTTATCACGTCGATAGCCACGACCACCCCATATTTGTAAGCAGCGGTCTGCCACACGATTAGCCATTTCGGTTGAATAAAGCTTAACCATCGAACAACGTGCATGGAGAGACTTTAATGCATCGCCTCGGTCATGGGCCTCAGCAGCTTCATAAACCATCAATTTTGCTGCCCAGAGCTCAGTGGCACTATCGGCGAGACTAAATTGAATAGCTTGTTTCTCGATTAGTTTCTCACCCTGAATATCACGTTGGGCAGCCCAAGCGGTTGCCTCTTCGATCATGCGTGTGGCCGCGCCGAGCATACGTGCTGAAATGGTCAGGCGTTCGTGACGGAACCAACTGCGACTATAGTCCATACCGGAACCCTCGCCACCAATGCGATCTTTCTCAGGCACAAATACGTTGTCAAATTTGTAGGTTGGGTGATGGGATGGGAAGGTATGAGAGAAGACCGGATTTTCGGTCATGGTCACACCAGCAGCATCTATATCAACAAAAAATAGCGCCTCTTCACCCTCGTCAGTTTTTGCTTGCACAAAAAAGAAGTCGGCCATATTGGCGGTAGTAACAAACCATTTTTCGCCATTAATTGAATAGCCGCCATCACAGCTTTTAGCAGTGGCGTTAGTCACCTCGTAAGAGCCAGACTCTGCCTCTGTGATCGCATAGCACTCACGCAGACTGCCGTCCATTAAGCCTTTGAGGTAGGTATTAATCTGATGCTGGCTGTCGCCACAAGCTTCAAACATCCAGTGTTGGGCCTCAGGAAAACACCAGCATAGTGCGTTAGTCACACGGCCTAGTTCTTCCCATGCAGCGACTTGGTCAACCATGCTCATACTCAGACCACCATATTCAATGGGTGCATCCATTTTTGAAAGACCCAAGGCAATTGCCTTATCTTTCATGTTCTTGCTAACCGCTTCAGGAATTACGCCCTGATTCATTTCAGCTTCAATTTCCCAGGGAATCAATTCTGCATCGACAAACTGACGAACCTTTTCTTGCCAGTCAACGGTGCTTTGCCTATGTTGAATCTCCACAGCTTATCTCCTTTATTTAGATTCCCGTTCGGGTTTTTAAGTGGTTAGGGAATTGGGTCGCCAGATAATGCATTGCCACTAATTGGGCCTGAGCCGGCTTTAGTCCTTTTGGGGTCATGAGTAAATCAAGCCATAACCCATCAGATAGAGCGGTATAACAGGTGCATACCAACTCTGGATCAACCTTGGTGTAATTGCCCTCTTGTTTGAGCAAGGCAAATAGGGCGGTCAAATTATTAGCGATTTCGTTAATATAGCTGGCGCAAATTGATAGGTAGGTAGGGCGAGATTTGGTTTCACCCCAAAAGGCGAACCACACCGCCAACTTATTGCGATCGATAATTTTACGGCTAAAATCGAAGTTGATGTGCGCAAGAATTTTCTGTTCAGTGTTCAGATTTTTATCATTAAAAATCTTAGTAAGCCCGCTGGTATATTCATCAGAAATGTAACTTAAGGTCTCGATGAGTAGCTTTTCTTTGCTTTGAAAATGTAGGTTAACAATGCCCAGACTTAGGCCTGCTAATTGCGTCACATCGGCCATGGTGGTGCCAGACAGGCCCTTCTCAGCGATACACTTAATCGTCGCCTCAATAAGCTGCTTGCGCCTTGCCTGCTTGGACAGCGATCTTGGAATTTTATTTATTTCAGCTTTGACCGCTTCCATTCACCCTTCCTGTAATGGGTCTATGCTAGCTTATGTTCTTAACACGCCAAACCATAAACCATTGCTTAGATCTGCGCAACTGAATGAATAACCATTCATTTTTGTGGACAGGGGATTTAATTTTTGGCATTCTTGAGTCAAACATTAAAAAATAGAGCGTCAATTGGCGCTAGCCGATTGTTTGGAGTGGCTTAATCTTATGAAAAAATACGATGCGATTATTATTGGGGCAGGACATAACGGCCTAACTAATGCCGCTTATTTGGCAAAGGCAGGGCTCGATGTGTTAGTGCTGGAGAAAAATGCCTATATTGGTGGCGCTACTGTTAGTCGTGAGCTTTATCCCAATTGGAAGTACTCCAATTGCTCATATGTATGTAGCCTTTTGCGACCTGAAATTATTCGAGATTTAGAGTTACCCAGACATGGTTTGCAGGTTGTACCCTATGGCGGCGGTGTTACCTTTCAGGAAAATGGTGATTACTTTGGTAATCATGCAGACCATGAGCGTATGCTGCGTGAGCTTGCTCGGCATTCGAAGCGTGACGCCAGTGCTTATGAGCGTTATGAAGCAGATGTAATGAAACAAACCCGGTTGATTCGTCCGTTTTTGATGCGCACACCGCCTGATCCAACATCATTAAAGCCGAGAGACCTTAAAGAGTTGAGTGTTTTAGCTAAATCTTTTGGCAGCATGGGTGAAGAGGCCTTGGCCGATACCATGCGTTTTTGGACCATGAGTATTGGTGACTTCCTCGACGAGTATTTTGAGTCTGATGTCATTAAAGCTCATTTGGCCGGTAGTGGTATTATTGGCACTGCACTGGGTGTTTACTCCCCGGGTACTGCCTATGTATTGTTACACCACTATATGGGTGATGTTGATGGTTCTGTCGGTGCTTGGGGCTTTGCACGTGGCGGCATGGGCGCGGTATCTGCCGCACTGTCGGCATCTTTCCAGTCATTTGGCGGCACCATTCAGTGTGATGCTGAGGTTGCTCAAATTATTGTCAAAAATGGCAAGGCCAAAGGTGTGGCTCTGGCCAATGGTGACGAGCTTTATGCCGATATCGTTGTGTCAAACCTTGATCCCAAACGAACCTTCTTAAAAATCATGGACGAAGGTGATCTGCCAGCAGATGTAGTTAAAAAGGCCAAGAACTTTAAAATTCGCGGCTCATCCGGCAAGCTTAATATTGCTTTGGATGGTCTGCCGACCTTTACTGGCTTACCTAAAGACAGCCCCCTTTGCTTGGGAGAGAAACACTTTAGTGACTCTCTTCAAAAAATGGAGCGAGCCTATGATGAGTGGAAAGATGGGACCTGGTCGAAAGATCCTTATGTGGATATGCTTATTCCCACCCAGATTGACCCTACGATGGCGCCTCCGGGTAAGCACATGATGTCGGTCTTTGTGCAGTACGCTCCACCTAAAATTCATGGTGGCGATTGGACTGCTGAAGACAAGGCTGGTTTTGAAAAAACGGTGATTGACCAAATCAGCAATTACAGTCCTGACTTCAAAGATTTGATTTTGCACTGTGAGACGCGAACACCCCAGGATATCGAAAACGAGGTCGGCCTGACAGAAGGAAATATCTTCATGGGTGAGTTGACCTTTGATCAGTTACTGTTCAATCGTCCGTTCCCAGGTTATGCCCAGTATCGTGGGCCAGTAAAAGGCATGTATATGTGTAGCTCTGGCACTCACCCAGGAGGCGGTGTGATGGCAGCACCGGGTGCGAACGCAGCACGGGAAATACTCATGGATCTGAAGCTAACCAACACCGTGCCTGGAGGGTATGACGATGATTGATCTTAATAAGAACTATGATGTCATTGTTGTTGGTGGTGGTCACAATGGCTTAATTTGTGCAACTTATCTGGCTAAATCTGGGCGTAAAGTGTTAGTGATTGAAGCTAATCAATCTCTTGGTGGCGCCTCTGCCACTAGTGAATTTAGTGATCAGTTCTCGGTTTCTTCCTGTGCCCATTGGTTGTTTCAGTTAAACCCCGATGTCGCCTCAGATATGGGTTTGAACAAACAGGGTCTTGAACTTGCAGCCCGTGACCTTAATACCATTGCACTGGCTGAAGATGGTAACCATTTAATCATCGATGGCGACAAGCTTGAGGGCGCAGGAATATCTGATGAAGATCGCGTTGCCTTTGTTGCCTTTAATAAGCAGATACTTAAGTTTGCTAAGTTATTGTCTGGTGCCTTTAACCGTCGAGCGCCGAAACTGGTTGAGGGTAATCTTACTGATCGTATCACCCTAGCTAAGTTAGGTTTGGGTATGAAAATGCTTGGCAAGGACGATATGAGTGACCTCATGCGTCTAGCGTTGATCAATATTTATGACGTCATGGAAGAGAACTTCGACAATGAGCTGTTAAAAGCTGCCATTAGTCTTGACTCACTTTTAGGGTCGCATATGGGTCCGCGTTCACCGAACACAGTGTACGGTTACTTTTATCGTCGCATGGGTGATATATATGGTTTCAGTGGTCCAGCGGTGGTCAAGGGCGGAATGGGTGCAGTAGGCGAAGCCATGGCTAAGGCTGCTCGCGCCAGCGGTGTTGATATTGAAGCAGGTACTGCCGTTAGCAAAATCAATATCGACATTGATCGTGCTACAGGTGTGACACTAGCTGATGGCCGAGTGGTCGATGCTGGATTAGTCGTCTCTAATGCAGATCCTAAAACGACGTTTAATAAGTTAGTTGGCTTAACCAATATTGAGACTGGTATTGCACGCCGGGTCAAGGCTGTGCGCATGAAGGGAGATGCGGCTAAGTTGCATATTGCTTTAGACAGCTTGCCAACCTTTACTGGGCTCAGTGAGCAGCAGATGGGTCAGCGCTTGTTAATCGCGCCAACCATGAACTATATCGAAAAAGCGTTCAACCACTCCAAGTATGGTGAATATTCAGCGGCACCAGCCATGGATATTAGTATTCCAACGATACATGATGCTAGTCTTGCCCCAGCGGGTAAGCACGTGATGTCGGTCATTGTTCAGTTTGCTCCCTATGAGTTAAAAGGTGGCTGGAATAATGAGAATAAGGAAGAGTTTAAGCGGTTGGTCATTGATCGCATTACTGATTACGCGCCAGATTTAAAAGACAAAATTATCGCCAGCGAGTTACTCACCCCTACAGATATTGAAGAGCGGTTCCATATACATGGTGGTCATTGGCACCACGGCGAGATCAGTCTTGATCAGATACTAACCATGCGCCCTTTTCCTGGCGCTTCCCAGTACGGGACGTCAGTCGATGGTCTATTCCTGTGTGGCGCGGGCACTCACCCTGGTGGCGGTGTAATGGGCTTAGCAGGTCACAATGCGGCAAAAGAAATTATTAAGCGAGGTAAATCAGCATGATTCCACATGACGAAACTATGATGCTTAAAACACCTTTTTATTCTCGCTGTTTGGCAGCCTGTGAGGTCAATATGTGGGAAGACTGGAAGGGTTACACAACCCCTCAGGCCTATACCAGTGTTGAGCAAGAGTATTTTGCAGTGCGAAGTAATACGGGGGTGTTTGATATTTCTCCAATGATCAAATACCGCTTTACCGGGCCAGACGCGGGCGCTTATTTGAATCGTCTGGTAACACGAGATATCAGAAAGATTGGTGTTGGCCGAGTGGCTTACACCGTGTGGTGCGATAATAACGGTCAGGTTATGGATGACGGCACCATTTTTCATCTCGCTGAAAATGACTATCGCCTCTGTGCTTATGCCCGATGTCTTGACTGGTTGATGTGGTCAGCAGAAGGTTTTGATGTGACCATCGTTGATGAGACTGCTGAGGTGGCCGCACTGGCTGTTCAGGGTCCCACGTCCTGTGCTATTTTCAAAAACATGGGTTTTGAGGGCATTGAGAACCTCAAGCCTTTTGGGCTAACTCGCTTTCCCTTTGAGGGATCTGAAGTAATGATCAGCCGCACCGGCTTTACCGGTGATCTAGGGTATGAAATTTGGGTTGACCCTTCGTTGGCAGAAACTTTTTGGGATCGGTTGTTTGAAGCAGGAAAGCACCGTGAGATTCGACCAATTGGCGGGCTTGCGTTAGATATGTTGCGTACCGAAGCAGGCTTTGTCCAGGCAGGGGTAGATTTTATTCCCGCCGAAGAATCGATCCGTACGGGTCGATCTCGCTCGCCCTTTGAATTAGGGTTGGGTTGGCTAGTGTCTTTTGATAAACCAGTGTTTAATGGCCGAAAAGCGCTCCTTAAAGAAAAGAAAGAGGGGTCTCGCTACGCTTTTGTCTACCTTGACGTTGAGGGTAACAAGCCTGCGGAATCTGCCTTTATCTATGATGGTGATAAAGAAGTGGGCACAGTGACCACTGCGGCCTGGTGCCCAACAGCAAAAACCAATGTTGCTTTTGCTCAGGTGGATGCTAAATATGGTAAGCCTGGCCAAGAGTTGGCGGCTGAAATCTACTATGATCGCGAATTAAAATGGACTCGAGTGATGGCCAAGTGCACCGTCATCGAGGGTGCCGTATTTAACCCAGCACGCAAGAGGCAGACTCCCGCAGCGGATTTCTAATGACTACTCATTGGCTAGAACCGCTTTTAAAACCTGCGTCGATTGCCGTATTAGGTGCCTCGCAAAAGAGCGGCACAGTGGGTAATGAGGTCATTGTCAATTTACGTAGGGGTGGCTTTCAGGGGCAAATTTACGCTGTTAATCCGGGCTATGATAGGGTCGAAAATCTTCCCTGTTATAGTAGCTTAGCCGATCTTCCAGAACGCCCTGAGCAGGTCATCTTTGCGATTAGTGATCAGCGTATTGAGGCGGCTCTAGATGATGTTATCGCCTTAGGCATTCCTGCCTGCACAATTTTTTCTGCCTTAGCGCTCTCCGATGACCAGACCCCAAACTTAAAGCAGCGCATTGCTAGCAAAGCTCAAGCGGCGGGTCTGTTGATCGCAGGGGCCAACGGGATGGGCTTTTATAATATTCGTGATCGGGTGCTCGCCGGCGGATTTGATACCCGCGACCATCCATTCCCAGGCAACGTAACGCTGATTAGTCAATCTGGTGCTGGTATGTCAGGCATTGTTGATTCTGAAGAACGCATTGATTTTAATTTTGCGGTTTCCAGTGGCTATGAGCTTACTGTGGCGATGGAAGATTACCTAGACTATGCGCTGGACCTTCCAGAAACTCGAGTTGTAGGCTTATTTTTAGAGACTAGCCGTCATCCAGATAAGTTAATTCAGGCATTTAAAAAAGCTAATCAGCTAAAGATACCTATTGTGATACTCAAAGTGGGACGCACTGATCTAGCCGCAGAGTTGGCTATTTCTCATTCGGGTGCCTTGGCGGGTAGCGACGACTGTTACTCCGCGGTTTTTGATTATTATGGTGTGCAGCGAGTCGAGGATATGGACCAGCTAGCCACCGCGTTAATCATGTTTGCTCAGCCCGCGGTTGTGGGTAATGGGGGCCTAGTTTCTCTGCATGATTCAGGTGGAGAGAGGCAGTTAATTATTGATCTTGCTGACCGATTGAATGTGCCCTTAACTGAGCTTCAAAATACTACGTTAAATCAGCTAAAAGGATTGCTTGATCCCGGACTACCTGCGGTCAACCCGCTGGATGGCTGGGGTGCTGGTGGTGCTGATGCACCAATAAGAATGGCCGCATGCTTCACCACTCTATTAATGGATTCAGGTGCTGCCTTTGGCGCTGTAGTGCATGATCGTGGACCTAATAGCGAGATTTATGGATCCTATCTTGATTATTTACATCAAGCTCAGAGTGCCACAAGCAAGCCGGTTTTTCTCGTAGCCAATAGGCAAGGTAGTGGTAGTGATGAATTGGCCGTTACTTCTACACATCAAGGGTTTCCAGTGATTGATGGGGTCAGCCAATTTTTGGTTGGTGCTCGCTGTCTATTGAATTATCGAGACTTTCAGCAGCGAGAGCCTAGTCAGATTAACGATCTGGATCAGGATAAGTGCGAGTATTGGCGTGGACGTTTGCGCGATGAAATTAAAGTATCAGAAACTTTGGCCAGCCAATGCTTAGCTGACTTGGGAATTCCTATGTTGCAGAGTGTGCTGGTGAGCAGCCAAGATGCATTGCGATCGGCCGCTACTAGACTAGGATTTCCGGTGGTACTCAAAACTGCGCAGCCGAGCATAGAGCATAAGTCTGATGTGGATGGCGTTATTTTAAATATTATCAATGAAACCCAACTGTTAGATGCCTATGGCGATATGGCTGAGCGCCTTGGCTCTGAGGCGATGGTAGCGCCAATGGTGTATTCAGACGGCGTTGAGATGATTTTAGGTGTTAGTCGCGACGATCAATTTGGACCCGTTGTTGTAGTTGGTTTTGGCGGTATTTACGCTGAGGTACTCGACGATGTTACTGTGCTGATACCGCCCTTCGACGCAGCCGCAGTGAAAAGGGCGTTGCAGAATCTAGCGATGTATGAGCTTTTATCAGGCGTTAGGGGCTCATCAAAACTCGATGTTGATAGTTATTGTGAGGCAGCAGAAAAAATATCACTTTTTGCCTTGCTCTTTGCTGATACGGTGGCCGAGGTAGATATTAATCCCATAAAAGTGACTGCTGATGGATGCATTGGTCTGGATGCCTTGATGGTGTTGACAGACTAGGGCTAAATAAACGTAAGATGGAAAAATCATAATGAATATTGCTACAGAGTCAGAACTACAACAATTCATTAAGCAACATCCAGAGATTAAAATGCTGGAGATATTAATGCCAGACATGAATGGCATTATTCGTTGCAAACGAATACCTGCCAACGAATTTGCCACTTTTTTCCGCGAGGGTGTTAAGGGTCCTGTGTCGACCGTCTTATTGAATGTGCGGGGTGAGTTTTGCGACGAGTTAGACTTTGCGAATCTAGAGGGCGACCCTGATCAATTAATTCATCCCATCGCCAATACTTTGGCACCTATTAGCTGGTTAAAATCTGATACCGCCCAGGTTTTATCTACTTTTACAGAGCTGGATGGCAGGCCATCATCATTTGATTGCCGAAACGTACTTATTGAGGCTTTGAAGCCGCTACAGGCAATGGGTTTGAAACCAGTTGTTGCAACAGAGCTAGAATTTTATTTAATCAAGAAAGGCGATTCTGCCGTACCAGAGCCATTTTTGGCCAAGGTGCCGGGCACTAACGTTGATCAATCGGGTACTCAATATGCAATGCCAGAAGATCTTTGGGATAACGATGATTTTCTGGAAGATGTTCGATTAGCTTGCGAAGCTCAAAATGTACCTATGACTACGGTTCATTCAGAGTTTTCGCCGGGGCAGTTTGAAATTAACTTACATCATGTGGATGACCCAGTTAGTGCCTGTGATCATGCGGTACTCTTTAAGCGTATTATCAAAGGGGTGGCGCGGCAGTACAATATGGCGGCAACGTTTATGGCCAAACCTTTTGTGGATATTCCCGGAAGTGGATTACATATCCATTTCAGTTTATATGATGGCAACGGCATCAATGTTTTTGCCGACCCGGACTCCTCAGCGGTGCCGGCAATTTCCGATACACTTCGTCATGCCATTGGTGGTTTGGGAGAGACTATGTCCGATGCGATGGCTATATTTGCACCTAATGCCAATTCTTATCGGCGCCTCATCCCAGGACACTGTGCCCCCTTAACGCCTAACTGGGGCTACAACCATCGCGATGTAGCACTGCGAATTCCGGTATCTAGCGATAAAGATCGTCGAGTTGAGCATAGAGTTGCCGGCGCTGATGCCAACCCTTATCTTGTCATGGCGGCACTTGTTGCTGGGGTGCACTTTGGTATTAGCCAGGGCAGTGATCCGGGGGATATGGTGCCTGAAGGCCTTGAGATAGAAGAGGAAATCACCCTTCCAAGAATCTGGTCTCTGGCGTTGGATGAGTTTGATAGTAGTGCGGTGCTACCTCAATATCTAGGAGAAGACTACTGTCGCTTATTTGGCACGGTTCGTCGAGGGGAGTGTGAGCAGTTCGCTGCGCAAGTGTCGAACATTGACTATGATTGGTATCTGCGTTCCATGTGATCATGTCGGCAGAAATCCTGCAGAGTATTAAATAAAAATTAAACAATCATTTAATAAACAATATGCTCATTTAGTGAAGTATTGTATAGTGCTCAGCAACGGGAATACTACTTTAAACAGACCCTAGATTTAGGTTGTTACTATGAAATTTATCGCGACAGATGTTTCTGATACTAAAGAAAAAATGATCGGCAAGGCCAGTGCCCAACTGGGCAAGCCTGGGTTTGCTATAGATCCTTATTTCTATCGTTCTCATGTTACCTATCAGGCTGAATTAGAAAATATTATTTTCAAAAGTTGGCTTTATGCCGGCCACATTAGCCAGATCGCAAAAAAAGGTGATTATTTTTTGTTTGATATCGGTGAAGACTCAATCATCATCAGTCGAGACAATAAGGGTGAAGTTGGTGCCATGCATAATATTTGCAGACACCGTGGCGCGCGTGTTTGTGAAGAGTCAAGTGGCAATCGCAAAGCCTTCATTTGTCCTTATCACGGTTGGGCATACGGTAATGATGGCAAGCTGAAGTCGGCCCGCGACATGGATCATAGAGAGGATTTTAATTGCGATGACTATTCTCTAAAACCCGTGCGCTTTGTGGTTTTTCAGGGAATGATATTTATTAACTGTGACCCAGATGCACCAGATTTTGTTGCGCCACTGGAAAAGATTAAGACCCAGTTAGGTGCCTATGATCTCGAAAATGCAAAGGTAGCAGAGCGCAAGACCTATCGTATTGATGCCAACTGGAAGCTGGTTTTAGAAAACTATCTTGAGTGTTATCACTGCGCTAGCTCTCACCGTCAATACGCCAAGTTACATACCCTTGAGGCCCCATTTGAGAAGGTAAAACCTATTAATGAGGCTATGTGGGCTAGAGCGGCAGAGATGACTGGCGTGCCCGGTATTGCTGAGGAATACTATGGTTACTACAATGATGCCACAGCCTTTGGGGCCTGCTCTTACCATAGCCGTTATGCCCTGTACGAGGGCTGTAAAACCGGTAGCAAAGATGGCCAGCCGGTAGCGCCGTTAATGGGTCATATGAAGGGTTTTGATGGTGGCGCCGGTGATTTTCAGATGGGTCCGCTCACGTTTATGCTCAATTACCCAGATCACTGCGTGCTCTATCGTTTTATTCCTAGAGGCATTACTGAAACAGATATGGAGTTGGTTTGGTATGTTAATGGGGATGCTCAGGAAGGCACTGATTACGACAAAGATAAGGTTGCTTGGCTTTGGCATCACACGAGCTTAGAAGATGAATATATTATTACGCGTAATAGTGAGGGAGTGAACTCTCAGTTCTTTGAACCTGGGCCCTATCATCCTGAATATGAGTCTACCCTTATGGATTTTATCAGTTGGTATATTGCGGCGATCGCTGGATTGAAGGCGTAACCAATAGAGAAGGGGCTGTATTTATGTTTTTAAAATCTACTGCAGAGACAAAGGAACACGCACCGTCCTACTACGCTGCCTCCGCGAATTGGCAAACAGATTACCCTCAGCTGGAGGGTGATTTAAATGTTGATGTAGTGATAGTGGGTGCAGGCTTTAGTGGCGTTGCAACTGCGGTAGAACTATGTGAGCGTGGTTATAAAGTTGCTTTAGTAGAATCTAACCGCATCGGCTGGGGAGCCACAGGACGTAATGGTGGTCAAATTATCGGCGGCTATGGCAGGGATCCTGCTGCCTTCAGTTCGAGCATTGGCAGTGAAGGTGTCAGCATAGTCGAGAGTATGGGTAGCGAATGTGTTGAGATCATTAAAGAACGTATCGAAAAGTATAATATTGACTGTGATCTTAAGTGGGGCTATTGCGAAGTTGGTTTAAAAAAGCGTCATCTGAAAAGCTACCGTGAATGGGCCGCTGAAGATTCAGCGATTCAAATTCTCGACCAGAATGAAATAAAGCAATATGTTAACTCCGATCTCTATCTGGGTGGTTACTATAGAGAAGACTGGGGGCATATTCAGCCGCTTAATCTATGTATTGGCGAAGCTAAAGCTGCCGAAGTAATGGGCGCAAAAATTTTTGAACAAACGCAGATTACTCGTATTACTTATGGCGAAAATCCTGCTGTACACACCGACAAAGGTTCGATTAAAGCTAACCATGTGATTCTTTGTGGTAATGCGTATATGGGTAATCTGGTTCCTTACCTAGACGCTCGAGTACTGCCGGCTACCAGCTGTATTATTGCTACCGAACCACTCTCCGATGAGCAATTACAGCAGACTATGGTTCGTGATGTCGCGGTCTGTGATTCTAGAGCGGCTTTGGATTACTACCGTTTATCCGCAGACAAACGCCTGCTATTTGGGGGTCTGTCCAATTATACGGGGCTAGAACCCTCCAACGTTCAAGCGGTTATGCACGCCAAGATGACTAAGGTATTTCCGAGCTTAAAAAACACTCGCATAGACTATAGTTGGTCTGGGAGCATGGGGATCAGTGTTAGACGTATGCCACAAATTGGCCGTATCAAAAATAGCAATGTGCTCTATATTAGCGGTTATTCGGGCCATGGTGTGGCCCCGACGCACATGACTGGGCGTATTCTTGCCGAAGCTGTGGATGGAGATACTCATCGCTTTGATATTATGAATAAAATGTTCCACTTACCCTGGCCGGGTGGGAAACTACTGCGACGGCCTGCCATGGCAGTGGGCATGATGTGGTATAAAATGCTCGACGTAATTTAGGGATTATCATGGGTAAAGAGGTGCTGATTTTCTTACACATGGACGACAAGCATCCCGGTTACATAGCCGACCATCTTCAGCGTCAAAAAATCCCCTATCACATTATTCGCGGCTATGCCGGTGACCCCATCCCCCAACTTGATGACAGTATGGCTGGCTTGGTTTTTATGGGGGGAGTCATGAGTGCAAACGATGACCTTCTGTGGATTAAACAAGAAATTGCTCTTATTCGCGAGGCTCTGGACAGCAGTGTTCCGCTGCTAGGCCACTGTTTAGGTGGTCAGTTAATAAGTATTGCATTGGGAGCTCAGGTCACGACTAATCCTGTAGGAGAGGTTGGTTGGCATCGTTGCAGCAAACAGATTAATGCTCAGACCTCTGAGTGGCTTGAGGGTATTGATGATCGGTTTATGATGTTTCATTGGCATTTTGAGACATTTAGTTTGCCGGAAAAGGCACAGCTTTTATTTTCCTCCGACTACTGCCACAATCAGGCCTACAGCTATGGTAATAATGTGCTGGCGATGCAGGGCCACGTTGAGATGACAGAGCCATTACTAACAGATTGGATTACCCAGTGGCGGGATGACTTGCATAACACTACGCCTAGCACTCAGAATTATGCGCAAATAGAACAGCCTCTGGTGGCAAATATTGCCGCCTTAAACAAGGTTGCTGAACAGCTTTATCAGCGCTGGACTTCCACGCTCTCTCTTTAGACTCTACAGGCGAACAAAGTGAACAGTGACGGTTACAGAGACAAGTACAACCAACATCTCTTGCATCCTTGGGGGGAACTTTCTTCTCTAGGAGAAGACGACTCCACCTCGGTGATTGTTCGTGGGGAGGGCGCCTACATATACGATGCTGAGGGCAATAGATTGCTCGATGGGCCTGCTGGTATGTGGTGCATGCAAACGGGATATGGCCGTCGTGAAATTGCCGACGCGGTTTCTAAGCAAATAATGGAGCTAAGCTACGCTACCTCTTTCACGGTCATCAACAACCGCGAGGTGGAGCTAGCCACACGGATTGCTGCGCAGACTCCCGGTGATTTAAATCGAATCTATTTCACAACGGGTGGTTCCACTGCCGTCGATTCGGCCCTGCGTCTGTGCCAGTTAGCAAGCAACATCAAAGGTCATCCTCAACGTAAACATATTATCTCTCGGGAAAAGGCCTACCATGGCAGTACTTACTTGTCGGCGTCGATAACCGGTAAAGAGCGGGATAAAACCGCTATGGATATTATGCGCGACGGCATTCATTTTCTGTCTGCACCTTGCTATTTTTATCACCCTGAATTCGCTACCGAGACGGAGTTTTGCGATTTTTTGGTGGATGAACTAGAGCAGAAAATTCTCGAACTTGGCCCAGACAATGTCATGTGCTTTATCGCCGAACCGATTTTGGCCAGCGGAGGTGTGATCGTACCTCCGGCTAACTATAACTATCGGTGTTGGCAGATGGTTAAAAAATATGGGATTACCTATATCGCTGACGAGGTGGTGACCGCCTTTGGGCGGCTTGGGCATTGGTTTGCTTCAGAGAAGGTCTTTGGCATAGTGCCTGATATTATTATTTTTGCCAAAGGAGTCACCTCCGGATATCTCCCTCTGGGTGGGTACGCCGTGTCAGAGGCCTTTCTGGCTAGCTTTAGTGGCGATAATGCCGAAGGTTGTCTTTACTCTAATGGCTATACTTGGGGTGGCAGCCCCGTGGCATGCGCTGCAGCGTTGGCCAGTTGGGATATTATTGAAAACGAGCATTTACTCGACCGAGTCCTAGAAATAGGGCCTTATTTTCAACAGCAGTTGCAGACCTTGCTGGATATTCCTCTCGTGGGTAATGTGCGCGGTGAAGGCTTGATGGCGGCGGTGGAAATGACTATTGAGGGACATAACGAGGCAGACTTGCTGGAAAAAGATTATGCCATCGGCGAAATGGTTGACCAACATTGCCAGAAATTGGGTTTACTGGTCAGGCCATTTATTAACATATGTATTATCTCTCCGCCGCTTATTGTCTCGCGCGAACAGATTGATGATTTGGTATCTGCACTGCGCGGAGGACTTGAGTTAACCTTGGCTGATTTGCGAAAACAGGGTATCTGGGTAGATTAAAGTTAAAAAGTCACTGCTATGATCTTAGTTCGCAGTAATAATCGACATCTTATGTTGCTTGACTTCTAGTACCCTGATTGGAGTATGTGTCCCATAACAAAGATGTCTCTATCTTGTGTGAAACAACTAATGCTAATCATAATAATCTACAACGAGGTTTGATATGGCTGATAATAATTTTCCTGAAAGCTATTCCATGTTTGCTAATGTCCATAGTTACCTAGGCTTACCGTTGTCGCGCGACATAGAGTCTGCAGATGTTGTAGTCATGGGTATCCCCTACGACATGGGTACCACTGGCCGTGCCGGAACCCGACATGGTCCTCAAGGCGTGCGCTTGGCATCAGCAAATCTGCGTTGGGAAGAAAAACGCTGGCCTTGGCAATTTAGCGTTATGGACAGACTTAATGTCATTGATTATGGCGATCTTGAATTCAAACCAGGCGAATCAACCTCTATGATTGAAACCGTCATTAAACATGTGGGAGCCGTTCACGAAAAAGGTAAAAAGACTTTATGCATTGGTGGAGACCACTTCGTTACTCTACCTCTGCTAAGGGCGATGCATCAGCATCATGGCCCCGTAGCGCTGGTGCATTTTGACGCTCATACCGATACCTACACGCCAGAAGAAGATTGGTCAGGGGATTATGATCATGGCTGTATGTTCTATCACGCACCTAAAGAAGGTCTTATTGATCCTGCGCACTCAATTCAAGTCGGCATTCGCACCGAATATAATACCAAGACTCACCTGTTTGAGGTCATAGATGCGGCTAGTGCCAATGATCTGACCAGCGCTGATGTTGTTGCTGCCATCAAGCAGCGCGTTGGTGAGATGCCTGTCTACCTCACCTTTGATATTGACTGTCTCGACCCCGCCTATGCGCCAGGAACTGGCACGCCAGTAGTGGGAGGGATTACTACCGATAGGGCTCTGAAAATTATTCGTGGGTTACAGGGTTTAAATATCGTTGGTGCTGATGTGGTCGAGGTCGCGCCATCTTATGATCATGCAGAAATTACTGCTTTGGCAGCTGCGACCATCGGGTTAGAAATTCTTTATGTGATGGCGTCTAATTTGCAGTAAATGCTAGGGCGAGCTCTCATAAACCAAGCCCCCATCAAGATAGGTTTTGAGCACTTTTATTTGAGAAATCTCGACTGCGGGAACCGTAAAAATATTAGAGTCTAAAATAACAAAATCAGCAAGCTTACCCACCTCAAGCGAGCCGGTAGCTTCATCTTTCCGGCAATCTCAACAACGTTTGTCTGCTTACCAATATACGCATCTATATACGACTCAGGACCGACATCAACAATCTTACCTTGGGTAATAGTCTTAGCCCAACTGCGAGTGGCATCGACGGTATAGATGTCACCACCACGCACTACGATATCTGCGGGGCTCTGCGCCGACACTCATGAGCTACAAAGACAAATTACTAGAATAGTCAGTATTTCATCAGCCACAGCATATCAATTATCCTGCTTTGGTTGGGATGCTTAATGGTCCCAGAGTACTCAAAAAACTATGCTTATCAGAAGGTTGGTATTGGGTTTTGTCCATCACTGTGTCCCGATAACTTTTCAGTGGTTGCCCTAAGCTCAAAATACCCCGTTCTCGAGTGCGTCTAACGCGAGTTAAATCGGCCTCAAAGAGAATGACCTCCTCACCGGCTAGGGCCTCATGAATAACATCGCCCTCTGGCCCAACAATGATCGACTGGCCAACGCCAAGCGCCCCGGTTCCATTGATATCTACCATATAGCATTGCTGTTGTGCGGCAGTAGCGCGACACATCGCCTTTTCTACACTGCGATCGCAGGTGTCAGTTAGGGTTGGATGAATAATCACTTCGGCACCATCCAGAATCATCGCTCGACTCAGTTCCGGGAACCACATATCGTAGCAAATATAGAGACCGAAACGACCGACATCGGGTACATCAAAGCAGCAGATATCTGCACCACCTTCCACTCCTTTCTCGTAAGGGAGAAAGGGGCATATTTTACGGAAACGAGAGATTACTTCTCCCTCGGGATTGATAACAGGTGCGGTGTTGTAAACTTTGTTTGCTTGACGTTCATAGAGAGATCCCGGTACTAACCAAATCTCCAGTTCTTGAGCCAAATTACACAGCGTAGCCTCAGCTTCCTCTAACATTGGTGATGCGAAGCCAACACCGGCACCACAGATAGCCAGCTCACTAGTTACTATCATCTGAACGAAAGGAAAACGTTTCACCGTAGATCTTACTTTTTGACTGAATAGATCTAAATTTTGTCGTGTTTGAAGGTCAAGTTGGAGACCGGCAATAGTAAATTGTGTCATAAAAAAACTCCTGTTTTAATTATCTAATACTACTTTTTCACTGCGTTTTGCGGGGAAAAACGCGGCTATGGCGCAGACCACCAGGCCGATAGCGGCTAAATTTATGATCAGAGTGAAATTGCCTTCGCCAACCACCATAGCCGCAATCAGTGGACCACTGGCTAAGCCCATTTTTGAGATAAAGCCCGCAAAAACAACGACCTGACCGCGACTGTCGAAGGTGGCACAGAGGCCTAAAATATAGGGAACCGTAAAGGCCCACATAATACCGGTGACGGTGTTGGCAATGAAATAGTTGGCTGGAATATCAGACCAGTGGAACATAAAGGTAAATAAACCAGACACAAGTGCACCGAGAGCGATAGGTAGAGCGCGACCATATTTGGTGCCAATAAAATAAACGAGAAGCGCGCCAAAAATTGAAATCATATTTGAAAGAGTCAAAATATTGCTCAAATACTCAATGCTATAACCACTGTCTTTACCTAGCTCAATGGCGTAATCGGCGACACTCATATTAGATGCTTGGAATAAAAACAATGCCAATAGGGCCAACGCAGCCGGCACGATTGCAATCGAGGTTGGTGTCACCTTAGCAGTAATTGCTGAATCGGCTTTGGCATTAATGGAGGCCGCGTAATCTGGTATAAAGGGCACCATCAAGAGGGTTAGCGAGCTAAAGGTGATCAGAGCACCAAAGGCTGCGCCGGGGCCCATCGCACCTACAAGCTTAGGTACGGTAAATATTGCCACGCTACCGAAGGTATATTGTATCGCCACCAACATGCCAAAGACTTTATCAGGACTAGCAGTCCGCGCGATGATAGAGAAACCAAGCCCAACTAAAAAGCCACCGACGGTTCCATGAAAGAAGCGCACCATAATCAAAGTTTGTGGGTCGGTTAGCCTAAAGCAGAGCAAATCTACCGAGATTAATATAATCAACGCGATATAAGCGGTATTGCGCCAGGGGAGGTGTTTTACGGTAAAGGTCGCGATCAGCGCACCAAAAGCCGCACCATATTTATTGGCACTGCTAATGTAGCCAGCAGTTTCCCTACTGATACCAAGACCGTCTACAAAGGCGGATAAAAAAGCACCACCCAAGTTGACATAAAATAGGCCGGCCGTCGCTAAAAAGGATAAAAATATAGATATGAGTATGCCGTCTTTTGACAGCTTAGGTACCGTGAAACGTTCGCCCGTAGTAGTGATTCTATTATCATCCATGGTGTTTTCTCAGCATAGTTTTTTGTAGTTGTGGAGGTGTTTTATAACGTCAGCAAAACGGTGAACACCACCATCACTGAAATAGTAATAACTATCACCGTCTTCGAGGAATACCACCGCTATGCCGCCATAACCGGACATGGAGGGTATCCATTTTGGTTGTTCGCAATTTAGATAGCCGCCGGCATCCCAGCCCCAGAATCCATTTTTATAGCGTAGCTCTGGTGATCCGGCGACGCTGCCTCGATCGCTCGGATTTCTCTGCATAGCTGCATCGAGCATATCTTTATCAAGGGTCTCGTAGAGTGCACTATGCCCCGATGCCATGGCCTGAGCGAAAAGAGCAATGTCACTGCGCAAAAAACTCAAGCCGAGTCCGGTCAGTGGTTGACCGTCTTGACGGTGCGGCGACTGTATTACCGGCGATAGACCAAGGTCATGCCAAATAGGGTTGATTAAATCGGTATAAAAATCAGCCGTAGGCCCTTTCTTTTGTTGCCAGAGAGATTGCATCGCAACACCTAATAGCCATGTATCACTGGTGTGATAAACCCATTTTTCACCTGGCTCAGACTTGGCTTTATAGAGATTACAAGCAAATTTTGTTTTACTGGCAGCGCTCGGTTTGGCAAGTAACTTGCCGATATGTTGCTCTTCATCACGATGATTTAGCGCGCTGCCATAGCGACCAGTACTGGTGTTCAATAAATGACTAAGAGTTACCTCTCCCCAATCGTTGCAGTCAGGAATGAGGTCTTTTACTCGGCGGTGTTGGGTTCCCGGGTAGAGTTTTTCTAACCGCATGAGACCCAGTGCGCCGATCATTGACTTAGCCAATGAGTAAGAGGGTAATGGCATCTTTCCACAATCTGAATAGGCAACTGCGCGAGTCTCACAGTCGCTGACATAGTGAACGCCGTCTTTAACCAAGCCATAGAGAGACATGTTAGTTGGTTCAATAAAGTCCGCTTGAGCAAAAGCCTCAGCGGTTAGACCTGGATTGTCGGCTGGCAAGGCAGATAGGGGCTTTTCAGGCAAATGATTGGATAGCTCGAGGGAAAGATTATCGACAAGACTGTCGGCCCCCTCGGAACGCGGATTCATCAATGCGGTGGTTGCATAGCCCTGAGCATTGAATTTGAAATACTGACAGGTCTCAGTGCTAATCTGATAAGCCAGTGTATTATTCTCGATAGCTAGCATGCCCTGATGGGTGCAATTGCCGTCTTTTTCGACCAGCGCAAAGGGCAGTGCCAGGCTAAATTTATCGTCAGTTTTATACCAGCGACCGACCTCAAGGATAAGACTCCAGTAGCGGTTGTCGGTGTCTCTAAGGCCACGCTTGGCTGGTATTACTATGCCTTTGCTAGAAATAACAATATCGGCCGAAAACTCAGGTAATTCAGCTAAACGCTTATTGTTGCCGCGAGCGAGTTTAAAATCATCTCTCATAATATCAAATTGGGTGACTTTCGATGCGCTAACATCTAACCGAACTAGTGTATTGGCTGACGTCTGAACAACAGCAAATGCGAGTAACAGAGCGATAAAGAAGACCGATTTAGTCAATATTAATACCCCCCTGAACAAGTCGATTTTCTAGCACACCTAACTGTTCTCGATAGGCCTTCCAGCGGTCAACAGAGCCTGTGTAAACTGGCCGTCGCACCTGAGAGGCGCTCGCTGTGGTTGACGGTGAGGGGTTATCATAAAACTTAAGGCAGTTAGACTCCCAGTCGACACCACAAAAATCTAGTACCTTTGCTACTTCGTTTTCAGTGTCAGCCACTAGGTCTTCATAGGCCACTAAATGAATAACGCCCGGCATCTGTTTATTCCAGTGCACCATTAATTGGCTATAAGCTAAATAGTATTGAGCAAGATCATCTAAATTATAAGAGAAGGGGTAGATGTCTCTAAAGGCCTGTTTATAGATAGCGTAGCAGGCGGCAATCGGATGACGAGTCAAATTAATGATTTTTGCGTTGGGTAGTGCTTTGTGGATAAGACCCGCATACAAAAAGTTAAACGGTAACTTATCAATAAAATAGCGGCCGTTCATTTCAGTCGGACGTGCATTTTCTAGATAGCGCTCACCGAGTACCTGCATATCCACTGCACTAGATTGATCAATTAGAGAGAGAGCTGTCGTAGGGCTTTCGCTATTAACCGCGCATAACTTCGTTACTTCCGTGCCAAAGGTTTCAAGCTCTCCCGCTGATTGAATGGCCGAATGGCTATCTAAGATACGCTCTAACAATGTGGTTCCGGTTCGCGGCAGGCCTACTATGAAAATAGGCTCTGCGCTAGTGTGACCCTGGGTAGAGCGCTTAAAAAAACTGTCATTAAATACCGTCACGATGGTCTTTATAATAGTCTCATCTGCTCCGACATTATAGGTCATGGCGTCGCGACGAATATCAGAGCCGATTTTTAAGTGCTCGAATGATTTTTTTGTATCGCCTAGATCGTCAAATTCTTTTGAGAGGGCGTAGCATATGCCTGACTTAGACCGCTGTGACAGAGTCTGATCGGCATAGGCAGCAAGCAATTCGTCAATGTGATTGTCTGTCGCCGAGTATGTGCGCAGAGATGAGCGCATGCCTTGAGCATCGGCATCGGTGTAATTTATTGCTAGGCAGCGGTCTAAGTTGGCCTCGGCCGCCACAAGGTTGCCGGTAAATCGATATGCAGCAGCAAGATTGTAAAGCAGGGATGGATTGTTGGGCTCTTCCTTCAATGCGCTTAAATAATGCTGTATTGCGTCGTCATGCATGCGCTCAGCAGAGAGCATTAAGGCAATTTGACCGTGTAAGTCAGCACTCAGAGATTGCTGTCCGGCCAGATTTTCCAGACAGTCAGCTACGTCTTTATGTCGATTTAATATAGATAAGAAATCGATTCGTTGAATCAGAATAGTTGCATCATTAGGTTTAATGGCGAGGGCGCGAGCAGTTGAAATCAAACCGGCTTCGGGCTTATTTAGATGTAAATGAATACATCCGGCTAGCCACCATCCGTCAAAAAACTCTGGGAAATCAGTATTTAATAGCCGACAGCTATCAATCGCTTTTTTTATCTCATTATTCGCCAACGCGTGTTGTGAGAACGAATAAAGCTGCAGGACGGGTTGTTGCATGAAGTTTGCCATGTCGGATTGTAATATACAGATTATAAAGCCTATGACTAGAAACGGTAACTAGCCGAGAGACTAATGGTTCTCGGTTGAGTGATAAAGTCCTTTTGGCCCGTACCATAAAAACCATTGGCAACATCTGAGGTCATATATTCTTCTTTATAAGTCGCAACAGTACCGCGCTCATTGAAGATATTTTTTGCCACCAAGGAGGCTGTCCACTGATCACCAACCAGCGTCATCGACATAAACCACAAATCAAAGCCACTGAGCGTAGCAGCCCAATCTTGGTCAATATCCAGGATGGAATTTTCCACATCGGATTGATAATAGCCATCCAGACGACTGATCAATAATAGGCCGTTATCTAGAGCCTTTTCATGCTTGGCACCAATGTTGATAGTATTTTTTGCGGTACCCGGGAGTTGAGCGCCTTTACTTGCTCTTAGCGCAGATTTACCGTCGGTTAGAGCGCTGGCATCATGTAAATAAAGTGCATCAGATAAGGTTGCATCAACATAAGTATATCCACCAAACAGCGTTATCAACTCAGATACCAACCAGTTGAATTCGGATTCAACTCCTTTAGAAGAGGCTCCCGCACCGTTCGCAACAGCGTAGTATGCGCCCGACGGCGTTGCTACATTAACCTGGGGATCTTTCCAGTCTACATAAAAGGCAGCTAAGGTGTAATTCAATGTATCAGTTTCACCTTTGATTCCAATTTCATAATTCATCACAGAATCACTGTCAAAACTTCCCCACTCTGGATCATTGGGATAGCTAACATCAGGCCGAACCGGCGCAGCATTAGTACCACCGCGTCTATAGCCCTCAGAAATAGTCCCGTAGATCATGCTGCTCTCACTGTAATTCCAGGCCAGATTGGCTTTCAACAGGGTGTCACTATCTTTATTGGAATCAGTCACGACCGGGTTAGTAGCGTACCAAATCGGGAACGAGGTTTGTGAAGTCACCTTGTCTTCGTTATCAAAGTAGCGTGCGCCAAATGTGGCAGCCAGCGTATCTGACAGATGATAGGTTACTTCGCCAAAGAGAGCGAAGTCCTTGAAATCACGGTCATGGGTCCAGTCGAAGGTGATGTTGGTCGCTGGATCGTAGTACAGACCAATGTAACTGTAGGGCGGTAGCGCCAAAAAACCTTGGTAAGGCACCGGGCCGCTAGCCGCCGCCCACCAGTCTTGAAAGCCTAAAGCTCTTGTTTGCTGAGCTGCAGAGGCTTCTTGATCCATATAAAAAGCGCCGACTGCCCAGTCAAGTTTTTGCTCTCCATTAGAAACTAAGCGAATTTCTTGGACGAAGGCTTCTTCTGAATTTTGTCGATCAGCAGCTATTGCTGGGCGTTTCATGAAACCGTACCCGTAATATGTGAGCCAGCCCTTAGCCGCAAAGAAGCCAGTGTTATCACTGGTTCCCTCATAACTGCGTTCATAAAACGACGTGCTAGAACTGAGCGTCGCGAAACCTAAGTCATAGGTCATTTCTAGGCTGGTAAATTCGCTCTCGTTTGATGAGGGTTCGTTGATAACGGCACCAATTTCATACTCACCATAATCGTCGCCCCAGCCATCGAGACCTGATGTTGCCTGACGACGACCACCGTATTCACCCTCTTGTTTCATATAGGTCAGTACAGCCTCAAAGTCATCACCTGGCGTCCATTTAATAGCCGCTCGCGTGTAATCAACTTCTACTGTGTCAGCGTCTTCGTTATTGGTATAGACCGGGCCGCCATAAGCAAGGCCTGTTGAATCAGCCAATGGTACGCCGCTGGCGTCAGTAGCATAGACATTGCGATAGTCAATTACGCCCGCATTATCAACCAGACCAGTACTCACTCGGACAGCTAGATCATCACTGAGTGGGATATTAACCATGGCATCAATACTGAAATTTTCACCTTCTGAGCCTTCGGTTTGGCCTAAAGACGTTCCTATATGGCCAGAAAACCCCTCTGTGCTGGGCTCATTCATCACAAAGCGAACCGTGCCGCCCAAGGATCCAGAGCCGTACAGCGTGCCTTGAGGGCCTCGCATGGCTTCAACGCGCTTGACGTCCTTGAGTAAAAAATTGGCAAAGACCGGAGTATCACCAACATAGGTAGACACCGTGGGATCTGACAAAAAACGTCGATCTGTTGCCGCTGGATCTACATTTAATCCACGGATAGTAATCACGTTATTATTCTCCGAAAATCGGCCGCCGCCATCAGACACAGATATGCCGGGCATCGCTCGCATCAATTCTTGGACATCAGTAATGTTGGCCGCTTCTATTTCAGCTCCTGTAATAGCTGAAATATTAAACGGGATGTCACTGGCTTTCATTTCGCGTCTGGTTGCAGTGACGATAATCTCTTCAAGGGTTGCGGATTCTTCTGCAAAAACAAGGCCCGGTTGAATCAGCACGGCTGTCGCTAAAGCCACTGCCGCTGAAATTTTAGTTTTATTATATATTTTAATCTTGCTCATTCGATTGCTCCCAAATTACTAGGTAATATTCCAAATAATGATGTCAATTACATCATTCTGGATTCAGTTCATACTTGTGATATGTTTAAAATCATTTATAGATACAAATAAATATAAAGTCAACTCCAAACTTTTAAAATAACACAGTTCTGAGATATAAGAAGGTGAACTTATTTGAGGTGCGGCGTTAACACAAAGGTAATATCTTTACGTATAGAATCAGCAAGATCCGAAATAGACATTGTTTTAAAGTAAATAAAGTTTAAAAACTGTATTCGCTCTATTCGGGTGAGTAAATCGGCAAGGTAGTTGACGTCAATATCGGGACTTATCTTACCGTCCTTTTGAAAGGTTTCTAATACGTGAAATAACGCTGTGCCGAGACCGCCAGCAATAGTGTCGATGTATCTTGGCGCTACGGTTTGGTCGGTCGTAGTGGCAACATAGGCAATAACATTGCCCCATAATTCACGAGATAAGGTAGATATGGTGTCATGGATATTGGACATAATAACTTCGATCACCAAATCCACAGGATTTTCATAAATAGCGCGATGGGAAAATTCTGAATCTTTTTCGGCAATACCGACCTCACCACGAGCAACAATGGCGAGTAGTAATTCGTCTTTGGAACCGTAATAGTTGTATACCGTAGCCTGAGATACCATTGCTAAAGCGGCTATTTCCTCAATACTTGCGAGCTCAAAGCCCTTTTCGACAAAAAGGTTTTTGCCCGCGATCTCTATTAGTTCTCGCCGCTGAGCTTTCTGTTGTGCGCGTAACTTTGACATAACTACCTTACTATTTTGGAATCTTAATATAAGTACAGATGTTTTTAACGTATCACCAACGGTAGACTGGAGATTACATTAGAACGTTGTGTTTTTAAAGATCATAGAGGGCCAGTAGAAATAGAGGTGTAGTTTGTTTTGGAAAGTATCAGTTTACGGCAATAAGTTTTCTCGAACTCAGCATAAACCAAATCATATTTCTAAGGAGTATTTGTAGAAGTCGGTGTCGCGCTCATAGCCTAACGATTCGTAAAGTGCTTGAGCATTGATATTGTTCATCTCTGTTTCTAGATCAATGCGCGCCGCGCCGGTCTCCTTAGCATAAGCCATAGCGCTATTCATGAGAGCTCTGCCGACGCCCAGTTTCCGCGCACTGCTGTCGACATAAAGATCATACAGAACCAAAATGGGTGCCGCCTCGACGCTGCAGAATGTTGAGTAGAGTTGGGTGAATCCCAGCGCTTGACCGCCTGTATCCCAGGCGATAAAAATCACCGAAGTGTTTGTCTTTAATCGATCCTCAATGTATCGCTTAGCCAAGCCTAGGTCTGCTTCCTCTTCATAAAATCGTCGATAGAGATCAAATAATACGCTGACATTATCGGCATCTTTTACAGAGGCTCTAGTGATGTTGATCGGTACTGGGACATCTGTAGACTCACTGATTGCCCGAGGGGTCGGCATGTCATAACACCAAGGAAAAACACTCGCCAAAAAGCTGCGACAGATATGACGTGCGTCATCATGGTCATAATCTTCACCAGCAAATAGAATATCGGTCCACATCTCATCGATAAGGCCAGAAATAGCATTAGCAATCGCTCGAGCGTTGATCTCTGCCTTTTTTTCTGCAGCATTAATAATGTCTTCGCACAGGCTAAGAATGAGTTTAAAGTTCTGCCTATCTAGGTTGCCACGAATACGCTGATAATCTTCCCGGCCCCGACTTTCTGATTGGAAAGCATGCCAGACCGCCATCTTACGATGTTCCGTAATGGCGGGGTCCAAAGAGGCATCAATGATGGCAGACAGACGTTTGGCAGGTTCAGGACCTGCATTTTTTAGTGCTTTGGCAATCCCATGATCGAATTCTTCGGAAACGAAGTTAAGAGTTTCTAATAGTAAGGACTCTTTGCTATCAAAATGAAAGTTAACGGTTCCAGCAGTTAGGCCTGCAATAGAGCTAATTTTTGCTAAGGTTAATTTTGAAAGGCCAAATTCAGCGATAGCGGTAATCGTGGCGTCGATAAGCAGTTTACGGCGTTCTTGATGAATAGCTGGATTAGTAATTGGCATTATTTTTGCTCCTATATATCGACTTTATACGCCTGTTTAATTGCCTATATGGGTGTATAGTGTGACACAGAGCAGTGATTAGCAACCCTTATTGTCGTTTAACCAACACCACTAATAACAGGATGTATTGATCTATGACCTACACCTTACCTGGCCCAAAAACCGCCGCGAGACTTGTCTCCGGGAAAAAACTCTTCCGTCATGGTTTGAACTATGATGCTGCAGCTGAGCAGTCCGCTGCCAAGGGTTTTATTCCACCGGCACAAATTGTTCTTGGTAAGACTAAAGGTGACTATGTCTGGGACCTGGACGGTAATCGGTTTATTGACTTCCAAAATGGTTGGGCGACTAACCCACTAGGTAACTGTCATCCAGAGGTTTTAGAGGCAGTGCATGATGCTCACCAACGCTATGGTTATCACTGGGAGCATCCGTTGCGATTTGAATTGGCAGAGCAGTTAGCCGAGATTATGCCTGGCAAGCAATTGCCGCGGTTCACCTTCGAAGTCTCTGGTACTGAGGCAGTAGAGTCAGCGGTGCATACTGCGCTGTGCTACAAAAAGCGTCGCTACATTATTAGTTTTACTTCGTCTTTCCATGGCGCAGGTATTGGTACCAAGATGATCAGTGGCTACACCAGTGAGCACAATCTCTATATGGAACCCTGGGATGGAGCCGTGATTAAAGCGCCTTATCCTTATTCACAAAATATTCCTGCTGACATGACTCCAGAGCAATATGTTAATTATTGTCTTTGGTACCTGGAGGAGCACATACCTGAGTACCTCGTGCCGGCTGAGAATATCGCGGCTATTTTGGTTGAGCCAGGCCTCGCTGAAGGTGGAAACTGGATTCCTTCGCCTGAGTTCATACAGGGCATCAGACGTATTTGCGATAAGCATGACTGGCTGATGATCGTTGATGAAGTACTTACGGGTCTTGGCCGCACTGGTCGGATGTGGGGGATTGATCATTATGATGTCATACCCGATATGATGGTGGTTGGTAAAAACTTGTCTGGGGGCGTCGAGCCCTGTGCTGGCGTAGCTGCCCGCGATGAGATACTCGGCGATAACCCGCGAGCCAGTGCTGGTAGTACCTTTGCCGGCACGCCTGCTGGGTGCGCTGCTGGGCTAAAAACATTAGAGATTTTTCAGCGCGACAGTGTTATCGAGCATGCGGCTGAATTGGCCGCAATCGCTGACGAGCGCATGGGTGATTGGCACGAAAAATATACCATTGTTAGCGATGTGCGTTGTTTAGGTTTATTGATGGGAATTTCGTTTACTCACCCTGATAAAACGCAGTTTGGCGAGGATTATGACGATAGCTTTGTTGCCCGTACCGTGCGTAATGAAATGCTCATTAATGGTGTCTGGGCTATTTGTGACACCGAGCCTACGGTGCGTATGTATCCGGCACTGAATATGGACAAGAATGTCTTTGTGGAAGCACTGGATATTATTGAAGCGGCTATTCAAACAGTGCAGAACGGTGCGCCACTAGTGGGTGATTATCCTGCTATTCCCTCAGGCGTTACTGGGTTCTAATGTTCCATCTAGCCTTGCACTTTGTTATGCCTGCTATTGTTGCCGGGCTATTTTTTCGACAGCGTTGGCAAATGGCCTATCTGGTAATGATGGCGACCATGTTGGTGGATCTTGATCATCTGTTAGCCGCCCCCATTTATGATGCCAGTCGTTGCAGTATCGGTTTTCATCCGCTGCATGAGCCATGGTTTATTGTTCTTTATGCTGTTCTTTGTTTTGTCCCAAAAACTCGTTTAATGGGTGTTGGTTTGATGATCCATATGGTGTTGGATTCTATCGATTGCCAAGTCACCAATAGTATTTGGATTAACTAAGTTTACTCAATTTAGGCAACCTAGACTGCAGAGGAGGATGCTGTGAGAGAGGACGTTTCAGGTCAAGAAATTCTACTGGTTTATGATAAGCAGTGCCCCGCATGCGATAAATATTGCCAGCGGATAGATATCCACCAGTTAGCTGGCCCGTTGCGTCTTGTTGATGCGCGGCACCCTAGTGATGTACTGGCAGAAGTCACCGCGCAGGGTTTAGATATTGATCAGGGTATGGTGGTAAAGATGGGCGGCGAACTGTATTACGGTGCTGATGCTATCCACGCGCTGGCGCTGATCAGTAGTCGAAGTGGAATTTTCAGTCGCCTAAATTTTTGGGTATTTAGGTCGGCTACAGTCTCTCGACTGATCTACCCCAGTCTAAAAATGTGTCGTAATTTACTGTTGAAAACATTGGGCGTAACGAAAATTAACAACTTGGGTGACAGTGGTAAGGAAAGATTTTAGCTGAAACATGGATTAATGAGTTAGATTGGTTGTCCAAAACCTTAACATTGTTGGTCTAGAGTGCGGCCTAAGGGTAAATAGCTCAACACTCCTTTGTTAGGAACATTTCTGGAAACGTTTCAGTAACTGATGGTAGATCTTAGTCGGCACCGGCCCAACTGCGATCCACTCGAGTGTTAGATCTTGAATATTGACGCCACTAGCCGACGTGTTCTGGCCAAAACCCTGTTGTAGACGAGAGACCTGGTACTGCATACGCAGCTCTTTGTCCTCTGCAGGGGTGTCTCGGTTAGTGAGGATCTCTGCTCGAATACACAGCGTTTTGAGTGTTTTCTCATATTCGCGCTGTTGTTGTGCGTCTACTGCAGAGCTAAGCGCATTTTTTCCCTCAAGGACCGCTAGGCCATTTTTGGGCCACTGCGTAACGCTATCCATAAAGTCCTTGACCTGTTGTTGCAGGTCTTCTTTTTCTTGGTCTTTCTTAGCTAATTGGGACAAGCGAATTTTATCGGCCGCCTCCAACAAATTCACCCATACCTGAGCTTTATCAACCTTTAGCTGCTGTACCACAGCCGCATCAAACTGTTTGATTGCATTGTAAAACTTTTCATTTAGGGCGCTTACGGCGGTTTTAGGCAAGTTACCGACCATCCGAAATTCTTTCTGACACTCAATGACTCGGGTACGGACATCGAGCAATGCTTGACCGGTTAACTTAGCTGAATTTTCAAGTTCTACTAGCAGAACCTGAGCTTGGGCCTTGTGCTGCTGAAGCTCGACTTTAAATTCTTTCGCTTGCTGTTGGCGTTTTTCAAAAATAGCATCGCATCCAACTCTGAATGCTTGCCATAATTTTTGATCTTCTTTATGCGATGCACGGCCGCTCTTTTTCCACTGTGCCTGAAGGCCTTTAACTTTTTCTATTGCATTCCGGTTATCGGGCTGGTCAAGCAACTCAGTTACCTGTTTGATTAATTCTTGCTTTGCCTGAGAATTTTTCTGCTGCTGTTGGCTGAGTTTGCTTCGCATAGCGTCTAGCATGCGATCGAAATTTCGCTGCACTGACTTATTCGCCTTACGGTCTGTAGGGGCATAAGTCTGCCATTCTCTAATCGCAGTCCCTATTAACTTCTCAAAGAAATTCCAGTCTATACTTTCAGAGGCTTCATCTTCCCAATTTAGGGCGTCAAAGTACTCGGTTAGCTGAGTAACCAGGTTGCGACGTTTATCCAGATTAGCGCGTCGAATCTCAGACTGTGCGGCAAAGTATTCTTTGCAGGGTTGGTAGGCTTGCTCAGCGAGTTTGTGAAAAGACTCCCATTGATCTTGGTCCTGGGTGCCTTTACTCAATGCTTTCCACTCATCTTGCAGACGTTGAATTTTGGTGGCTAGCGCTTCTGGATTTTCCTCACTCGCAGTTAATGCTCGCATGTCATCAATCAGCTGTTGTTGCTTTGGTTCCACTGCATAGTTTTTCCAGTCGAGCAATTTCTCTAGTGTCTCGTCTAATTGTTCAAGTTGGGTAGTCACCGAGGCTGGTATTGTCGTAAGTTCCAGCAAATTTTTGTCCAAAGAACGCCTGATACCTGCCGCTTGACGTGACTCGCCAGCTTTTAGGACACTATTCGCCTTGCCAATCAATGCATTTATGTGGCGCAACTGGTTAGTGACAGCCTGTTTTTGGTCGGCCCAGTACTTTTCTTTGGTGGCCATTAAGACTTTGGCATCTTTGACCGCTTGGGGAACCATCGTCGCTGGCAGTAATTTAACCGATTGCAGTCTTGCCTTTAGTTCGCCATACAAACGTTCATGTTGAGGTGGTTTATTTTCCCTCGACACTTCGTCTTCGCTAGTCTGGGGCTTTATTAGCAATGCTGCATGCGCGGTCAGACTTCCATGTTTAGCAAGTTGCTGTAGTTGAAATGCAATACTTTCGTTTAACTGGGAGAATGCCTGTTCATTGTCTGGACTAGCCGGTACCAATTTAAGAGCGTCACTGTGCCGTTGTTGGCAATCGGTAATCGCCAATTTAATAGCATTACACTGCTCCTTGGTCCCATCAATTTCATAAAGCTGGGTTAAACAGAGAGAGAGTTCAGCAATAATGTCGTGTAGGGTTTTGGCGGCTGAGTCTACTGACGCTTCTCGCGCGGCCTGGTCGGCACGCTGTTTGGTATCAGCTTCAATAGTTTTCTGGCAATCTAAAATAGCTTGCTGAACTCTTAATTTAATGCCCTTATTAGTTTGGGATTCCAACAACTGCCACTGATCGGTTAAACGATTTACTTTGCCAGTATATTGCTTATCAAATGCTCTTTTACTGTGGATTTCCATTTTCTCACAAAGGGCTTCAATCTCAGCTTGGGTATTCTCGGCTTGTTTTTCTTTTTCGCGAAACGCGTCGCACTTTTCTTTGACAATGTTGTAGACCAACTTGTCTTTACCCTTGGTGTCTTTTAATAGTTGCTTGAGCTTTTCATGATCATCAATTCTAGCTACGGCTAACTCTCGAAGACGGGCAGAAACGCCCTCAACGGCAATTTTATAGAAAAAGTCAGCATCAGTACTTAGATTTAACAGCTGTGGTAATAATTCTGTTCGTTCACAGAAGCCTACTACCGAGAACTGCGCCATGATCTCCATGCCATCAGTAGTTAACTGTTTCAAGTTAATAATGTCGCTATCAATGAGTTCGGCAATGCGCTGTCGAGCTTGCTGTTGCAGGATTGGAACCGCACAGGTTAGGGCGAGATCGCTTAGTGAGGCGCCATAATTAAGACGGGTAATCGCGGCGGCCCGCAAAATATCAGACTCTTCGCTGGTGGCGATAACAGTTAAAGCGTCCATCGACAATTGGTCTAGTTCAGACACTTGTTCTTCGATAGTTTTGGGATTTATCTTGTTGAGTAATCGGGATATTATGGCCATACAGTTTTCCTTGAGCTGTTACCAAGGCTATTACACTCAACTAGATATCGCTAAATTGCCGTTGATTAGTAGCCTGGAAATATTACAGAGCCGATAATTTGGCTCTCACATTGAGTTTTCGTTTTGCAACTCGATTTATTAAAGTACCTGTGATCTTACACTCAAAAACGTCGAGACGAAATAATTCAATGATTTTCAGATTTGGCGGTTCAAAAACACAGCAATTTTGGGGCTTAGCCATAGAGAAGATGCTATTCTTCACGAAAAGTTTTAGATGGACTAAGGGGTAGAGATTAATGAAGATCATTTTCCTAGGTTGGTTTTTAGTAACATACCTACTTGCGACAGGATCAGTTGTTGTTGCAAGTGAGGAAGCCGAACCTGGCGCGATGCAGGGAATTCCGCCAACGCGCGAAACTCAGGCCACCATGAAAAATTACCGAGAGCACCCTTTCTCTCAGTGGACCTTTCGTAATGCTGGTGGACCGTTGAACGTAGTGATGATTCCTCGTGAGGGCGCCATCAGGGAATTACCCGGGCCAACCCAGCCTGAGTTGGCTGAGTACAGTGTGAGTGATGTTGCCGGCAAGACCATGGGCTTTCAAGCGCTGTTTGCGGCTAACCATGCCGATGGTGTCGTGGTGGTTCGGGGTGATGAATTGCTTTATGAACATTACTTTCACCAATTCAATGCTCATGCTCAGCATATCTGGTTTTCAATGAGCAAGTCGTTGGCTAGTTCTGCCTTGGGCTTGCTAGTGGCAGAAGGTAAGGTCGACCTTCTAGCCTCTCCCGTCAAATATATCCCTGAACTTAAAGGCAGTGGTTTTGAGCGAGTGACGGTGCAGCATGTCTTAGATATGGCCAGTTCGGTCGATTTTCACGAAACTTACACTAATGTCGACTCTGATTTTGCCATCCACTATGCACCGGCACTTAATTTAGGTTGGCTGGAGGGAGCAGCAGACGTGCAGCCAGAAGATGCACAAATATATGGTGTCCATGACTTTTTGGGTAAGTTTATAAAGCCTGACCTCAAGCGCCAACCAGGAGATAACTTTGATTATAATTCGAGCAACGCTGACGTTGTGGGGTGGATTATTGCTCGCGTTAGTGGTCAGCCATTTCAAGATTTTATTCAGCAAAATATCTGGTCTAAACTAGGGGCAGAGCACGACGCTTATATCGCAGTTGATAGGGCTTATATGCCGGCGGTTACTGGGGGCATGAATAGTACCACTCGAGATGCGGCGCGCTTTGGCATGATGATTAGAGACCGTGGAAAATACAACGGTGAGCAAATAATACCCCAAGCATGGGTCGATGCTAATGTAGTGATTACCGACCGTTTGCGATCCAACATGAAGGCAAATACAAAGTACAGCGACGACCCTTGGCGTGCCTATCACAACATGTGGTGGGTGCTGGACGAAACCATCGGCGAATATTGTGCTGTGGGTATTCATGGGCAAGTAATTTATATTAATCGCAAAGCCGATACCGTGATGGCGTGGTTCTCAAGTCAGCCGGGCGCCTCAGCGGCTAGAGATCCCAATTTTCAATCTAAACTAAAAGCCGCCAGAATTTTGGCAGCTCATTTAGCAGAGCAATAACCTAATGAAAAATCGTCTATGGGCTCATTTTTTATCAACCGCTATCTTAGTGGTTGCTGGATTTTTCTTAAGCGTCAGCATCATGGCAGCAGATCGTGAAACGGGCCGCACAGATCTGTCTGTCGAGCAAGCAGCCAACCTAATGCAATTACCGTTGTCCTGTGCTGAGACTGAATACCCCAATAAGTTGAGTCAAACATTGCGAGGTGCTGAAGATCTTGCATCACCAATAGAATTACACCCTGCTTTTTATGGATGTTTTGACTGGCATTCAGCGGTGCATGGCCATTGGTCAATGGTACGTCTTTTAAAGGCATTTCCAAACGTGGCCGGGGCTAATCAAGCAAGGAAGATTTTACAACGCCATATAACCCCGGCAAATGTCGCTAAAGATATCGATTACCTGAGAGCCAATACCTCATGGGAGCGCCCTTACGGTTGGACTTGGTTGTTAAAGTTGATGCATGAACTGCAGGGTTGGAATGACCCTATGGCCGGGCCATTAATCTCAGCACTAAAGCCTCTAGCGGAAGAACTGTCGAAGATGTATATTGCTCACTTACCAAAGTTGGCGTATCCCATTAGAGTTGGCGAGCATGCTAATACCGCATTTGGTCTGACTTTTGCGTGGGATTACGCGGTGTTATTTGAAGACGCTCCTTTGCAAGCGGCGATAAAGCAACGAGCCCAAGATTTTTATTTAAAAGATCGGAATTGCCCTATTAGCTGGGAGCCCAGTGGCTATGATTTTCTATCTCCCTGTTTAGAAGAGGTGGACTTGATGCGGCGAGTGCTCCCTGAAGACAAGTTTGTCGTTTGGCTAAATGACTTTTTGCCCGAGTTAATGTCGCCGAGTTTTGACTTGCCTGTAGGGCAGGTGTTTGATCGAACCGATGGTAAACTAGTCCACTTAGATGGTCTTAACTTTAGCCGGGCCTGGGTGTTCTATGAATTGGCAGAACAGTACCCTCAGTTTGGGCACCTCAAAAAGCTAGCAGATCGGCATGTTGAGTATTCCTTGCCTAATTTAGTCGGCGACAGTTACGAGGGCGGTCATTGGTTGGGATCCTTTGCTATTAATGCTTTATTGCCTTAAATTGTCGCTCATTAACGTTGTTTAAAGGTTAGAAGAGGTTGTTATGAATTTTGTACCTTACGCAGTACCGTTTTTTATGCTGCTAATACTGGTTGAATTGGCTTGGGGTTTGCTCAAAGGCAATAACACCTATCGTATTAATGACAGTTTAAACAGCATGAGCATTGGCATGTTGAGCGTTGTAACCAAGTTTGTATTTTTAAATATTGGATTATTGGTATTTTCAAATATTGGTCAAAATTATGCCATTTGGTCTTTTGATATGGCGTCTACTGGTCACTGGTTATTAGGACTTGTGCTCTACGATTTCCTCTATTATTGGTATCACCGAATCAGTCACGAGCGGCAATTTTTTTGGGGCTCTCACGTGGTTCATCACCAGAGCGAAGAGTATAATTTAAGTACTGCATTGCGCCAGACTAGCACAAGCTTTTTAACCACCTGGGTCTTCTATATTCCCTGTTTCTTTTTAGGCATGCCAATATATATGTATGTCAGTATTGCGACTGCCCAGTTGATTTATCAGTTTTGGGTACATACACAGCACATTGGTAAGTTAGGGTTTTTTGAATGGTTTTTTGTGTCGCCGTCCAACCATCGTGTTCACCATGCGCAGAATCCTGAGTATATCGATAAAAATTATGGTGGCTTGTTGATTATCTGGGATCGGCTATTTGGTACATTCAAAGAAGAAGATGAAGAGCTGGAACCTATCTATGGTATTCGGGTACCTCTAAAAAGCTGGAATCCGTTGTGGGCAAATTTACATATATTTGTGAATATGGCGCGGGATGCTTGGCGTACTAATAATTGGAAGGATAAATTCCGGGTGATTTGGTCTCCAACTGGCTGGCGTCCTGCGGATGTAGCGCAGCGTTATCCGGTCTACAAATCTGATTTAAGCCGCTTCGAAAAATATGATCCTAAGCTCAGTATATGGGCTAAGTATGCAGTAATAGGACAATATGTTTTGTTGAGTCTTTTCCATTTTTGGAGCGTGGAACAAGAGGCAATGCTCCCTTATGAGTTATTGTTCGCTGTAGTCATTGCCCAGCTTCTTACCGTAATGGTCATTGGTGCCTTACTAGATGGAAAGTCCTTAGTTAGAGGGTTGGAGTTATCTCGATTAGTTGTAATGACAGGAATCCTTGTCAGTGCTTACACTACAAATCTCTTTAGTATGGAATGGCTTTATTACGGTATTGTCTATCTTGTTGTTAGCGCGAGTTTAATGTGGGTGTGTATTAAGCGAGAGTGGAGTAATGAGCTAGTTTCCAGCTCTAATCCAGCCTAAAAAAATTAATTAATTATCATGGACTAAACCTGTGAAAAAAAGCCTGAAGGGTTCTGCCCAGTCTGTTGTAGCGCCACTTGCCGCGGCTGTGGTTAGTGTTGACGTTGAACTGGGTCAGGCGGTCACAGTAAATCAGATAATCGCTACCTTAGAATCAATGAAAATGCAGACGGCACTGGTTGCGCCTGTTTCGGGGGTGATTTTGGAAATCGGGGTGGACATGGGGCAGACCGTTCAGATCGGACATGTGGTTTGTAAGATTGCCGAGTTAGAGGCGTCTCCCGAAGAAGAAAAAGCACCAACCGATCAACAGCCACAATCTGAAGGCCCCCTTGAAAAACTTAATCAACAGCTAAATTACAGCCTAGATAGTGGCCGCCAAGCGGCGGTGGATAAAAGACATGTTAAAGGCTACCGAACTGCCCGAGAGAATCTGGCTCAGCTATGTGATGGAGACTCTTTCGTTGAATATGGCCAGCTTGCCGTGGCGGCTCAACGCGACAGGATTAGTGGCGAGAATTTAAAAACCCAAACTGCCGCCGACGGTGTGATCACTGGGTTGGCGACTATTAACAGCAAACAATTTGGCAGTGCGGCTACACAGGTCGCGGTTATCGTCAACGATTACACAGTATTGGCGGGCACTCAGGGCTATTTTCATCATCGTAAAATTGACCGTATGTTGGCTCAGGCAAAACAATCTTTTCTTCCGGTGGTTATGTATACCGAGGGCGGCGGCGGACGACCTGGCGATACCGATGTCAAAACTCAAATTGCCGGTTTAGACGTACCTACCTTTGCTAGTTGGGCCGGCCTAAGTGGTCAGGTGCCGATGATAGCGGTTAATAATGGTTATTGTTTTGCCGGTAATGCCGCTTTATTTGGTTGCGCAGATATCCGTATTGCAACTAAGACGTCTTGGATAGGCATGGCTGGGCCAGCCATGATTGAAGGTGGTGGTCTGGGTAGTTTTGCACCGACAGACATCGGGCCCATCGACGTGCAGTCAGAAAATGGTGTAGTAGATTTGGTCGCCGATGACGAGGCTCATGCGACGCAACTAACCCAACAATGTTTGGGTTACTTTCAGGGTGCCAATGACGACTGGCAGTGTGCCGACCAGACAGAGCTACGAGAGATGATGCCGGTAGATAGGCGTTATGTTTACGATGTGCGATTGGTTATTAATCACCTTGTTGACACCAATAGTTTTCTTGAGCTCAGTCAGGCCTATGGTTGCGGGGTTGTGACTGGCTTTGCTCGCCTTGAGGGCAGGGGTGTGGGGTTAATTGCCAATGACTGCCGAGTGCTGGGCGGCGCGATAGATGCTGAAGCTGCCGAGAAAACGGCTAGGTTTATAACTCTATGTGATAATTTCGATATTCCCATTCTTTCGCTGTGCGATAGCCCGGGTTTTATGGTTGGCCCAGACAGTGAACAACAGGCAGCAGTGCGGCGTATGGCCCAGCTATTTATCGCCGGTGCAAAACTTAACACGTCACTAGTAACCATCTTTTTACGAAAGGGTTATGGCCTAGGTGCCATGGCTATGGCTGGGGGTAGTTTTCACAAACCTATTTATAGTGCCGCATGGCCCAGTGGTGAGTTCGGTGGTATGGGTCTTGAGGGTGCAGTGCGTTTGGGCTTTAAAAAAGAGCTGGCGGCAGTGGCAGATAACGCTGAGCGAGAGGCGCTATTTACTGAGTTAGTGGACAAGATGTATGAGCGCGGTAAGGCGACAGAAGCTGCCGCTCATTTAGAAATTGACGCGGTGATTGATCCCGCCGATACTCGAAATGTCATTGTTAAGGCTTTTAATAGCCGAACTGGCTGACATTTGGGGTCAATAAAACTGAGGTAATGTAATGAGCGAAACCAATGCGCAAAGCATGGGCCTAAAAAACCCTTTTGATAGCTGGAAGTCCATAACGATCAGCTTATACATGACGCTGATTGGTTATGGTGTATTGGTGGGTATTCCGGTGATCAGTACCGCATGGGTGACTTTGTTGGGGTTCTCTGAAATTGAGGTTGGGCGTGTTGCGGGTGCTGATCTGGGTGGCTTGTCACTGGGGGCCGTTTTAACTGCACTGTTAATCGCTAAGGTCAATCGACGCTGGTTAGTTATCATAGGGCTATCGATTGCTGTGATTGCTAACCTGCTGTGCATCACCATTGTCGATTATAGTCAGGTGTTGTGGCTTCGTTTATTGGCAGGGGTGGGTAGTGGTATATATGTTGCTGTGGCCGTCTCCTCTTTAGGCGCCAGTTCTAAACCGGCTCGAGCCTTTAATGCGATGTTATTTGCCTTTGCATTTTCTCAAGCATTAGAAATGCATTTTTTGCCGTTACTACCGATGGCGGGCATCTATACCTTATTTATTGTTTGTTTCTTGCTGACAATACCCTTTATACGCTGGGTTCCGGCCTATGCTGAAGCTGACGATGTTCAGTCAGAGCGCCTTTCGCAAGATCTCTCGGCTAACAGCTTGTCGCAGCAACACATTCCTGCGTACGTCCCTTGGTTATGTTTGTTCGCAATAGTCGTTGCCTATATCAATATAGGTGCCTACTGGACCTATATTGAGCTTGCTGCGCTGGCGGACAATGCGACGCCAGAGGTGGTAGGTCAGGTACTAACCTGGGCATCATTTTGTAGCCTGATAGGCTGCGCATTTGCCACAATACTCAGTAATCGCTATGGCTTGCTAAGACCCTTGTTGGTTACCCTATTAACGGTTTCTGTGATCGTTGGCATGTTGGCTAATGGTATTACTAACACAACCTTCTTTATCAGCGTCTTTGCTTTTAACTTTTTATGGATTTTTAATGATGTTTATCAGATGTCGATCATTGCCAATGTCGATAAATCTGGCCGCTTTGCGGCATTGATGCCCGCTGCGCAGGGGCTTGGTCAAATTATCGGGCCTAATATGGCGGCCTCAATACTCGCCTTAAATTTAGGTTACTCAGGCGTATTTGTGATGTGCGCGGCTGCGGCCTTCACCGCCATGTTGATTTATGGCTTTATGTACCTTCGACTTAAAAAAACTATACCTGCGCTTGCCTATGCTACTTAGGTAAACAGATCCAGGTTTTCACCATCTATTGGGAAAATGGTAAGGCAAGTTGAGGTTTTTGAATTGCTTTATTAATTGGTGCCCAGGAGAGGACTTGAACCTCCACGCCCGTAAGAGCACTAGCACCTGA
>JAPKEJ010000058.1 GCA_028822155.1 Porticoccaceae bacterium
GGCAAGAGCATTAATCTCAGCTTTGCTAATGGTAGCGACGATTTTAGAGCGCTGGCTCACAAAGTCTGGAGTTAGGTTGTGCTCTAAAATCTGCGCTAAGAAACCTAGCTTTGCTCTGGGTGTTTCGTATTTTAGAGCGTCTTTTTGATTGATTGAGTTGCGCATGAACATCAGCTCTTCGTCGGTAATTCCCCGCTCGGCATAGTCTTTTATCTCATTAACGAATTCGACAATAGATTTATCCGTCGCATCCGCGCGTACTTCTGCGGCCGCCGTGTAGTAACCGGACAATTTACCTCCACTAAAATAGGATCGAGCGCCATAGGTATAACCTTTATCTTCACGCAGATTTAAATTAATGCGACTATTGAAGGCTCCTCCAAGGGCAAAATTCATGAGCGATGATTTGTAGTATTCACCGGTAATATCTTCGGTCATTGAGCGTTTTCCAATTCGAATGGCAGACTGAGCGGCACCATCTTTGTCGACCAAATAAATCATGCCCATTTTACCGCTACCTTTAGGGAGAGATAAATCTAGATCGGCGGCCTTTCCTTGCCAGTCTTCCAAGATAGATAGCGATTCTGTGAGCTGAGCCTGATCTAAGTCAGATACGGCAATCAGCTGGCCGCCAAAGGGCTTTACCTGTTGTAGATAAAACTCTTTAACATCATTCAAAGAAATATTAGTGAGCGACTCTTCATTGCCAGAGCTTGGCATAGAAGCAATATTGTTAGCATTCAGAAGCTGTCGATAGGCAGTGGAAGCCAGATAGCCAGCATCTTTTTTGCTATTTAATGCGCCCTGAATGGCATTATTTTTTAAACGTTCGAATTCACTTTCCAAAAATGCTGGAGCCCTAAGTTGCTCATTTACCAAGGATAGTGTGGCATCTAGATTCTTAGTCAGCGCACTAACATTAACATTCAGGTAGTGATTGCCTGCTGAGATGTAAACGGAACTGCCAAGCTTTTGCAGTGCTTTGCTCATCTCTTCGGCACTGCGCTCTGTGGTTGATTCCCCCAACATGCTGGCGAGTAATGCAGCGGTTCCTGCCTTGTCTTTGGTATTGAAGTAATGGCCCGCAGGAATTTTAAGGAGCAGAGAAGTAGTGGGTGTTTCAAGACTTTGGGCGCCTAAGATGGATATGCCATTATCAAAATTGTGCTGCCACATCTCGGGAATATCGACGGCTTTGGTGGCACCAGCGATTGGGATTAGACTCCGGTCAAAACTGTCTATACCTTTGCTCACAGACAGTTCATCTGCAGAAGTGGAGGATTCACCGCCCGCACTTCTTGGTCCAGGGACAAAGTTGTTTTCTGCTGATATTGAATTTAGTTGTCCGTTAGGGACCACACTCATGATCACGCCATGCTGATCCTTAATATATTTTTTAAAGACCCGCATAACATCTTCTTTGGTGACATTATTGTAGCGGGCTATATCTTGTGCAATATAGTTGGGGTTATTGGAGAAAGTCTGATTGGCTGCCAGTTGACTGACTTTACCCGACACGCTTTGCAGGCCAAAGACAAATGAGGCTTCCATCCCAGCTTTAACCTTCAGTAAATCATCTTCTTCAACACCCCGCTGTTCGAATTCAACCAAGGTGTCACGAATAATTTTTTCGATATCAGAGAGAGATTTACCAGAAGCAGGATGAGGCAGTGCCAATAAACTAAAGGTGCAGCTCAATTCAGCGCAGGGATGGCCAACTTGAGCCTGTACCGCAAATTGAGTTTTCACTAGGTTTTTGTAAAGTAGAGATGTTTTTCCACCGCCTAGGATGCTGGACAATACATCCAAGGGAGCTTCGTCCTTATGGCGCAGTGAAACTGTGGGGTAAGCCATGTAAAGGAGAGGCAAGTGAACGTTATCTTCCATCGAGATATAACGGTCTTCAATAATCTCAAATGCCGGCGTTTTAGGCATAGCCGCTTCAGGGCCTTTAGGGATCGAACCAAAGTACTTTTTAACTAGCGCTAGTGTCTCAGAAACATTAATGTCGCCACCGATGGTTAGAGTGGCATTATTGGGGCCATACCAGCGCAGAAAGAAAGCCTTTAAATCATTTACATTAACCCGATTTAGATCATCCATGTAGCCGATTACAGGCCAAGAATAGGGGTGGCCAGCAGGGTAAAGGGCTTCAGAAACTCGTTCGTTAAGTCGACCATAAGGTTGGTTGTCGACACGCTGACCGCGTTCATTTTTAACAGTTTCACGTTGCACTTCAAATTTTTCTTGAGTAACGGCATCGACTAAAAAACCCATTCGGTCGGCTTCAAGCCAAAGCATTTTTTCTAATTGATTGGAGGGGACTGTTTGAAAGTAATTAGTGCGATCACTATTAGTGGTTCCATTCATTGTGCCACCGGCTTCGGTGACCAACTTAAAGTGCTGTTCGTCGGCGACGTTTTCTGAGCCCTGAAACATCATATGTTCGAAAAAATGAGCAAATCCTGACTTACCCAATTCTTCTCGTCCTGAACCCACATGATAAGTAATATCAACGTGAACCAACGGATCGGAGTCGTCTGAATGTAAGATTAGGGTTAACCCGTTATCTAATACGAATTTTTGATAAGGGATAATGGTCTTATCATTCTCGCCAATTACCTCCTCAATGAATTTTATGCCTTCAATACTGGTGACTGATTTTTTATTGCCGTTTGTCGTTTCTTCGCCTTGGCAGGCCGCCAGAAAGATAGCGACAAGTAGAATAGACCATTTTTTCATTTTAGCTCTCCTGAGAAATTATTTGTGCTGGTTTAATTTAATATTTCAAACCGAATTTGCGTACCGCATTCTTGACTTCCATCAACAATATTACAAGAACAATTTCATTTTTTTGGAAACATGTAAATACCAATAGAAAGGTTGTAGTTCCCTAGGTAATCTATACCTTTTATAGGCGCAATAAATATTCGAAGTCGTTAGCTTTCATCATTTATACTGGCAGGTATATAGGGGGGGCTATGGCCTCTGAATTGTTTAAGGTATACGGGACTAAACATGAGACTACGCAAAAAAATATCATTATTAGGAATTCTTTGGCTCAGCTTTTTATTGAGTGCTTGCATGGAAAATGGGGATCACCAAACAAATAACATGCATCAGATAGATTTGAGTGAGTATCCAGATACTCGTAAAGGTGAGGTAGTTGACCGCTATTTTGATATGCCTATTGCTGATCCATACCGCTGGTTGGAAGATGACATGAGCTCAGAGACTGGGGCTTGGGTGATGGCCCAAAATGCAGTCACCTTTGGGTATTTAAATAAAATTCCTTATCGAGAGAATATTAAAAAGCGTATAGAAACGCTCTGGGATTATGAGAAAGTCGGCGCTCCTTTCAAAGAAGGAGCTTACACATACTTTTACAAAAACTCAGGTTTGCAAAATCAATATGTTGTCTATCGCTTTGCAGGGAATGGCGAGCCAGAAGTATTTCTAGATCCCAACACTTTTAATGAAGAGGGAACCACCTCTTTATCAACATTAAGTTTTTCTCAAGATGGTTCGCTGGCAGCCTACTCTATTTCAGAAGCAGGTAGTGACTGGCGCAAAATTATTATCATTGATGCAGAGACTAAACAGTCCTTAGAAGATCCTGTTGTTGATGTGAAGTTTTCTGGAATTGCCTGGAATGGGCAAGATGGATTCTTTTATTCGAGTTATGACAAGCCTGAGGGTAGCGAACTTTCCGCCAAAACAGACCAGCATAAGCTTTACTACCATAAGTTAGGGACTGCCCAACAAAAAGATCCCGTTATTTTTGGTGGTACTCCTGAACAGAAGCGCCGCTATGTAGGTGGAGATGTTACCGAAGATGGCCGATATTTAGTAATATCTGGGGCCGTTTCAACCTCGGGAAACGATCTTTATGTGAAAGATTTGAGAATACCTAATGCACCATTGGTGACAATCTTAGATGACACTTCGTCAGAAACCTATGTCATTAATAATGTCGGAACTAAACTATACATAGTGACCGACCGAGACGCGCCGAACCAACGTATGGTGACGGTTGATGTAGCTAACCCAAAACCTGAAAAATGGAAAGATTTTATTGCTGAGACTGAGCATGTGCTTTCGGCATCAACTGGCGGTGGCTATTTCTTCATAGAATATATGGTCGATGCAGTTTCAAAAGTTTATCAATATGACTATCAAGGTAACCAGCTGAGAGAGATTACATTGCCCGGCATGGGAAGCGCGAGCACCATTAGCGGTAAGAGAAAAGATACTAAGTTGTATTATTCTTTTACTAACTACAACACGCCGCCAACCATTTTCGAGCTCGATACACAGGAAAATACCTCTGCAGTATTTAAAGCATCGGGCGCTAAATTTTCCAGCGATGATTACATTTCATCACAGCATTTTTATACTTCAGAGGATGGTGTCGAGATCCCAATGATGATTACGCATAAAAAAGGATTGGTTTTGGATGGCAAAAATCCAACCATCCTTTATGGATACGGAGGATTTAACATAAGTCTGATGCCTTCATTTAGTATTGCCAATGCGTTTTGGTTGGAGCAAGGGGGTGTATACGCGGTGCCTAATTTGCGTGGAGGTGGTGAGTATGGCAAGCAATGGCATGATGCTGGCACACAATTAAATAAGCAAAATGTGTTTGATGATTTTATCGCGGCTGCTGAATATCTTGTTGACACTAACTATACCTCTCGTGACTACTTGGCGATTAACGGACGCTCTAATGGCGGCCTCTTAGTTGGTGCGGTGATGACCCAAAGGCCGGATTTGATGGGGGTTGCACTCCCCGGGGTCGGTGTTATGGATATGTTGAGATACCACACATTTACCGCTGGTGCTGGCTGGGCCTACGATTATGGAACATCAGAGCAAAACCTAGAAATGTTTGAATATCTGAAAGGTTACTCTCCAGTACATAATGTTAAGCAAGGAGTAGCCTATCCAGCCACAATGGTCACCACAGGAGACCATGATGATAGAGTTGTTCCTGCCCATTCATTTAAATTTGCAGCAGAACTACAAGCAAAACAGTCAGGACATAATCCGACATTAATTCGAATTGAAACTAATGCGGGACATGGGGCGGGAACTCCAGCATCGAAAGTTATTCAGCAGTACGCGGACAAGTTTAGCTTCACTTTTTTCAATATGGGCTTTAAGGAGCTGCCTGTCACGGTAGAGAAATAAGGGCGGCTAATTTTTTATAAAACAGGTAACATCCAAATACTTTTTTAATTCGTAAGCTATGATTACTAAGATAATTAAATTTTACAATGGAGTTTTTATGAAGCACATCATGTCAGTTTTTATATTTGTTGGTCTAGCCTCAGTCACTAGTTTGTCTCAAGCCGCCTGTAGTTTTGATGTTGAGGTGGGGGACTATCTTAAATTCAGCGCTGCGGAAATGGCTGTCGAGAAAAGTTGTGAATCTATAACGGTTAATCTTAAACATAGCGGTAAGCAACCTGCGAAATTTATGGGTCACAATTGGGTATTATCTGCTGATGCTGATGTACAGGCGATTGCTACTGAAGGCATGAGTGCAGGGTTGGTCAGCAATTATGTACCGGCTGGAGATGCAAGAGTGCTTGCTGTATCCAAAGTGATTGGTGGCGGTGAGAGTACCAGCGTAACATTCTCTACAGCAGGCTTGACCAGCGGTGCTGCTTACACATTCTTTTGTTCTTTCCCGGGGCATTCGTACAGTATGCGCGGGGCATTTACGGTTAATCCATAAAGATAAAAACGTAATAAAAAAGGCCACTTAATAGTGGCCTTTTTTTGTCTTGGAAAACTAAAGATATCGCCTATTTGTCGACAAATGCGCGCTCAATAACGTACTCACCCATCTGACCACTGCGCGTTTCAGAGAAACCGCGCGCTTCTAAAATAGCACCCATATCTTTCAGCATGCTGGGACTCCCGCACAACATAAACCGGTCATCTTTTTTGTTAGGAAGAGGCAAATCTAGATCGAGAAACAATTTTCCACAGGTCATCATGTCGGTTATGCGCCCATTGTTTTTAAAAGGCTCTCGTGTCACCAAAGGATAGTACTTTAGTTTTTGCTTTACTAGGTCACCCAAATATTCATGCCCGGCTAGTTCGTTCTGAATGTAGTCGGTGTAGGCGAGTTCTGAGACATAACGTACCCCATGTACAAGCACAATAGAGTCAAATTGGCCGTAAACCTCTGGGTCTTTAATAATACTTAGAAATGGCGCAAGGCCGGTCCCGGTGCCTATTAAGTAAAGGGTTTTTCCGGGCAGTATTTGGTCAGTAATCAGGGTGCCGGTAGGTTTACTGCCGATCAATAATTCATCGCCGACAGTTAGGTGTTGCAGTTTCGACGTAAGAGGCCCGTTTTCTACTTTGATGCTAAAGAACTCTAATTCATCTTCATAGTTGGCGCTAACAATACTGTAAGCACGCATTAAAGGCTTGCCTTCGTGCACAAGACCGATCATCACAAAATGACCATTCTTGAACCTAAATGCCGCATCCCGCGTTGTCTTGAAACTAAACAGAGTGTCGTTCCAATGATGCACAGCGGTCACTGTTTCTGTTATTACCTTGGCCATGAAGCAATCCTATCTATGAAGGTATCCTTAAGGGGATACAGTCGAGCCGCGCAGTATAGGAAAAATTCCTGACTAGGTACAGGGACCGATCACGTATATACGTTATATCTATCAGCTTGGAGCTCAACGAAAATACAGTTTAAATAGTCCAGGGCGCTGGTGCATCCCCGTCGATGCCATAAGATTTTAACGCGTCTTGTAGCACTGAATAATCGATTATTTGAGCTTTGGCAAGCGCTTCAATGGCTGCGATCGCGATACTTTTATTGTCCACCTCAAAAAACTGGCGTAGTACGGCCCGTTTGTCACTGCGGCCAAAGCCGTCAGTCCCCAAGGCAACTAGACGCCCCTCTACATAGGGAGCGATTAATTGAGGCAGTGCTCTCACATAATCTGTCGCTGCAATAATAGGCAGATCTCCCGATAAACAAGCTTGTACATGACTGATCTTAGGCACCTTGCTTGGCTTTAGCCGGTTGGCTCGTTCTACGGTTCGCGCTTCGCGCTCTAGCTCAGTAAAGCTCGTGGCACTAAAGATATCACTAGCAATATTAAAATCATTGAGCAAATTATCCGCAGCAGCGATGACTTCATTGAGAATGGTGCCAGAGCCGATCAGGCGAACCCTTACTTTGTTATCCTTGTCGCCCCGCGTGTCTATTTGGTAGAGACCACGCAGGATGTCCTCCTGCACCCCTTCGGGCATACTAGGTTGAGCATAATTCTCGTTCATCACCGTGATGTAATAAAACTCATCAACATTTCGTTCCATCATCTGGCGCATACCATGATCCATAATAATCGCTAGCTCATAGGCGTAGGCAGGATCATAAGCGCGGCAATTCGGGACAGTCGAGGCGACTATATGACTACTGCCATCTTGATGTTGCAAACCCTCACCTGAGAGTGTTGTGCGCCCTGCAGTGGCGCCCAATAGAAATCCTCGGGCGCGTTGATCGGCAGCGGCCCAGATGAGGTCGCCGACTCGTTGAAATCCGAACATCGAATAGTAAATATAAAAAGGTAAGGTCGGCGTGTCATGCACAGAGTATGAGGTTGCTGCTGCCGCCCAAGATGAAATAGCGCCGGCTTCATTAATACCTTCCTCCAATAACTGACCGTTCTTGGCTTCCTTATAAAACATCATCGAGTCGGAATCTTCTGGTGTATAAAGCTGACCAAGAGGCGAATAAATGCCTATTTGCCGGAACAGATTGTCCATGCCGAAGGTTCTTGCTTCGTCGGCCACTATAGGGACAATTTTTGGTCCCAGAGTCTTATCTTTTAATAGTGCCCCAAGCATGCGAACAGCAGCCATAGTGGTGGACATAGACTTTTTATCAGCACGCAACGCAAACTTTGCGTATTGGTCAATCTTTGGGATCAATTGCGCCTCATTGCCTAATTCTCTAATGGGTGTTTCAGTGATTTTTCGTGACGGAATATGTCCACCCAGTTCTTGGCGCTTTTTACGCATATAAACCATTTCTTCACTATCATCGGCTGGCTTATAAAAGTTAAGAGACTCAAGATCATTGTCGGTGAGAGGTAACGAAAACCGATCTCGAAAAGCCGTTAGCGATGTCATATCAATGGTCTTTGCTTGATGAGAGGACATACGGCTTTCTCCCGCACCACCCATGCCAAAGCCCTTTTTAGTCTTAGCCAATATAACGGTAGGGGACCCTTTGTGTGCTTTAGCTGCGGCAAAGGCTGCATGTAATTTACGTAAGTCGTGACCGCCACGTTTCAATTTGTTGATTTCTGCATCTGTCATGTGGGCAACAAGATCTTGTGTTGCTGGGTCAGCGTCAAAGAATTTAGCGCGATTGTAATCACCATCTTTAGAGCCTAGATCTTGGTACTCACCGTCGACGGTTTCGGCAAAGCGCCTAAGTAAAACCTGATTAGTATCATGGGCAAAAAGGCTGTCCCACTCAGAACCCCAAAGGACTTTAATAACGTTCCAGCCGGCACCGATAAATAGGCTTTCCAACTCTTGAATAATCTGTCCGTTGCCACGCACGGGGCCATCGAGGCGTTGCAGATTACAATTAACGATAAAGGTAAGATTATCGAGCCCTTCACGTGCAGCAAGAGTTAATCCGCTAATGGACTCAGGCTCATCCATTTCGCCATCACCAAACACACCCCACACATGACGCCCTTCTGTTTTGGCTAAGCCACGACCTTCAAGGTAACGCATATAGCGAGCTTGGTAGACTGCACTAATAGGGCCAATTCCCATTGATCCCGTAGGAAATTGCCAAAAGTCCGGCATTAAGTACGGATGAGGATAAGAGCAGAGCCCTTTGCCTGCGACTTCTTGTCGATAGTTTGAAAGCTGCTCTTCGTCTAGGCGGCCTTCTAAAAATGCTCTAGCATAAACCCCAGGTGCGGAATGCGGCTGAAAGTAAACTAAATCGCCACCAAAATCATCGGTTTGAGCCCGAAAGAAATGATTAAATCCAGTTTCAAAAATCTCGGCGGCAGAGGCGTAACTAGCAATATGGCCACCAAGCCCTCCATATGCTTTGTTGGCGCGCATAACCATTGCCAGTGCATTCCAGCGGGTAATGGCAGTAATTCGCTCTTCTAATTCTAAATTACCTGGGTATGACCCCTGCCGCTCTAATGGGATCGAGTTACGATAAGCAGAAAATGGTTGCCCGCTTGCCGTAAATCCACTATTTCTGATCACCTCTTCAATCTGTCGAATTAGAAATTGAGCTCGCTCAACACCTTGGACTGAGGTAACGGCAGAGATAGAGTCGATCCAGTCTTTGGTTTCGGCAGGGTCACTATCGGTCAATTTAATGCCGTAGTTTGAAAGTTTCATAAGGTTATAGTCACAATCAGAAAACGCAAATTGTAAAGGGCATTGCTTGGCATGTGTTGCCGTTGTTAAGCCAATATGAGACCATAATTGACATATTTGAATTATTAATTACTAAAAGTAAGCATAATATGCCGAATAATAAGATCGATGCCACAGATTTAAGAATTCTCCGTGAATTGCAACAGTCAGGTAAGTTGTCTAATGTCGACCTGGCCAGTCGTGTTGGGCTGTCGCCTTCGCCCTGCTTAAGCCGAGTCCGTTCTTTGGAAGAGCAGGGTATCATTGATCGTTATGTTGCTTTGGTAAAGCCTAGCTCTGTGGGCCTGCTAATTAATGTTTTTATTCAGGTGACTTTAGAGCGGCAGGTAGAAAAAGCTCTTGAGAGTTTTGAGGCTCAGATGCAAAACTACTCCGAGGTCATGGAATGTTATTTAATGACGGGTAATAGCGATTATTTAATTCGTTTATTAGTGCGTGATATTGCTACTTTAGAGGAGTTTATTGTGCAAAAGTTATCTACGATTGTGGGTGTTTCAAATATCCAATCTAGCTTTGCGTTAAAGCAGGTTAAATATAAAACTGAGCTGCCTATTACTGCAATCTAATGGCTCATGTCTAAGCTGATTTCGATGGGCATTTCGCACCAACGCCGACTATATTTTGCTAACTGTGTATCAATAAATCAGTCTGGTTGTTAGACCTTTACTGTTGAAACCAAGAGGATTGGTCGACGCTTGTGAGAGATATCGCCGCTTTATCTCATATTAAGGGCCTTTAATCTCAAACATACAGCACCACCTTCCAGACTGTTTTAATCTTGGAGACGTATAAAATGCTGA
>JAPKEJ010000106.1 GCA_028822155.1 Porticoccaceae bacterium
CCAGGTGTGTCAGAGCACCGCCTGTACCAATAAACATACTGCCGAAAATGCAAAACCCATCACTTTCGTAACCAGTCAACCAATACATATCTTCGATTTTGAATAGCAGTAAACCGTCTAGTTCAAGCTTTTGAAGATGTTTGCGTGTTTTTTGTTGGCGTTGAGAGAATTCTTCCCGACTGAAATGGTTATAGGGTTTAGGCATCACTTGTTCATACTATATTTTTTACATTGAATTGTACCACTCTAACTTATACGTATATTCAGACTTTCAAGGTACAGGGGGAGGCTCATTGCTCTTGACTATATATTAATTAACACACCCCTCACACATCAAAGTAAATTTGGTACAAAATATAGCTTGGGTTTTTAACAAAAAATATAATAATAATTATGAGTTGGTGGACAACAGTTTTAGGTGGCGCACTAGGTTTTATGCTTGGTGGACCGCTAGGTGCGATGCTTGGAGTGGCATTCGCGGGTAATTTTTCTAAAGGCAAGTCTAATTTTGGCGGATTCGCTAAAGATTTTCGTCCGGGCGATCAGCAGCGCGTTCAAGCAGCATTTTTTAGTAGTTTATTTTCAGTTATGGGCTATATTGCCAAAGTCGATGGCAAGGTATCACAGTCTGAAATTCTCTTAGCACAGCAAGTTATGCAACATATGCAATTATCAGACGATATGCAAAAAGTTGCAAAAGAGCTGTTTAACCAAGGCAAACACAAAGATTTTAACCTAGACGAAGTGCTTGAACAGTTCCGTACTGAAAGTCATAGGCGTACACACTTAGTACGCATGTTTTTAGAGATTCAAATCCAAGCCACTTATGCTGATGGTGTGTTTGACGATAAAGAACATGATGCACTTAAATATATCGCGCAAAAACTAAACTTTCCTATTCATGAGTTAGAGAGTCTGATTCAGCAATTTTCCGCTACTAGCAACAATACTAATCAACTAACAGTTAACGATGCTTACGTGATATTGGGTGCGGATAAAAGTCTAACTGATAAGGAGCTCAAACGAGCCTATCGCCGATTGTTAGCTCAGCATCATCCAGATAAATTAGTTGCCAAAGGCTTGCCAGAGGAGATGATAAAAGTAGCCAATGAAAAAACCCAAGAAATCATTAGCGCTTATGAGCTCATAAAAAAGCACCGTGGTATGCGCTAATTAAGGTGTAATTCAAAACGCATTTATTTGGAGAGAAACTCGTGAAGAAGACGCCACTCACTGGTCGTGAAAGTCAGAAGGTAAATCTTGGGAAGCTTCTTCAAAACTCTGTCGAACAATATGGCTCCAAAACTTTTGTGACGCAGGCTGAAACCGGAGAATGCTTGACATATGGTGAATTTAATCAATTAACAAACCATATTGCTCATGGCTTAATTGGTCTCGGTGTTGGCGACAAAGAGTATGTGGCTATCATGCTTCCAAGCTGTATTCAATTTTTAGCCAGTTCATATGCACTAAAAAAGATTGGTGCCATCGAAGTGGCTATTAACAATAATACTCGCGGACCATCTCTCGCTCGCATGATTAACCTGACAAAGTGCAGAATACTGATTACTGCCGGCGAATATTTGCAGCAGTTATCTGAGGTTGTTGAAGGCCTAGATTATTTGCAGCAGGTTATTATGACGGACGACCATCGTCCCGCTAAAAAACTATTTCCTAGCCTGGAAATATTACCATGGCAATCGATTTTTGGTGAATCCAGTTCGAACTTTTCTTGTGAGTTTAGTGATGAAGAAATCGCTGTAATTCTTTTTACTTCTGGCACCACAGGCACCTCGAAGGGTTGTGATATTCCACACAGATCCTCGGTCCGGGCTGCAGAGTCGATGATAGAGGCATTCAATCTCACCGAACAGGACTGCGTCTACACCCCATATCCTTTGCATCATGTAGGAGCCACTCAGTACGACATATTGTCGGCAATGATGGTGGGCGGTCAGGCAATTCTTCGTCAAGGTTTTAGCCTGTCTAATTTTTGGAGTGATGTCTGTCGTTATAAGGCGACATGGTTTATGTCTTTGGGCTCTGTTCAGCAGTTGCTTTGGACAGCAGAACCATGCATTGAAGAAACACAGCATAATTTGCGCTTTATTTGGGGCACGCCATTACCTG
>JAPKEJ010000059.1 GCA_028822155.1 Porticoccaceae bacterium
GCAATCCGCCCACATTGTGGTGAGATTTAATGACGTGCGCCTTACCCGTTTTGGATGCGGCAGACTCAATCACATCAGGGTAGATAGTGCCTTGAGCGAGGAATTTAACATTAGGGATTTTTTGGCTTTCTTCATCAAAAATTTCGATAAAGGTGTTACCAATAACCTTGCGCTTAGCTTCTGGATCGCTGACACCCACTAAACCATTTAAAAACTTGTTTTGGGCATTGGCGCGAATTACCTTAACACCCATATTCTTGGCGAACATATCCATTACCGCATCGCCTTCGTTTTTACGGAGTAATCCATTGTCAACAAACACACAGGTAAGCTGATCGCCGATGGCTTTGTGTAGCAAGGCAGCAACGACAGAGGAGTCAACACCCCCAGATAGGCCGAGAAGGACGTGACTGTCGCCGACCTGCTCCTTCACACGCATCATTTGATCTTCGATGATCGCAGCAGCGGTCCATAGGGGCTCACAACCACAGATTTGTAAGGCGAAGTGTTGGAAGATAATTTCACCCTGCAGTGTATGAGTTACCTCAGGATGGAACTGGATACCATAAAATTGTTTTTCTTCATTGGCCATGCCAGCAATCGGGCATGAGGGTGTAGAGGCCATTAGACTGAAGTCTTCAGGCATTGCCACAACTTTGTCACCGTGGCTCATCCATACATCTAGCAAGGCTTCACCAGCGGTGCCTGTATGGTCTTTTACATCGCCAATGAGTGATGAGTGGCCTTCAACTTTAACTTGGGCATACCCAAATTCTCGAACATCTGAGGTGTCGACCTTTCCACCTAACTGGCTGGCCATGGTCTGCATGCCATAGCAGATACCCAAAACGGGTAACCCCATAGTAAATACACAGTCTGGGGCTCTGGGCGCGCTTGCTCCCCCAGTGACAGACTCGGGACCACCCGACAAAATAATACCTTGAGGATTAAATTCGCGAATTTCTTCTTCAGTAATATCCCAAGCTCTGATTTCAGAGAACACACCTATCTCGCGCACACGGCGGGCAATTAGCTGAGAGTACTGAGAGCCAAAATCGAGAATAAGTATCTTTTGCGAATGTAAATCTGTCATTAGTTACCCTTAAGGTAAAAGGGCTAGGCTACGCAGCCCAGCCCTTCATTAAACATTATGTAGTCACTCTAACCTTAGGTCGATTATCGGCCGCCCGCTGGGTAGTTAGGTGCTTCTTTGGTGATTTGTACGTCATGCACGTGGCTCTCGCCAACACCGGCTGAGGTTGCACGAACAAACTCAGGTTTAGTACGCATTTGATCTATCGTTGTGCAACCGGTGTAACCCATGGCAGACCGTAAACCACCCATCATTTGATGAATGATATTAGAGACTGCACCTTTGTAGGGTACTCGGCCTTCAATACCTTCTGGAACGAGCTTTTCAACAGCACTGGCTTCTTGGAAATAACGATCACTAGATCCTTGATTCTGCGCCATAGCACCTAGAGAGCCCATACCACGATATGACTTGTAAGAACGGCCCTGGAACATCTCAATATCGCCCGGTGCCTCTTCGGTACCCGCTAACATTGAGCCCATCATCACGGCGCTAGCTCCAGCCACAATCGCTTTTGCCATATCACCTGAATAACGAATACCACCATCGGCGATCACTGGTATGCCAGTACCTTTTAACGCCGCGGCAACGTCTGCAACCGCTGTCACCTGAGGTACGCCAATACCCGTAACAATGCGTGTCGTACAGATAGACCCAGGACCTATGCCCACTTTAACGCCATCTGCTCCAGCATCAACCAAGGCTAAAGCCCCAGCAGCTGTGGCAACATTACCGCCAATTATCTGTACATCTGGGAAATTCTTTTTGATCCACTTCACTCGATTCAATACATTTAACGAGTGTCCATGAGCCGTATCAACCACCAGAACGTCAACATTAGCGTGAACCAATGCTTCGATTCGCTCATCTGTGCCCTCACCAACACTGACCGAAGCGCCCACGATCAGACGACCCTGGTCATCTTTGCAGGCATGAGGGTATTGTTCGGCTTTATCAATGTCAGTCACTGTAATAAGGCCTTTTAATTCGAAGGCGTCATTAATGACTAAGACTTTTTCAATCCGATGTTTATGCAATAGACCGCGCACTTCATCGGCTCCCGCACCTTCTTTTACGGTAACCAAGCGCTCTTTAGGCGTCATCACAGAAGTAACTGAGGCATTCATGTCTGTAGCAAAACGCACATCACGCCGCGTAACAATGCCAACGAGATTACCTTTTTCTAAAATAGGGACACCAGAGATATTATTGGCAACGGTCAGGGCGTGCAATTCTGCAAGGGTCGCAGAGGATTCAATAGTGAAAGGATCTTTAACCACACCACTTTCATATTTCTTCACGGCCCACACTTCTTTAGCTTGTTGTTCTAAGGACATACTCTTGTGCACGATGCCAACACCACCCTCTTGAGCAATAGCAATAGCAAGTCGAGATTCGGTCACAGTATCCATTGCCGCTGAGACCAGGGGAATGTTCATGGTAATACCACGAGTCAACTGCGTATGTGTCGTTACGTCTTTTGCGGTGACGTCAGAATACCCAGGGACAAGTAATACGTCGTCAAAGGTGAGTGCTTCGTGAGAGATTCGTAACATTAAGAACGCCTACCTCGGTATGCTCAAAAGAGAGACTACACATTAGGGTTTAAAAAAGTAAGCGACGCATTATAATCTAACGTATGCCACTAGGTAAACAACTATTTAGCATTTTAAATAGGCGACATATAACACTTAAATACCTGATTTTAATGTTTTTTTTATTTATTTTGGCCACATTTATTAATACTTAAAAAAACGCAAATTAGTTACCATTAGACTCGTCTTTCTCTACAATAGCGCAATGACAATAGACAACAACCAGCGCCAAATATTTTCGGTTAGCGAACTAAATCGTTCGGTAAGACAGCTACTTGAGATGAATTTACCCTTGTTGTGGGTAGAAGGAGAAATCTCAAATTTCGCAAGACCCGGCTCTGGTCATTGGTATCTAACCCTCAAAGATGAACAGGCTCAAGTACGCTGCGCCATGTTTCGTAATACGAATCAGCGCGTTAGGTTTACCCCGGCCAATGGCACTCAGGTGCTTGTGCGCTGCCGAGCGGGACTTTATGAGGGCCGAGGTGAGTACCAGCTAATAATAGAGCATATGGAAGAAGCCGGTTTTGGCGCTCTGCAAAGGCGCTTTGATCAACTTAAGACGCAACTTGATAGTGAGGGTCTGTTCGACAAAAGACATAAGAAACCAATGCCATCGTCAGTGACGCAGGTAGGTGTTATCACCTCAGCCACGGGGGCGGTCATCAAAGACATACTGTCGGTATTACAGCGTCGCTTCCCTGCCATTAAAGTCAATATTTTTCCCACCACCGTGCAGGGTGACTTGGCCGCGGGACAAATCGTAGAAGCCATCGAAATGGCAAATCAGCATGGGCACTGTGATGCCCTAATAGTCGGCCGTGGAGGAGGATCTCTCGAAGATTTATGGCCTTTCAATGAGGAGAAAGTTGCCCGCGCGATCTTTAACAGTCATATACCCGTTATCAGTGCCGTTGGCCACGAGGTTGATTTTACTATCGCCGACTTAGTCGCTGATCTTCGCGCGCCTACACCCTCTGCAGCTGCAGAATTAATTAGCCCTGATGGTAACGAAATTCTCAATCAGTTCTTTGCACTAGAGGCATTATTGATCGAGGCTGAGGCGAGAAAAATAAACGAGCTTAGGCAGCAAGTGGCTCATCTGCAAAAAAGACTTCAACACCCGGGCCGCAAACTGCAAGAGCAAGCGCAACACCTCGACCACTTAGATATTCGCCTAGGTCGAGCGATGAAAAATAAACTTCAAGAACAACGATATCGTAGTCAGTCGCTGCGAGATAATTTGCTACGTCACAACCCAGGTCAAGCCATACAACGCCAGAAACTTGTCCTTATTAATACGATCAAAGCGCTATCTAAAACAGTCGGTCAACAGGTTAATGAAAAGAGAATAAAGACCGCGCAAGCGATGCACTTACTGGACACAGTCAGCCCGCTAAAAACCTTAGCGCGCGGGTATTCTGTTATTCGCAATAACGAAGGTGCCGTCATCAAAACCATCGATGATGTTAGGCACGGTGATAAACTAAAAGGTCAGGTCACTGATGGCGAGATATCTTTTGCTGTAACGAAGACGGCTAAAACCAATCTGTAATAGCATTAAGACTAGCTTTGTTTTACAAAAAAATCGTCCGACCTACTAAACTACCGCTGGATCATATAAAGTCATCAAGCATCAGGTTAGTCGTTTCGCTTACTATACTTAACAATCTTTTTACGCTTCATCGCCTTGCGGTCGCTAGGCACCACGGCCTTATTTTTATAAGGATTGTCGCCAGTCCGGTATTCGACTCTAACCGGAGTACCATGTAAGCCTAACTCACGGCGGAAGATCTTCTCTAAATAACGAGTGTATTGTGCGGGAACCGAAGCAGTTTGATTGCCGTGGATGATTATCACCGGAGGATTGCGCCCTCCAGCATGGGCAAAGCGTAATTTAACCCGACGGCCGTGAACAAGAGGCGGTTGATGTTCCTCTACTGCACCTTCAAGCACTTTAGTCAGACGCGACGCACTTAGAGTATCTGTGGCTGCAGCATAGGCGGCCCCAATAGAGTCGTAGAGGTTACCAACGCCAGTACCGTGCAACGCTGAAATAAAGTGTACGTCTGCAAAATCGGCAAATTGTAAGCGACGCTTAATTTCTACTTTAATATGTTCACGCTTGTCTGGATCAAGTCCATCCCACTTATTGATACCAAGAACTAGTCCACGCCCAGCATCAATAACAGAACCCATTAGATGCAAGTCTTGGTCAACCAACCCCTCATGCGCATCCACCATTAGTACAACAACATTAGCGTCATCAATGGCCTGTAATGTCTTCACAATAGAGAACTTTTCGATCGCAAGTTTTACATTTTTGCGCTTCCGAATACCCGCTGTATCTATCAGAGTATAATTTTTCCCGTGACGCTCATAGTCAATGTAGATACTGTCTCGAGTAGTGCCGGGTTCATCAAACACAACTACTCTATCTTCGCCTAAAAGACGATTTACCAATGTTGATTTACCAACATTTGGCCGACCCACAACACCAATCTTAATGCTATTTGTACCGTCGGGCTGTGGCTCTACATACTCAGGATAAGGCGCTAAGACCTCTTCCATCATTGATCGTACACCACGACCGTGGGTTGCCGTCGTAGGGAACATACCGGCAAACCCCATTTCATAAAAATCTGCCAAGGCTGTCGCAGGATCAAGGCCGTCTATTTTATTGGCAACCAGATAAACCAAGCGATTTTTACGCCGTAACTTATCAGCAATCATGTAGTCTGCAGAGGTAACACCTGAACGACAATCAACAATAAACAAAACAATATCAGCTTCATCCATCGCTAACAGCGACTGATCTGCCATCTCTGCGTCTATGCCCTCTTCTTCTCCGCTGATGCCACCGGTATCGATAACCATAAAGCGACGATCAAACATCTCTCCATCACCGTACTTGCGATCACGGGTTAAACCAGAATAGTTGGCCACCAACGCATCACGACTACGGGTAAGTCGATTAAAGAGTGTAGATTTGCCCACATTAGGCCGGCCCACTAGGGCTATAACAGGAATCATAGAATAAAAAATGCCGCAGGTTTCAACTGCGGCATTCTACTTTAATTAAGGATAGTTTTCGCTACTGAATTTTGTAAGCGCTAATCTTGCCATTATTAGATTGAATAATAAGGGATTCACCAACACTTAACATCGGAGTGCTAATGCCGCTACCATCTATTTTTTCTCGACCAACGAATCGGCCATCTATGGGGTCTAGTAGATGGAGATAGCCCTCAGCATCAGCTACCGCCATTGTGCCAGCCAGTTTAACTGGACCCGTTAAACGGCGCAGAAACAGCTGGTCATTGGACCAAATCGGCTGCCCGTTACCTGCTTGAAATGCCTGCACCGAATCCTCTGCTCCAGTCACATAAATCTGACCGGCACTGTGGGCTGGCGCATGATGAGAAGAGCTATCCTGAGACCAGAGGCTTCTTCCTGTACCGCGACTCAACGCTCCTACACGCCCTTGATAGCTCACAGAGTAAATAACATCACCAACCAACAGGGGTTCGCCATCAATATCAACCATACGCTCGAGTTCTGTTCGACCCGTCGGCAAAGCCAGTCGAGTCTCCCAAATAATCGAACCATTATCGGGACTGAAAGCAATCAATTTACCTGAATCAAATCCAGATAAAACCATATTATTAGTAACCACCGATTCGCTAGTGCCACGAACGCTCAAAATAGGGGCATCACCATCGTGCTGCCACAATTCTTCACCCGTCTTTGCATCTAGAGCGACCATTTTGTTATCAATGCTATGAACCACGACAATCTCGCCATTCGATTTAGGGCTTGATAGCACCTCTGAACTGACCTGACTTGTCCACAGAACCGAACCGTCGTCCGCATCTAAGGCAAAGACCTCACCCTCTATCGTTCCGACCATAACCAACCCAGCACCGTAACCGACTCCGCCGGTCACTGGAACATCTAACTCAGTCTCCCAACGCACATTACCTGTACCGACATCTAACGCGGTAATCTGACCGCCATAGTCTGCGGCAAAAACCGTGTCTCGATTAGCCGTTGGCCGCAAGCTAATCAAGTAATTTTTAGCCCCTGAACCCACGTTAGCCGTCCATTGACGAACCACGGACGCTTCCGATTGAAAATCAACTAACTCTGCAGGTTCAATTGCAGCGTCGTCGTCGCCACCAAACCAGCTACATCCAGAAACGAGCAACACACAGAACAACAGACTCAGTTTTTTCATTGATCATCTCCGGTCATTGCGTCAGGCGTTGCTGCGGGGAGCACCTGACCAATTTTAAGCTCTAATATATTTCGAACGATTGGATCGCTGGATTCATTGGAGGCCATTGCTGCGTCATACGCGGTATAGGCTGCCTCGGTATTATCCAACTGCAAGTAAAAGTCGCCTTTAGCTTCTTCATAAGCCGACTTGTGGGTACTAGAGTCGATTCCCTGGACCATCTCCAAAGCAAGATCAACGTTACCTCGAGCAGCTTCCACACGAGCCAATCTCAGACGAACAATCATTTCTGTCGCCGGCTCAGGGCTGTTATCAAGTGACCACTGTAATTCGGCAGCGGCTGTATCTAAATCATCACCTTCCACGGCTAATTTTGCCTTTAGCATTGCTGCAAAATGGGCATAACCGGTTCCAGCATGGTCCTGTTTCAGCTGGTCTGCATAATTATTGATAGCCGTCTGTTGCTCGGGCTGAAAATTCTCACCTGGCGCTTGACTTGAAACAATGTCCATACTATTTTGCCAAATGCTCGAGGCTATTTCAGCCTGAAGCTGTTTGTTTTGATCCCAAGATTGGTATCCGAAGTACCCACCCACAATCAACACAATCGAGACAAGAGTCTTAACGCCATTTTCTGCCCACCATGCTTTCAGGGATTCAATTTGTTCTTCTTCAGTAAGGTGATCTGCCACGCGTTTGCCTCAATTAGTAAAAAAATCGTTAAGTAAATTTGCCAAGTTATCTTGGACAACCGTTTCTTGTGTATGTTCTTGCCGAAGGTACTTAACCCCGACAGTCGATGACGCAGCCTCTTGCTCACCTAAAATAAGCGCCACGGTTGCGCCACTTTTATCCGCTTTTTTAATTTGCGATTTAAAACTGCCACCACCACAATGACTCTCAATACGCAGATTAGGGCACTGATTTCGCAGATTATCAGCCAATACGGCTGCAGCATTGCTAACTTCACCGACCGCTAGTAAGTAAATATCCACCGTTTGGCCGACACTATCAGGGACAACCTTTAATTCGTCAAGTAACAGCACCAACCGCTCGATACCCATGGCAAAACCTACCCCGGGGCAAGGCTTCCCACCAAGTTGCTCAACCAACCCATCATAGCGGCCCCCAGCACAGATAGTGCCTTGAGCGCCAAGACTGTCAGTAACCCACTCGAATACCGTTTTGGAATAATAATCCAACCCTCGAACCAACCGCGGATTAATTTCATAGGTGATTTTAGCCGCATCTAAGATGCCGCAAAGTTGCTCAAAGTGCTGCCTTGAATCATCGTCAATAAAATCGATTAGCTTAGGCGCTCCATCGACAATTCTTTGCACATCTGGATTCTTACTGTCCAGTATACGCATCGGGTTAGTCTCAAGCCGTCGCTGACTATCTTCATCTAAGTTATCTCGATGGGCCATCAAGTAGCCTACTAATTTGTCGCGGTAGTTTGCTCGGTCAGTCGACGTGCCTAACGAATTAATCTGCAATGTCACTACACCATCGATCTTTAATGTTTTCCATAAATTCGCCGTTAATAGCAGTAACTCGGCATCAATATCTGGACCATTTAATCCAAACGCTTCTACACCAATTTGGTGGAACTGCCGTTGACGGCCTTTTTGTGGGCGCTCATGACGAAACATTGGCCCGGCGTACCATAATCGCTGTGTTTGGTTATGCAGTAGGCCATGCTCCGTACAGGCTCTAACGCAGCCCGCAGTGCCTTCAGGACGCAAGCTAAGTTGGTCACCGTTGCGGTCTTCAAAGGTATACATCTCCTTTTCCACGATATCGGTGGCTTCGCCCACAGAACGCTTAAACAACTCTGTTTGTTCGAGTATAGGAAAACGAATTTCTTTATAGCTATAGCGAGACAGTACATCGGCAACCGTCTTTTCAAGATACTGCCAAATGGCTGAGTTTTCTGGGAGTAGGTCATGCATGCCACGCAAAGATTGTATTTTCATGACGAGTCTCTTTTTAACCTCTGGCAATTATTCGTGAGGCGTCCAGTGCCAGCTGAGCCTCTTTGGCTGCGGCCTTAGCACGAATTTCAGCCTCTAACTGATCAACCAAATTATCTTGGCTAATTTTATGGTCAGGAACACCGTCAAGATACACTAGATTGGCAGGAGTGCCGCCCGTTAAACCAAAATCAGAAACTTTGGCTTCTCCTGGCCCGTTCACAATGCATCCAATAATTGATACGTCCATAGGCACGGTAATGTCTTCCAGCCTATTTTCTAGTTCGTTGACCGTACTGATAACATCAAAATTCTGCCGGGAACAGCTGGGGCAGGCAATAAAGTTAATGCCTTTGGATCGGAGCCTCAAGCTTCGAAGCATCGACCAGGCAACTTTGGCCTCCTCTTCAGGTTCAGCGGCCAGTGAAATCCTTATGGTGTCGCCTATACCATCTAACAACAGTGCGCCAAGCCCAATGGCTGATTTAACCGTGCCGGCACGGAGCCCTCCAGCCTCTGTAATACCCAAATGAAGCGGTTGTTCAATGCGTGTGGCGAGATCGCGATAGGCCGCTTGAGCCATAAATATCTCAGATGCCTTAACGCTCACTTTAAAATTTTGAAAATCGTATTTATCTAAAAGATCGACATTGCGCATAGCTGATTCAACCATTGCCTCTGCTGTAGGTTCAGCATACTTGCGCAGCAAATCTTTGCCCAACGATCCCGCATTAACACCTATTCGGATCGGAATATTGAGGTCTTTAGCCTTGGCAATCACTTCTCTCAGACGGTCTTCCCGACCTATGTTGCCGGGGTTAATACGAAGACAGTCGACACCCAGGTCAGCAACACGAAGAGCGATTTTATGGTCAAAATGAATATCGGCAACAAGAGGGACGCTTACTCGTTTTCTTATTTCACCAAAGGCATCCGCTTCTTCTATGGTAGGAACAGAAACTCGAACGATATCTGCACCAGCCCGCTGAATACGTTCTATTTGAGCCACTGTGGCTTCTACATCTGAAGTCAGAGTGTTAGTCATACTCTGGACAGAAATAGGTGCATCGCCGCCAACAGGTACGTTACCGACCATAATCTGTCGCGACTTGCGTCGCACGATGGGTGTTTCTCTAAAACTCAACTTTTACTCGCTCCTTAATGGAGAATTTATTTTAAACTAGTCTTGCAACGCCGTCGCATACTGCGCCGCCTCT